>CAXUEB010000040.1:14635-23986 GCA_964249775.1 uncultured Spirosoma sp.
GTATTGACGACGAATTTCAACTTCGGGCAATTCTGGCATACCGGTATCTCTTTTTTATAAAACGTTGAGGAAATGGCGTTGTTACAAGGGCCTTCTATTAGCCTGTCGATAACCCGTTTTCAACACGGATCGATCAGGCCACTCAGTAGAATATGTTGATTATTCGGTCAAAAGGATTGCGCGCCAACCGATTAATTCCCAATTTTGCGGCCAGTCAGTAGATTTGGCCGAACAATATCGGGGTAAAGGCTCTCGTTACGATACCAAAACGATCTTGAACCAGTTTACTGACCACTCCCAACTTTCGCGCACGTTTCCTAAACTCAATGAAGCAACCTCTACACGAGTACCCAGTGCATGTTGAATCGTAAAACCGAAAAATGACTATGGAAAACAATCCACAAAGACCCCGAACGAATGGTGCCCTGCTGGCCGCCCTGATTATCATGACAGGCTTGGCCGGGGTAACGGGTTACCTGTACTTCGACCAGAAGAAAGTATCGGAAAACCAGGAGGTAACTATCTCCGAGCGCGTCGAAGAGCTTTCGACGACCCGCGTAAAATTAGATTCGATCTCAACGGCGCTGGACGCCAAGATTGCCGAAGTACAAAAGTTGGGTGGCGACGTAACCGAACTGGAGAAAGTGCGGGCGGACCTGGAGCGGGATAAAGCCTCGCTGCGGAAAGGTAACCGGATTTCGATCTCGAAGTACGAAGCCAAGATCAAGCAGTACGAAGCGTTCTTGATCGAGAAAGATACGCTCATCGCCAACCTTCAGCGGGAGAACGTAACGCTGGCGACCAACGTCAAAGTACTAGACGAAGAAAACACGGGGTTAAAAACCGAACGCCAACGCTTGACGGACTCGGTTACGACGGTCGTGTCGCAAAATCAGGAATTAAGCACGAAAGTAACCCGCGCAGCCGCCTTGAAAGCCCAGAACGTGAAGGTATTCGCGGTAAGCTCTAAAGGCAAAGTTAAAGAAGACGACGCCTACAAAGCCAAGCGGTTAGACAAAATTAAGTTGGTTTATACGCTGCTCGACAACCCGCTGACCAAGGAAGAGCCGAAAGACGTGTACGTTCGGGTGCTTGACCCGCAGGGGGCCGTTGTGTCGGACATGGCCAATGGTTCGGGGACCTTCACGGTCGATGGCAACGAAACGATTTACACGACGAAGCAAACCGTTAACTACACCAGCAACGGCCAAAACGTTGAACTGCTTTACACCCGCGGCATTCCGTACAAGCCGGGTAAGTACACGGTTGAGCTATACGCGGAAGGATTCCGCATCGGCAGCGGTGAGTTTGCCGTTCGGTAAAAACCCGTTGAGCAATGACAAAAAGCGCGACACCCAGACGTGTGTCGCGCTTTTTGTTGGGGTTTTGTTACTGTTTTAACCCGATGAAGATGGGCGCACGGGCGTTCGGCGAATCACCCGGCAAGGTCAGGCGAAGGAGTTTGCCTTGCTTTTCCATGCCGTTGTTTACAAAGACGCGGTCGGTCGCTAACGTACCGGCGCTTGAACCGGCAATGTAAAGATGGATAGCTTCGGGCTGACGACTCAGCAAGACGTTGGGAATCCGCTTAATTGCTTTATCGGGATACAGGCTTGTGTACGCTAACGTTACGGTGCTGTCCGACTCCCGTTTTAACTCCGCGTACGGCATTTGCTCGGTTGGCGTAGCCACGCACGCCGGGTCTAAGTACACGTTGGTGCGGTATGTCCCCACGACCTCTTCGGCCAACGACGATGGGTTAGGCTGGACATCGCCTTCCTGCCGACAAGCGGTCGCTGTTGCCAGCAAAGCACATAGAAGGAGTCGTGCGTTCATAATTTGTTTTCTGTTTGATTATTAGACCCCACCGAAGCCGAATCGGTTGGAGCCGGCTGCGCCTTTTTTTCAGCCTGCTCCGGCGAATGATTAATAGTTGAATCGGTAGCCAACTTAGCCGCTGCATCGTCCGCGCTAACCATATCCACGGCGGCCATATCCATGGCGGCCATATCCACAGTAGCCTCAACCCACACTTTCATATCGTTGAGCGTCATTGGCCCAAACTGCGTCGTAAAAGCAACATCGGCGGCATCCCGGCCGTAAGCCACGGTAATGCGGTTGCCGCGGGGCCGTTCCTGCGTCGCGTCGAACGTAAACCAGCGGCCGTCGATGAACGCTTCAAACCAAGCGTGCAGGTCCATTGGATCAAGCTCGTGCAAGTACCCAACGACCATCCGGGCCGGAATGTTGAGCGCCCGACAAAGCGAAATGCCCAGGTGCGTAAAATCGCGGCAAACTCCAACCCGCTTATCGGCCGTATCGACCGCCGACGTGCTGGCGTCGCTCGTGCCATATTCGTATTTTACGTTCTCGTGAATCCATCTCCGAATGGCTTCGGCCTGGTCGTAACCCGGTTCGGCACCGTTCGTAACCTCGGCGGCCAAGTGGCCCAACTGATCCGACTGGCAGTAGCGACTGGGCAACGTATAATGCAGCACATCGTCGGGCAGTTCTTCGACGGGCGTGTAAGGCGCACCGGGCAGCACGTCAATCGAACTGGCGGTTTGCACGGTGGCCGCAAAATGAATCGAAAACGGCCCTTCGGGTGCCACGAGCCGCTGGCAAAGGTTCCCGTACACGTCCGTAAACTCGGTTACGTTGACGGCCGGCGTAATCTGGTATTCTTCACGGATGATCCACTGCCCGGCTCCGGAGCGCGGCCGGAGCATCAGGATTAACGGCGTAGGCGCGTGCGCTTCAAACCGAAGTTCACAGCCGGCGTTGAGTTGCATAATCTTAGATCGTAACGGCTCGTAATCGTTTACAACGTTCCTGCTTTGATTAACGCAAAAGCGGCTTCGTCTATTCCACCCGCTGTGTTGCAAAGCAGAACAAGGGCCGTTTTGCGTTGAGGATTGAAGCCTACAAAACTAACGTATCCACCCGTAGCGCCGTTGTGCATCAGCCAAACTTCGTTGCCGACGCGGTTGCGTTGCCACCCTAAACCAACCGTTCGCTGCCCATTCGTAAACGTAACGATGTGCGTCCGCTGCATGGTTTCGATCAACAGCTTGGGTCCTTTGCCCAGTTCGGCCCGTAGATACAGCAGCAAGTCGTTGACCGTGGATCGAATGCCGCCCGCACCGGCTAAGGCCATAAAATCCCAGTTCGGCGTGGGCTGCCCGTCTTTTGTGTGTCCCTGCGCCAACGTTACTTCGTCACCATCGGACAGGCTAACTCGGGTGTTGTTCATGCCCAACGGCCGCGTGATGACGGTTTCCAGTGATTGCTCGTACGAACGACCGGTTTTCCGTTCCAGGATAGTGCCCAGCAAGCCTACGCCCAGGTTTGAATACTGATACGTTGTACCGGGTTTGCTCGACAGCGTTACCGTTCTCAGGCCGGAAAACAACGCTCGTTGATCGTAGTTCCGGTAGGGATTCTGCATCGTGAAGTTCGCCGTCATTAAGTTCGGTGGTAGTCGTGGCAAACCCGACGTGTGATTCGCCAGCGTGACCATCGTCGCAACGGCGCTGTCTTTTCGTAGCGCCGGAATAGAATCGGGTAAGTGTTTGTTAACCGGATCGTCGAGTTGAACCAGCCCCTGCCGAACGGCGTTGGCCAGCAACGTAGCCGTAAACGTCTTGCTGATGGACCCAATCTCGTAGTTAGTATTACCATCGGGTAGCCGACCGTTGCCCACGGCGGTTTCGCCGTAGCCGTACACAAACAAACTGTCGTTGCGCAGAAGACCAACGCTCAGGCCAACCGTTGGATGCCGGGCGTTGTGCGCCCGAATGACCGAATCAACCCGACGGTCGTGTGCCGTTCGGAGCAGGTTTGTGGTCGCTAATCGCTTGGCGCTGACCGCGGGCGCTACGTAAGGCGACAACCCAAAACCCGTAATCTGTCCCTTGCTGTCGGTTGCTAATTTAAACAGCAGCGTTCCGCGCTCAAACGTAGCTTTGTAATGCGTAAAGCCGTCTCCATCCACCGTCCCGGTCGGTTCACTGCGCAGCCAGCGGCCCATCTTCGCATGTACGTCGGTTAAAAACGTTTGCCACTCGGCAGCCGACACTTGCTGCTTAAATTCAGGCGTCAGCCGCTGGTGAAGCGAGTCCGGCTGTTGGGCGTTGTAGTGCCGTTCCGACAACCGGACCAACGCTTCTAACCGCCCGATTTGAGCCGGCTGAGCCGTTGCGCCTAACGCAATCAGACTCGTCAGAAGAAACAAAGCGCGCATAACTTACTCGGTCAGGGGTTTAAACAGGAACGTTTCAATTTTACCCTGCTTATTTTGACTAATGTAAAAATCGATGGGTGCGCGGGCGAACTGGGCTTTGTACCGGGCAACGCCGTCTTTAACGCCCCGCGGCTCCGACGATACCCACTTGCCTAACTGACCCACGATTTGCCCCGTCACTTCGCGCATTTTCTCCGGTGAAATCTGCTGCTTGAACGCATCGCCCATGAGCGCATATAGCGAATCGGCTTGGTTGTTGTTCAGGAAACGCTGCGCCAGTTTGGCTAACGAATCGAGTTTGAGCGCTTCGGGCGACGTAGCCGCCGGTGGAGTCGTTTGGGCAACGAGTGTGCTGGTCAGCAGCACGCAAGCAATGAAGAAGGCAAGACGTTTCATACGCATATGGTTTGGTCATCAGCAAAGGTATAAGCCCGTGTTACGTAACGGCGGTGAATTAGAAGGACGAACCCATCTGGTTTCAACCGGCTGTATGCGCGGATAAGTGGTTCGATGGCTTTGCTTTAACGCGTAGGATTGGTCAAATCAACCTTAAATTTCTGCGTTGTTTGATTATGGCTTATATTTTGATATTTATTAAATTTATAAAACAATAGTAACCTTTGAACCGTAACAACCGATGAAACTACAACCTAATCTCATAGCAGGCATCTATAACTATTGTGACACCTGGTGTGAACGATGCCTTTTCACGAGCCGTTGCCGTAGCTACCAGATCCAGTCCGAGACGGGCTTAGCCAAACCGCTCAATGCTGGTAGCGATTTGGTTCAGCAGCTTACGGACGCGCTGAACCTGACGAAGCAGTACATCGAAAACAGGCGCAAAGCGCAAGGACTGGCAAGTTCTGACGGCCTTACCGAACAACAAGCGCTGGCGCTGGAAGAAAAAGCGATTCGGCACGAAGAAAGCACAGGTGAACTCATCCGCCAACACGCCCTAACCGTTCTGGCTACTGATTACTTAAACCAAACGGGGACCTGGCTCAACGAAGAAAAGACTCTGCTCGAACGGGCCGGACGACAGCAAATTCGGCAGATTGGGCTGGGCCTGCGCACGCAGGAAGAAGCGATGCCGATGCTGCACGCTTTGAAGGACGCCTGGGAGATGATTCGCTGGTACCGGACGCTGATCCCGGTGAAAACGCAGTCGGCGCTCCGCGCCCTGATCGAACCCACTAACGACCCTCACCTCAACGCGTATCACCTCGGCAAGGCTAAGTTAGTGCTGGTCAGCATCGACCGTTCGCTGCTCGCTTGGCAGACGATGCTGCAACACTACCCCGAAAAGACGGATAACCTGCTCGACTTATTAGCCCTGCTAACGCGCCTGCGCCGGGAAATGGAATCTACGTTCCCCGAAGCCCGAGCGTTTAAGCGGCCGGGACTCGATTAGGTTTGTTTGGTTGTTTGTCTGTTCGGTTGTTGGCTGACGCTTTTATAACAACCGAACAGACAAACAACCAAACCCACAAACTTATTTCTTTACAATCACAAACTCCACCCGCCGGTTTTGCTGGCGGCCGTCGTCGGTGTCGTTGGTGGCAACGGGTTTAGTTTCGCCAAAGCCTTTGCTGCCGACGCGGTCGGGTTCGATGCCTTTGCTGATGAAGTACTCGCGCACGGCGTCGGCGCGGTCCTGCGAGAGTTTAGCGTTTAGTTCGTTCGAGCCGGTGTTGTCGGTATGGCCGCGCACTTCAATCACCATTGTTGGGGTCTCGTTCAGGGTCGTCACCAAACGGTCGAGTTCAGGGCTGGATTCGGAGCGGAGTTCCGACTTACCCGTGTCGAAGAAGATGTTATTCAGTCGCACGATTCCGCCTTCTTTAATGGGCACCAGCTTTAGTTCTTTACCCTTAATTTCCTGAAAACCTCCAGTCTTCGTCAGGTCCACGTTATCGCCTTCGGCAATGAAGTCTTTAGCGATGGCCCGCATGGTGTATTTCTGACCGTAGGGCAAGACAATTTTGTATTCGCCCGTAATCGGATCGGACGTAGCCTCGCCTACTTCGGCCCCGTCGGACAGCGTTTGGTAGATAATCCGAGCTTCGACGGGTTTGCCGGTTGTCTGGTCGATAACCTTGCCGCTGATGAGCGCCACCGGGTCGGGCCGGGTGTTGTTCGGGTTGTTCGCGACGTCGTCACCGCCCCCACCGACGCGGCTCGGCTGATTCGTCGGCCGGTCGTCGGTGAGTTTAACCCGCACGATGTCGCCCTTGCCGAGCGTGTTTTTAAACGTGGTCAAGTACGCATACTCACCCGAAGCGGACAAGGTATAATACGCGTCGTAACCGTCCGTATTGACGTTGGGACCGAGGTTAACCGGCTTGCTCCAGTGCTTCCAGGTTTTGTCGACGCGCTTACAGACGTAAATGTCGTTGCTGCCTTGCCCGCCTTCGCGGTCGCTCGAAAAATACAGCGTTGCGCCATCGGGGGCCAAAAACGGCGTCGTTTCGGTGAACTTGGCATTGACTTCCGGGCCGAGGTCCATCGGCTTCGTCCACGAGCCGTCTTTCTGCCGGAAGCTAACGTAAAGGTCGTCTTCTTTGCTGTTTTTCTTTTCGCTGAACGCCATCAGCAGGACCTTCCCATCGGCCGACATGAATCCGCAGTCGAACTGTCCCTTGCTCATATTGACGTAACCGGGAATGTCTAACTTCTGGGGGGGCGACCATCCGTTGGCGGTGCGCTTGCTGATCGAAAAGCCGCGCGTTTCGTAGTTGCCGTTGTTATACTGTCCCTTAATGAGCATTGTCTGCCCATCGGGCGTGATGCTGTACGCGCAATTGTACTCGTCTTTGTTGAGCGGAAAACCCATGCGCCGGGCGGGTCCCCACTGCTTGCTGCCTTCATCAAACTCGGAGTACCAAATGTCCTGACTACCCTTCGCGCCGTGCGTATTGTTAGGGTGACTAATGCGGGCGAAATACAGCGTCCGACCGTCGGGCGCAATCATTGGATTAATTTCATTATACTCCGAATTCACTTGATTGCCCAGGTTCTGAGCGCGCAGTTCCGTCACTGCAGTAGCGACCGAATCGCGCCCCGGACGAACCGCCACGGTGGTCGGTACGCCGGGTTGACCATTTGCCTGGACAAAGCAACTAAACAGAAAAAGGCTGGCGATTAATGCCCTTGCGGGATTCATACGGTGCGATGGGAACGTGGAATCATCTATTCTTAACGGCAAAAACAGCACCATTATTTTAACCAAACGGCTGGCTGGAGGACGTTGAAATTTATTGGTGTTTTTAGTAATCAACAGACGAAACTGCTTTATATATTTACAACGACACTGTATTCAATACCTTTTCTACCGTAACACCATGAAATTATTTGGTTCTTCACGTTGGTTTGTCAAAACTAAATCCGTTGATTCAGCCCGTCAGCAGGCACGCACCGCCTGGCAGAATTTGATTCTTTGCACGCTTGGCTTAGTGATTGGCTTCCTTTACCTGCTGCAAAACAATTCGATGGGGTGGCTGTTTCTGTTGGGCTTTAGCTTCTTTCTCGTCATGCAGGCATCACCCAGGGATGAATGTACTGAGTAACTGCCTTAATGTTAAGAACGCAGCCGGTTCACGGCACACTGTACAACAAACTGTCTGCACTCTTGCCTGATACCCTTAGTCCAGATTTGTCGTGTCAATGCCGGCGTCTTTCAGAACGCCCAAAAGCGTCCCTTTCTTCGTATCCTTGCTGTGTACAGGGACCGTAATTTTTGTATCAGGATTGTAGTAAATGTGGTGACTACCTTTACCCATCCGCTTGAGGCAGAAACCATTCTCTTCCAAAATCTTGATCAGCCGTTTTGGCGACAAGTTTATACTAACTCAGTCGTCAGATTCAGGGAACACTCTAACGTCTGACTGTCATCAGGCGGAATGAATTGACCCCCTTCTTTCAGCACTTCCAGACACCCCTGAATGGCATTCTTCGCCATCGCAATGGCTTCTTCAACCGGTTTCACCATCTGTAACACAACCGCGAATGGCCGGAACGTTAACCGTGTAACCACCTTCTGGTTCCGGTGTCAGAATTAGGCGATACTATAGCGTTTTGATAAGTCAATGATGATTTGAACAAATCTTCAAGCCACTACCCGCAGCTTCGCGAAGCTCAACAGCAACACCTTTTCTCCCGCCGTCTCAAACTGAATGGTGGCTTTGCGCTCGGTGCCGTTTACGTCGACGCTTTTGACCGTGCCGAAGCCAAACTTGGCGTGCTCGACGCGCTGCCCGGCTGCCAGATCCGCCGTGCTGGTCGGTGCAAAATCGGCCGAAGGTGTGTGCGCGGTCGTCGGCTGCGGGGCCTGCCGCTGAGCGGTACGCTGCGCCAGCGAACGGACGAAGGCCATCGAACCCGTCGAGGTTGTTTCGCTGCGGTCGCGCTCGGGCCGGTCGAAATCCATCCGGCTGGGGGCCGAACGTAGCTTCGACATTTTTAGGTAGCGCTGGTCAATCTCCATCAGGAACCGGCTCGGTTCGCACATCTTCAGCCGACCGTAGTGGTAGCGCGTTTCGGCGTAAGAGACCGACAGGCGTTTTTCGGCGCGGGTGATGGCCACGTAGAATAAGCGCCGTTCCTCTTCCAGATCATTGCGGCTTTCAAGCATCATCTGACTCGGAAAAAGGTCTTCTTCCAACCCGACGATGTGCACGTGTTTGAACTCCAACCCCTTGGCCGCGTGAATGGTCATCAACGTTATTCTATCGTTGTCGCCATCGTCTTCTTTCTCGTCGGCGGTCGTCAGCAAAGAAACCGATTGTAGGAATGCGCCGAGGCTCTTGTCGTCGTTGTCAGGGTTGTCGACAAACTCCTTAATGGCGTTCAGCAGTTCCTGCACGTTTTCGTACCGCGCCAGGCCCTCGACGGTCTTGTCGTCGTAAAGTTCTTTCAACAAACCCGACGCTTTGGCGATGTGCGACGCTACCTCGAAGGCGTCTCTTTGATCGAGCAGCAGCTTAAAGCTCTTGATCAAGTCAGCAAAGCCTTCGATGGCGATGGCCGCCCGGCCCGTTACGTGTTTGTTAATCTCCGAGACAATTTCCCAAACCGAATCCTCTTTCTCAGCCGCAATAACGCTGATCTTG
>CAXUEB010000041.1:0-1531 GCA_964249775.1 uncultured Spirosoma sp.
TGTTTCGCCCGTCGACCACGATGGGCGTGTTGGAGCGGTTCCGCAGCGCCACGTGCAGAACGGCCCGGTCTTCGGTGCGGTTGATGCGGTCGCCCGAAAACATGCGCTCGATGGCATCGGGCAAACCGGCCTGCTCGGCCAATTGCAGCAGCAGGAAAAGCGTTTCGTCGGTGATGCGGTTCTTGGAAAAGTCGAGCAGAATGTCCTCGAACTGCCGGGTAAACTTGGGAAAGCGATTGGAATCTTCAGCAAACAAATCGCGCAGGTGACGGTCTTTACTCTGGTCGTAATGGGCCTGGAGTTGGGCGTAAGCCGGCAGGCTGGTAAACGGGCGGTTGGCAAGCATGGCGTTTGGGTCTGTGAAGTCAGCGCGAATATCGAACTTCCCCCGTAATCTTTTTTGGCCGAAAACGGTTTCCTTTCCAATCGCCCGACTTTCAACGTATTTTTGCGGCATGACCCCTACTCTCTCTACGACCGCCGAATCCACCGGGGCTGACGCCCTGTTCGACTACGACCGCTGGCAGGCGACGCTGTCAGCCGATGCGCAACGGTACCGGCAAAATCAACCGTACCCGCACATTGCGCTCGAAAACTTCCTCGAACCCCAGGCCGCCGAACGGGCGCTGGCGGCTTTCCCGGCGGTAGGCGACGCGGGCTGGATTCACTACGTCCACGTGAACGAGAAAAAGCACGGTCTCAACAAAATGGAGTTACTGCCGCCCGCCATTCAGGACGTGATCCGGGAGATGAACTCGCCCCGCTTCGTAGCGTACCTGAGTCAACTGACGGGCATCCCGAATCTGCTTGCCGACAATTCGCTCGAAGGCGGGGGGTTGCACCAGTCCAAACGCAACGGCTTTCTGAACGTCCACGCCGACTTTACCGTGCACCCCCACAAGCGCAACTGGCGTCGGCGTGTGAACCTGCTAATTTACCTCAATCCCGACTGGAAACCCGAGTACCGGGGCGACCTCGAACTCTGGGACCGGCAGATGAAAGGGGTTGTGCAGAAAATCGCGCCGATCTACAACCGCTGCGTCATTTTCAACACCGACGAGGACTCGTACCACGGTTTGCCCGACCCAATCCTGTGCCCCGAAGACATGACCCGCAAGTCAATTGCGCTTTATTATTTCACCGAAGAAGCCGTTGCGCCCACGCTCCGGGCGACCAATTACCAGGCCCGCCCCGACGACGGCGCGAAGGCCATTCTGATTTGGTTAGACAAAAAAGCCGTGGCGACCTACACAACCCTAAAACGGACACTGGGCATCGACGACGCCTTCGTCAGCCGGGTACTGCGGTTCTTCAGCGGCAAAAAATAAGGGGCTTTTGCCTACTTTTACGGCCCCGCCCGGTCTACCGGACGGGGCTTTTTCGCAGCACGCATGAATCAAAAGGTGTTTTATTCGCTTCTATTTGCCGTTGTTGGGGCGTTGTTATTTATCCCGTTTCTGGGGGGCGTTCGGCTGTGCGACTGGGACGAAATCAACTTCGCCGAATCAGCGCGGGAGATGCTCGTGACGGG
>CAXUEB010000041.1:1541-21177 GCA_964249775.1 uncultured Spirosoma sp.
ATGGACCTGGACGGCCTCCTCGCCAGGCGTCCCCGGCTGGCGCTGGTGGACGAGTTCGCGGCCCGGCTGCCCAACGCGCTGTGCGGCCTTATCACGCTGGTGTACCTGTATAACCTGGGCCACAAATTGCACGGCCACCGCTTCGGATTTGTGTGGGCGCTGACTTACGTAGGTTCCGTGACGCCCCATCTGTATTTCCGCTCCGGCATCATCGACCCGTTTTTTAACCTCTTCATTTTCATTGGCTTGGTCAACGTCATCTTCGCGTCGTGGAAACGCGAAAAGCTGGCCAGCCCTTCTCTCGTCTCCCGCAGCCCGTGGCAGTATTTGTTTATCGGCGGTTTTGTGCTGGGGCTGGGCTTGCTCACCAAAGGCCCCGTCGCTTACCTGATTGTGAGTCTAACGCTGGGTGTGTATTGGCTGCTGAGCCGCTTCCGCTGGTTCATTACGCCCGCTCAGTTTCTCTTTTTCACGGCCGCCACGACCTTGGTTTCGCTGGCTTGGTACGGCTTAGAGACTTTTGCCCACGGGCCGGTGTTTATGCGCGAGTTTCTGACGTACAACTTTCGGCTGTTCAAACAGCCCGACGCCGGACACGCCGGTTTTCCGGGTTACCACTTCGTCATTCTACTGATTGGGTGCTTCCCCGCGTCTATTTTCGCCATTCGCGCCCTGCGTCCGCTGTTCTTGGAACGTAGCATTCAGCGCGAATTTCGGCGCTGGATGCTGATTCTGTTTTGGGTCGTCCTGATCTTATTCAGTATCGTCCAGTCCAAAATCGTCCATTACTCTTCCATGTGCTATTTTCCACTAACTTACTTGGCGGCTCTGACGCTCACGCAGTTGGAAGAAGGCAAGCTGCCGTTTGGGCGCTGGATGCGCCTTGGCTTGATTGCCGTGGGGAGCGTTTACGTCTTGGCCACGCTGGCCTTGCCCCTACTGGCCCACCGCTTAGACTGGGTTAAGGCCGTGGCCGATCAGGACGCTTTTACGCAGGAGAATCTCAATGCACCGGTCAACTGGACGGGCTGGGAGGTCTTGCCGGGTATCTGGCTCCTGATCGTGCTTATCTTAAGCCTTCGGGCGTACGGACAGCGCCAAACCGCGCAGGCGTCGCTCACGCTGTTCGGCGGCATGGCCGTGTTTATTACCCTAACGCTTTGGTTTTTTATCGGCCGCATCGAAGGCTACTCGCAGGCCACCGCCATGCGTTTCTTCGAGCAGGCGCAGGGCAAGGACGTATACGTGCAAACGGTTGGCTACCGGAGCTACGGGCCTTTTTTTTACACGCACAAACCCGCCCCGACCAATCCGAACTATTCCGATCAGAATTGGCTGCTCCGCGGCCCCATCGACAAAGACGCGTGGTTTATCCGGAAAAACACCGAACTAAACACGCCCCTCGATTCGCTGCCCAACATCCAACGGACCGGCGCGGCCAACGGCTTTGTTTTCTACCGCCGACCGGCGAAGAAAGCCGGAGCGCCGTAGCCTCACAAACAAATCTCGCCCAGCCGGTCTTCGTCCATGACGAATACGTTAAAATCGACTTGCCCGCGGATGCCCCTGACGTAGCCGCTGGGGTTGTGCTGCCACAGGTAAAGGTTGTCGGTTTTGTAGTCGCGCAGGTGCTTGGTCGAGTAGTCGGCGATCCAGAGCGGGTACTCGTCCAACTGCCCGCGGATGTAGCGCCGGTAGAGGTTGCCGTTGGTGTAAATAATCGGTCGGACGTGGTAATGCCTTTCCACGGTTTCGAGCCAAAGCCGCAACCCGTCAATAACGGTCCGGTCGGACTGCCCGTTGATGACCTCAAAATCCACCACCGGCGCAAAATCGCCTTCGGCCAAGTCGACCTGCCGGATGAAATTTTCCGCTTGTTTAAGGGGATCGCGCGTGGGGTGGTAAAAATGGTACGCGCCCCGGCGTAGCTCCGCCCGTTTGGCTTCGCGCCAGTTCTTTTTATAGTGTTTATCGGCCAGTGTTGCGCCTTCAGTGGCTTTGATAAAGACGAACTGCAACCGCACCCCGTCGGCCTCCATCTGCCGAACGCGCGCCCAATTGATGCGGTCGTTGTGCCGCGATACATCGATACCGTGAATGCCGTAACGCATGGGCAGACGAATCCCGAACGCCCTTACGTACCGCCATTCCTGATCGTCGCTGCGGCACGACCGGGCAAGGAGCAAGCCGCCAAGCAGCGCGCCCGCACCGACGGCCAACAGCCCGAACCGGTACCGACGATACAGCGCTAACAATACTACACTTAGTTTCATAAAACAGATGCGCCACTCCGTACGGCCCCACAACATACGGCGTAATTTAGAACGAACCGCCATAAAAAAGCCGCCCACTGCGTAGGGGGCGGCTTTTTTTATGATACACTTAGAAGATTTAGTTCGATCCGTCGTGGCCTTCCTGCTTAACGAGTTTGTTATAAACGCCCAGCAACATAAACGGCGCGGCCCACTGACCAACAAACAAACTACGGTCGCGGTCGCCCTTCGCCTGTAGATAAAGCGATGCACCCATCGAAGCCAGTGCGGCCCAAAAAAACACGTCGTTGGGAATTTTAGCAGCTTGGTCCTCAACGGCCGTTGCGAAGCCTCCTTCGCGGTGTTCGGGGTTATTATTCTTTGCCATGACGCGCTTAGTAGTTATAGTTGAAACTAAAGTCCTTAACCCCTAAGCGAAAGCGTTTGTTTATAGGTTTCCCGCGGGTCACCACCAACCCAAAACTTTATTTGTTGGGCTGGGGCGTCGTGCGCAGGTACGGCTTGACAAACGTTACGCCCTTCGGAAACTTAGTCTCTAACTGATCGTTCGATACGGCCGGCGTCACAATCACGTCGTCGCCTTCCTGCCAGTCAGCGGGCGTCGCCACCTGGTAGTCCGCCGTTAGTTGCAGCGAGTCGATCACGCGCAGCAGTTCGTTGAAATTGCGGCCCGTCGATGCGGGGTAGGTCAGTGTCAGCTTGATTTTCTTGTCAGGACCGATCACGAATACCGACCGCACCGTTGTCCGTTCGCTGGCGTTGGGGTGGATCATATCGTACAACTCGGCCACCCTCCGGTCGGCATCGGCGATGATGGGGAAATTGACCTCCGAACCGGTTACTTCCTTAATGTCGGGCGTCCAGCGGTTATGTGACTCCAGATCATCCACTGAAACGGCGATAACCTTGACGTTTCGCTTACCAAATTCATCCTTCAGCAGGGCCGTGCGGCCGAGTTCGGTCGTGCAGACGGGCGTGAAATCAGCCGGATGCGAAAATAACATGCCCCACGAATTGCCGAGCCACTCGTGAAACCGAATAGGCCCTTGCGTGGTGTTGGCTTCAAAATCGGGGGCGATGTCTCCTAAGCGAAGTGACATAATAATATGGGTTTGAAAGTTGATAAACTCGATCTGATATAAAGAAGTTACAAAACAGAAAAACCGGCTGAGCGCCGGTTTTGTCAAAACAAACGTAGAAAAGTTTCTTTGGGTTCGTAACCCATAAACCCGTAAGGTTTCCAAGACCTTATGGGTTTAACCTCCGCCTATATCAACTTATCCTCCATCGCCATCTTGACCAGTTCGGCCGCGTTGCGCACGTGCAGCCGGCGCATCATGTTGGCGCGATGATTGTCGACGGTTCGGACGCTGAGCTGCAACTTTTCGGCGATTTCGCGGCTGCTCATCCCGTCGACTAAAAACTGAAGAATTTCTTTTTCCTTGTTCGACAGCTTCGATTGCCGTTCGGCACGGGTGTTTTTGTCGCCTTTTTTCAACTGCTGCATGTAGCCGTTGAGGATAATCGACGCCACGGGCGAGGAATAGTACTTTTCGCCGGTCGCAATTGTCCGAATGGCTTTAATCATCTCATCCGACGACGAATCTTTCAGGATGTAGCCCCACGCCCCGGCTTCCACGGACCGCAGGATATAGTCTTCGTTGTTGTGCATCGACAGCATCAGCACCCGGACGGATTTATACAGCCGCGAGATAACCTGCGTCGTTTGAATGCCCGACATGCCCGGCAGCGAAATGTCCATCAGCACCAAATCGGGCATCCGGTCGGTGCCGTTCGGGTGGTGCGTTTTCAGTTTATCGAGAGCTTCTTCGCCGTCGTTAGCTTCGTCGATAATCGTTAATCGTTCGGCCTGTTCGAGCAGCAACCGGATGCCGTCCCGAACAATCGAGTGGTCGTCGACGAGCATAATCTTAATGGGTATCATAGATAACAGGGTGTGTCTGATACGGAATACTAACTTGAACGCGGGTACCAGCACCCGGTACGGACTGGATTCGGAGCTTACCGTTGAGCAATTTGGTGCGTTCCCCGATGTTGTGCAGCCCCTGCGACGGCGGCCGGCCGGAGCGGACACTTAGTTCCCCCCTAACGCCTGCCTGACCGTTGACGGCCGACAGGTGCCGTTGTTTGGGAACAAACCCTCGACCGTCGTCGGTGACAATTAAATGCAGGTAAGCGCCCCGGTCAATCAGTTCAATCCGAATGCGCGACGGATGGGCGTGCCGGATGGCATTGCTCAGGGCTTCCTGCGTGACGCGGTACAGCATAATCTCCACGTTCCGGTCGAGCCGCGAATCATCGGTCGTCAGGTTGGTTTCCAACTGAACGTCGAGGGTATCGCTGCGATCATCTTCGGCCAACTGCTTCAGGGCCGAAATGATGCCGAAATCACTCAGTACGCTCGGCATTAAGTTGTTAGAGATGGTGCGGGTTTCCTGAATCGTTTGCGTGATGAGCGTTTTGAGCGTGCGTAGGTTCTTGGTGTAATCGGCCCGTGGGTGCGCGGGTGCGTTCGTGACTGCGCTCGCGGTTGTGTCAACGCCGGAGATGTGAACGGCTTGTTTGCGCAAACCGGCTTCCAATCCTTCCACCTGCAACTTAATGGCCGTTAGCATCTGACCCAGGCCATCGTGCAACTCGCGCGATAGCCGTTTGCGTTCTTCTTCCTGCCCGGCGATCAGGTACGAGGTGCGCAGTTTTTGCTCATTGATTTCCTGCTGATACTGCTGCCGGGTTGCCTCAAAGAGTTGCTGACGCGTTTCGCTCAGCGACCGGTTCACCAACAGCAGTTCCCGATTGGCGGCCGTCGTGCGGCTCTCGGCTTCGATTAACTGCGCCACCGTTTCGCGCAGCCGGCGGGCCGCGGGCCAGAAGATGAGCAAGCCAATACCGAGCAGAACCAGCACCGCAAACGCGTAGAGGGAAAACTCAATGGTTTGAAGACGCGTCAGTTTAGTGCGCAGTTCGGTCGTGTACTGCCGCACAATGCCGTCCATCTCTTCCAAAAACGGATTTTCGTTCGCCAGAATCCGTTGCAGGCTTGTCTGCGTAGCGGGCAGGGCCAGATCGGCGGGCCGTTGCAGGCGCATCAACTGCCGCGCGCTGCGTTGAAACGCCGTAAACTCGGGCCGAATGGCTGCGTAAAGCCGCTGAATCGTGTCGGAGTTCGGAATGGCCACGTCCCGTTCGGACACCCGCCCCTCTCGCCCTTGCAGGTGGTAGCGCTCAAAGGGCACAAACACCTGCCGCAGTTCGGCCACGTTGGTGCGTAACTCCGGGGGCGTACTGGAATTGGCCACTTGCAGCGCTTGGAGAACAATCTGCTGACTCTGGTGTCGTTGCAGGGCTGCGTAGCGAATCACCCACAGTTCGTCCTGGGCCGCGCTTAGCCGCCACTGGGTTAAGGCTTGGCTGACGGTTAAGAGCAGCGTCAGCACGACCAGCAGGCTTACGAACAGGCGCGTAAACCGCAGGGGAATTACCCGGCTTTGTTTTGCGTTATCGTTAAGTACGTCCGACACGAGATAGGTGAGTAAGGCCGAAAATAAACAAAAAACACCAAATTTTTGTAGTTTTACCCAGTTAACAGCCCCTTACAGTTCCAACGCCATGAGCCGTTTATTCATTGTTCTTCTGTTGGTTGCCGGCACGCTTGCTTCGGCCTTCCGCCCCGTTGTTTTGCCAACTGCTCCGGTCACTCCGCCCGCGAAGGCCGAGCCGGTGAAACTGTCGTGGGAAGTGCTGCGCGACGTTACGTTCAAGAAAAAGTGGTATGCCGAAGAATCGGTGTATATGCTGTATCCCACGTTCGGGCAAGGCATTCAGAAGTTGAACGGCAAAACCGTTGAACTGACGGGCTACGTCCTGCCGGTTGATCTGGAATCGAACACCTACGTGCTGTCGGCGTTCCCGTTCAGCGCGTGTTTCTTCTGCGGGGGCGCGGGGCCGGAATCGGTCGTGTCGCTGAAATTTAAGAAATCGGGGCAGAAGTATAAAACGGACGAGCGCCGGACGTTCCGCGGTACGCTCAAACTAAACGCCGATAATATCTACGAACTGAACTACATCATGGCCGATGCCGAAATGATTGCGCAGTAAGGTAGTGCATGATGGCAAACGCAAAGCCCCCGTGTTCCTTGGAAACACGGGGGCTTTGCGTTTGCGTGCCGCTAAAAACAAAAACCACTCGTCAGAAGTGGCGTCTTTGTTCGGGGTGGAGAATATCGGATTCGAACCGATGACCTCTTCCATGCCATGGAAGCGCTCTAGCCAACTGAGCTAATCCCCCAAAAACAGCGTTTCGGCCGTTTTGTGGTACAAATATGCAAAATTTTTCGACCCAAGCGATTCAGCAGCCGAAAATTTTTGCCCTGTAACCGCAATTGGCCGTTTACTCAACTGGGTTTGATTTTTGCGGACAAACGTGTAGTTTTGAAACAGTCCCGATACCCCCATGCACACAGTTTACATTTTATACAGCCCCTCCACCGACCAGTATCACATTGGTCAGTCGAAAGATTTGAAAATCACCCTTTGGCAACATAACGCTAAAACTGTTCCGGCAACCGCCGAAGGCAAACCGTGGCAACTTAAGTTTACCCAGTCGTTTGCTACCCGGAACGAAGCGTTGAGCCTGGAAATGAAATTGAAAAAGAAAGACCGGGCGCATTGGGAAGAACTGATCAACAGCGCGCAGCCGGCCGCTTAATTCGTTACCCCACAAGCCAAACACCCGATTACCACTTTAAAGTGCTGATCAGGCGTTTGGCTTGTGGGGTGAAATTTGTCAAAACGGCCGCAGCGCTTTCACAAACCGCCCCTTGAAGTAGTCAGCGTATAAATTATCTTCCCGAACACCCCGCGACGAAGAGGCATGGATGAACCGAATGTTTTCCGCGCCGTTGACTTCCGTGACAATGCCCGTGTGCGACACGTAACCGGCCTGCCCTTTGCCGGGCACGAAAAAAATTAGATCGCCGGGTTGGATTTGATTCACCTCTATCTCGCGCCCAACCTCCGACTGCTGCCACGAGATACGCGGCATTCGCAGCCCCACCGTATTAAATACGGCATACACCAACCCTGAACAGTCGATACCGTCGGCGGTGTTACCGCCCGACCGGTACGGGGTGCCGGTGTAGGTGCGGGCCACTTTAACGACTTCGGGCACGTAGCGGTTCTCGTAAGTCCGGGCGTCGACCACCCGACCAGTCGGCTTAGCCGGCACCGCGGGCGGACGAGCCGGCGTTTTACCGGTTGGCTTGCGGGCAACCCCAACCCGGCTGACGGTGGACCGGTTAGCCGGCAACCGCGACCGGGTGGCTGAACTACTTGGTCGTCGGCTGACGGAACGCGATGGACCGGATGGCCGTAGCATTTCACAGCTTATCAACAGAAAAGAAAAACAAAAACTAAGCAGGATAAACCATCGGGTCAGGCGTAAACCGGTTAGGAACGACCGGTTTACGCCTGACCGGGCGGCTTTAAGCCAGCGTTGCTGCATAAGAAGGGGTTTAGGGGTTGTCAGTCAATGAACGAATAACGTTCAGCATGGCGGGTGCAACCTATTAAATTTTCATCGACAACGCAATTCGTTTGCGGGCCACATCAACTTCCAAAACCTTCACGTTTACGGTTTGGTGTACCTTAACCACCGTTTTCGGATCCGAAACGTACTGATTCGCCATCTGCGAGACATGCACCAGCCCGTCCTGCTTAACGCCAATGTCTACGAAAGCCCCGAACGCCGTGATGTTCGTCACTACGCCCGGTAGCACCATGCCCTCCTGCAAGTCGGCCATCGACCGGACGCGGTCGTCGTAAGCAAACACCGCCAAGGGTGCGCGGGGGTCGCGGCCGGGTTTTTCCAATTCGGCTAAAATATCACGTAGCGTCGGTAGGCCAACCGTATCGGTGACGTACCGGTCGGGGCGAATGTGTTGGCGCAGGTCCGGCCGCCGAATTAGATCGGCAACGGTGCTGCCCGCGTCGGCGGCCATTTGCGTCACGAGGGGGTAGCGTTCCGGGTGCACGGCGCTGTTATCTAAGGGGTTCTTGGCTCCTTCGATGCGCAAAAAACCGGCGCATTGTTCAAACGCTTTCGGTCCCAACCGCGGCACCTTACGCAATTGGTCGCGGCTCGCGAACGCGCCGTGTTCGGCCCGGTAAGCAACAATGCTATCGGCCAACTGCGGTCCCAGGCCCGACACGTAGCGCAGCAGGTACGCGCTGGCCGTGTTGAGCGACACTCCCACCGAGTTAACGCAGCTTTCGACCACCGCATCCAAGCTGTTTTTGAGCGCACTCTGATCCACGTCGTGCTGGTACTGCCCAACGCCGATGGATTTAGGGTCAATCTTAACCAACTCAGCCAGCGGATCCATCAATCGCCGGCCAATGCTGACGGCTCCCCGCACCGTCACGTCGCGATCGGGAAATTCGGTTCTGGCCACGTCCGACGCCGAATACACCGAAGCGCCTTGTTCACTAACCATAAACACGGGCTTGCCCAAATCCAGCCCCTGGACGAATGCTTCGGTTTCGCGGCCGGCCGTCCCGTTGCCCACGGCAATGGCGTCGATGCGGTACTGCTCCACCATCCGCCGAACTTGCTCTTCCGCCTGTTTTCGCTGACCGTCCGAGTGACTCAAGTACAAGACAGTATCGGTTAGAAGGTTGCCTTGGGCGTCGAGACAAACGGTTTTGCAGCCGGTGCGGTAACCGGGGTCGATGGCCAGCACGCGCTGTTGGCCCAAGGGCGGACTAAGCAGCAACTGACGCAGATTATCGGCAAACACTTGAATGGCCGTGGTATCGGCTTTTTCTTTGGAGAGCCGGTCGAACTCGGTTTCGATGGCGGGTTTGAGCAGACGTTTGTAACCATCACGAACGGCCAGTGCCATTTGTTCTTTACAGAAAGGCGTTGCGCCCGGTCGCAGAAACTGTCGTTCCAACCGCTCGACGGCAGCTTCTTCATCAGGACCGATGCTAACGCTCAGAAAACCTTCGGCTTCGCCCCGGCGCAGGGCCAGCAGCCGGTGCGACGGTACGCGCCGGAGCGGTTCGGCAAAATCAAAGTAATCCTTGTATTTGGCAGCTTCGTCAGCTTTTCCGCGCTTGACTACCGACCGGATCAGGGCTTCGCGCGCAAACAAATTTCGCACCCGCTGCCGGGCGTCGGCGTCTTCGCTGATGCGCTCGGCCAGAATGTCGCGGGCACCCTGCAAGGCATCGGCGACGGTCGGCACGTCGTCGGTCAGGTAACGTTGGGCAACCCGCTCGGGATCCGTTTCGCGTCCGTCGAACAAGCGGTTGGCCAGCGGCTCTAAGCCACGTTCGGTGGCGATGGTGGCGCGAGTTTTCCGCTTGGGTTTGTAGGGCAGGTACAGGTCTTCGAGGTCAGTCAGGGACTCGGCCGCGTCAAGTTTTCGGCGCAGGTCGGGCGTGAGTTTGCCTTGTTCATTGATCGACTTGAGAACAGTTTCCCGGCGTTTGTCGAGGTCGAGGAGTCGCTGGTGAGTTTCTTTAATCTGTGCAATCTGAAGTTCGTCCAAGGGGCCTTGGCCGGCGGCTGCGGTGGCTTCTTTACGGTAGCGGGCAATAAACGGAACGGTAGCCCCGCCCGCCAGCAGGTCGAGGGTAACGGCTACGGACCGGGCGTTGAGACCAAGCCGGGCCGCCGTGCGTTGTTCAATCGGTTGGATCATTCAGCCAAACGAAAATTTTAAACCGCAAAAATGATTGCCTAAACCGAATGGGCAAAAAAAAACATGCCTACTGGCATGTTTTTTACAACGGGTGTCTTGGTATATCTTACGATTAAGCCATTTCGACATTTACGGCATTTAAGCCTTTCTTACCGCGCTCGACATTGAACTTCACTTTGTCGTTCTCACGGATTTGGTCGATGAGACCGGAAGCATGGACGAAGATGTCTTCACCACCGTCATCGGGTTTAATGAAGCCAAACCCTTTGGTTTCATTAAAGAATTTTACAGTTCCTGTTTGCATTGCTTGTTTGAATTTAAAACAAAGAACGGCGCAATAAATATCATTTCCAAATTTGCTATTTATTTTTCTCGTTACCAGCCGCATTAGAGCCAACATCCTTATTAACCGGTCAACGCCCGTAGGATCCGGTAGGCGCACCGATCAGCGCCTGTCCGCGTAAACCACTGCCGTCGACTGCGTAATTTCTGGCCTTCTCTTTTTAGATGTAACCTCCTATTAATCAATTGGATGCGTACTACTACGAACGCTTAAAATCCGTAGTAGTACCAGACTAATCCCGCCGAATTACGCTGTTCCTGCCCTACCCAAGACGCTACCTTTGCCTTCGTCAATTTGCCAGTCAATCAACTATTCACCTTACTCTTTTTTCGTATGGCAATTACAGAAGCAATGTGGACCCACGGGCACGGAATGGTCGTGGAGTTCCCGGACCGGCTCCGAACGACGTGGCGAGCCGGCTTTTTTATCCGGGTTGTGGGGCAACCCAACACCACCAACTGGTTTCATTTCGGCGTTCCAACCAAGGTCATTGTCAACGACAAACGCCAGATGCTGGATTCGGTGATGCTGCGGTTCCGGGCCGGCTCGACGCAGGCCGCCGTCACCAACGTGCACGTGTATGACGGGGAAAGCCGAATCGCCACCCACGACGGGCTGAACTTGTCGCCGACGGCCTTTGGGCTGGAGCGGTTCAACGTGGCCGGCAAGCCCGACGTTCTTTGGGGCATCGGCATTTCGATTGGCGTCCGCTTTTCCGGCACGACCGACGCCCAGAACACGCTTGAGTTCAGCGCGGCTGGGGGCGACTTCAACCTATTTGAAACCGTGCGGCTCCACACCAAGGTCCTCACGAACCCGACCATCTCGGTCGACACCATGCTGGCGTCCATGCGGCAGGTTTACGAACCGACCGGCATCCGGGTACGGCACATGAGCAACGAAACGCTGTCGCTGCCCGATCTCAATGTGGTCGATGTGGGCGGTTGTTTTGCGGGCCAAACGACGGACGAACAGAATACGCTGTTTACCAACCGCAACAGTGTCGGGGCCAACGACGTGGTCGTGTATTTTGTGCAGGCCACCAACCCGCCTTACAACGGTTGCGCGGCTCACCCGGCCGGACGACCGGGCGCGGTGGTGGCCAGTGGCGCGACAACCTGGACGCTGGGTCACGAAATCGGCCACGTACTGGGCCTGAACCACGTCGGTGACAACAACCGGCTGATGACGGGCAATGGTACATCCAATATCACCAATCCGCCCCCGGATTTGGTTGGCACTGAAATTACGACCATGCGAAACAGTCTGTTAACCGTAAACGCGTAACGCCCATGACTCCCCTTGAATTACGGCTGCGCTTGAGCAGCGATGAACCCGATTACGCCCAACTGGCCCCGCAGATTGACGATACGCTGGTGCCGGTCCTGGCGCAGTTGGCCAACGACCCCGACCCGATGCTGGCTTCTAAAGCGGTCTACTTAGCCAGTTTGGTCAATAAACCGCAGGCCCACCGCATTGTGGAGACGGCCTCGGACAGTCCCCGGCCGCTGGTGCGCATCGCGTCGGGATCGGCGCTGGTCAACCTACCTGACGCAGTGCGGAACTCAATTGCCGACAAGCTCTTGGACACGGGCGACGTGAGCTTGCAAAAGCTGGCTATCAAGTCCGTACAACGCTCGGCTCCGGCCCTGCTCAAGCAGAAGATTGAACGCATCAGCCGCGAGAATCCGTCGGAACTTTTGCGCAATCTGTCCACGGAAACCCTACAGAAAATCAACTAAACCCCAACCAATCATGGCATTAGCACAGGCAATGTGGGCGCATGGACACACCATGCAAATTGAGGTGCCCACCAACATCAAAAGCGAATGGCGGGCCGGTTTCTTTATCCGGGTCGTTGGCAAGCCCAACACCACCAACTGGTTTCATTTCGCCATTCCGACCACCGTCATTGTCAACGACAATCGATTGGCGATTGATTCGGCCCTGCTGCGCTTTCGCAGCAATTCCGGTCAGGCGAAAATTACGAACATCCACGTGTTCGACGGAGAAAAACGCATTGCCGCTCACGACGGGCTGAATCTGGCCCCGTCGCCCTGGAACATGCACCGCTTCGCCGTGCCGGGTCGCCCGGAAGTCTTGTGGGGCGTTGGCGTCACCATTGGCGTTTCGTTTACGGGAACTAACGATGCCGCCAACACGATGGAAATCAGTGCGGCCGGGGTCGACTTTATGCCGTAGACCGCTTGCTGGTCAGCACCCCCTTGTTTCAAAAACAAAAGACCGCCGTCGTGCGGTCTTTTGTTTTTTGATTAGTTTTGTCTTCATGATACGGATGCTTTAGTTCTCAGCCGCCCGGCCGCCCACGCCGGTTCTTCCCGACGAACCACCTCAGGTTGGTCCGTTCGGGCGTATTCGCTTTCATACGGCTTATTCATTCGTTTCATCTCTTCCGGTTTCATGCCTTTCTGTCTACGCCCGTTCTTTACGCTGCTAACGCTATTTGTGTGCGCTTCGGCGTTTGCGCAAACCTTACACGTCGTTCCGACCGACTCGCTGATTCGGGTGGACGGTGAGTTAGACGAACCCATCTGGCAACGGGCGGAAACCGCCGACAACTTTATCCAGAACTTTCCCAACGACACGGCCCGCGCCTATAACCGCACGATCGTGCGGATGACCTACGACCAGCACCACCTGTACGTAGCGGTCGTTGCTTATGACCGCAACCGCGACAAACGATTCATTGCCAGTTCGTTGAAGCGCGACTGGGAGTGGGAGCTGAACGACAATTTTACGGTTTACATGGATTCCTTCGGCGACCGCATCAACGGCTTTACCTTCAACGTAACGCCCCTCGGCGTGGAACGCGAAGGGCAATTGTTCAACGGCGAGCGGGTCGCGCCGGAGTGGGACAACAAGTGGCGGTCGGCGGTGCGTGTATTTGCCGACCGGTGGCAGGCGGAACTGATGATTCCGCTCAAGACGATTCGTTACCGAAAAAACACCACGTACTTCCTGATGAATTTTGCCCGGCACGACCTCAAAAACAACCAGCGGATTGCGTGGCGTCGGGTGCCGGTCGCCTACTCCATTTCGGCCCTGGCGTTCGCCGATACGGTACGGTTTGCGACGCCCCTACCCGACGCCGGCCCTAACCTTTCCTTTATTCCGTACGTCAGCGGTCGCTACCTCGACAACCGCCGGGAAGCAGGCGGCACGAACGCCCTGAAAGGCGGCATTGGCTTCGACGCCAAAATCGGCCTGACGCCGTCGCTCAACCTCGACTTGACCGTCAATCCCGACTTTTCGCAGGTTGAAGCCGACCAGCAAGTGACGAACCTGAGCCGCTTTGAGCTGTTTTTCCCCGAACGGCGGCAGTTTTTTATTGAAAACCAAGACCTATTCGCCAATTTCGGCTTCGCGCGGTCCCGGCCGTTTTTCAGCCGTCGCATCGGCATCAGCCGCGACACCAGCACGGGCATCATTGTGCAGAATCCGCTGCTCTACGGGGCGCGGCTCAGCGGCAAAGTGGGTAAGAACTGGCGCGTCGGTTTGCTCAACACGCAGACCGCCACCCAAGCCGACCGGGGCATCGACGGTCAGAACTACACGGTCGGCATCGTGCAGCGGCAGGTGTTTGGGCGGTCGAACGTATCGGGTATCTTCGTCAACCGTACCGGCCTGGGCAACACGCCCGATTCCGTGCGGTTTACGCGCATTGCCGGGCTGGAATACAACCTGCAAACGGCCGACAATCGCTGGAGTGGCAAGGTCTTTTACCAACAGGCTACTAAGCCCTACGCGATCCGTGACGCCTACTCGCACGGCGCGACGCTTGTCTACACCAGCCGCAATCTGGAACTGTCGTGGCTCCACGAATACGTGGGGCGCAACTATCAGGTCAACGACGTGGGCTTCGTGCCGCGCACGGGCTTTTGGCGGTTTGCGCCCGAACTGACCGGTACGCTCTACATCAAAGGAGAACGCAAGATCGTATCGCACGGCCCGTTTTTTAACACCTTGTTTATCCGCAACCTCGACGGCCGCCTGACCGACCGCGAGATCGACATGGGTTGGCAGGTTACGGGCCGCAACACGTCGGAAGGGGGCGCGGGCTACTATACGTACTATAATTACTTATTTTTTGCCTTCGATCCGACCAACTCTGACGGTCCGCAGCTACCCGCCGGACAGAGCTACCGCACGCAGGGCGTGTTTGCGTTTTACAACTCAGACCGGCGTCGGTTACTGAACGTTCAACTGGAGGGCTACACGGGCGGCTACTACAACGGCCGCAACGCCAACCTTCAGGCACTGGTGCAGTACCGGTTTCAGCCCTACGGCTCGCTGAGCGTCGCGACGGAATACAACCACATTCGGTTGCCGGAGCCGTACAAATCCGCCCGGTATCTACTCCTCGGCCCGCGGTTGGACGTGACGTTCTCGCGCCAACTGTTCTGGACGAGTGTCGTGCAGATCAACAACCAAACGGCCAACACCCTGCTGAACACGCGCCTGCAATGGCGCTACGCCCCCGTTTCGGACTTGTTCGTCGTGTATCAGGAAAACTATTTTCCCGGTTCATTGCGCAGTAAGAACCGAGCGTTGGTGGTGAAGTTGTCGTATTGGTTGAATGTGTGAGAGGCAGCTACACCTCCATGTACGGCAAATACGGTTCCAGTTTTGCCGTGTCGCGGAAGGGCGTAACCT
The DNA here is from genome assembly GCA_964249775.1 of uncultured Spirosoma sp. Lineage (GTDB taxonomy): Bacteria > Bacteroidota > Bacteroidia > Cytophagales > Spirosomataceae > Spirosoma. The sequence goes on from CAXUEB010000041.1 coordinate 16,559, forward strand.
GGTGGAGTTGGTTGTTGTAGGCGTCGTAGCGGAGTTCGACGTAAAAGCCGTTGAGGTTGTAAAGCAGAAAGATGTTTTCCTCTTCGTAACGGTTGGCGAGAATGTCGCCCGAGAAGTAGAGCGTGTCTAACTGCTGATCGGCGGGAAGTTTAGCGAAGTCGGCGGGGCGCATGGCGGACGGGGTTGACGGGCGAAATAAGCAAAAGTCCGGCGGTCTGGCAAACGCCCCGCCGGACTTTATATACGACAGATCAAACGGTCGTATAATACAACTAAAACAGTATGTCTCTTAATCCGCTACGTAACAGCCTTGCCAGGACCATTTGCAACGGTCCAACCGATCGCTAAAAATTTAGCTAATCTTTACTTCACGACCGGTGCGGGCGGCTTCGTAAATCGCTTCGACAATCTTAATGTCCCGCAATCCTTCTTCGCCCGGCACGAGCATCGGCTTCTTTTGCAGGATGGCCTCGGCATCGTCGTCCATCTGCTTGGCCTGCTGCCACGGTACTTCGTAAGGATGTTCGATCTTACCGCCCGGATACTCGCCTTTCTGGCCGTTGTAGGGTGAATACGGTTCCATACGGAGGGTGCCTTTGCTGCCCGTGACGTGCAGGAAATTCATGTTCATGCCGTAGCTGGTCTGCACGGCCGCTCGCGCCCCGCTCGGGAAAACGAGCTGCGCCATCGTCGTTTCGTCCAAACCGTTTTTGTACACGTTCGGACGGCTGGTAAACTGCTGAGCCGTGACGGCAATTGGCTCTTCGCCGGTGGCTAAGCGGGCACCTTGCAGCACGTACACGCCCATGTCGTACATCACGCCCCCGCCCAGTTCTTTTTTCTGCTTCCAGTGGTCGGTGCGGCCGTCGTAGTAACCCGCCGAACAACTAACCAACTGAATCTTACCAATTTTTCCGTCGCGCAGGACCTTGACGTATTCCTGCGTGTTGGGTTCGTGGTGCAGCCGGTAGCCCACCGACAGCGAGACGTTGGCCTTACGGCAGGCGTCGATCATGTTCTGGCACTCCCGCGCCGTGACGGCCATCGGCTTTTCGACCCACACGTGCTTGCCGGCCTTGGCCGCCCGCACGACGTATTCCTCGTGCATCGACGGCGGCAGCACCACGTACACCACGTCGATGTCCGGGTTGTTGGCGATCTGATCGAAGGTTTGGTACGAGTAAATGTTCTTATCGGCCAGGTTGTACTTTTTCTTCCAGGCTTCGGCCTTCGACGGCGTACCGGTGACGACACCCGCGAGGTAACACTTTTTGGTTTGTCCAAGCGCCGGGGCCAACAAATCGGTGCTGTAATAGCCTAAGCCGACCAGCGCTACGCCCAGCCGGTCTTTAGCGGGCCGGGTAGCCGATAAGAGTACGTTGGGCGAAAGGGTCGCGGCAGCGCTGGTCAGGGCGGCCGTATGGAGAAAGGTTCTGCGGGAAGCCATAAGTTGTTTATTTTGATGATATAGAAATTTACACTAATCAAAATGCACGATCTACTCCCAATCCTCGCAAAATCCCTGCAAACTGTTACAATTCATCCTCATCACATCTATTCGTTCAGAGATTTCATTAGGTATTTTGGAAGGAGTTAGATCAGCTACGTAATCAAATTGCAGAGTTCTTTCACCAGCATTTACCATTAGACCCGATGCTAATTGAAATAGTTTTAAGACTACAATAGTTGACATGTGTCGATCTGGATTGTGATTTAAGTTGAGATGAAGTTCCCTAACCGGAATATTGACAGGCTCGTTTCCTTGCGTGGCTACAAAAGGTATCTGGCAAGAAAACGACAAGGAGTAACTTGTATTTTCTAAGATTTTGGCTCTACCAAATCGCTTCTCTATCTCAGCCAATACATTTTTCTTCATCGTCTCAAATTGCACACGTTGCCGAGCCGCCAACTTTATTCTCTGTTTGCTTTTCTGATTCCAGTCTATCAGATAGAGAATCCCAAGTACAATTCCTGACATTATAAGATAGTCCATATTATATATTTTCGGTGTAAAATAATGCTCGTAGTATTTGCAATGCCCTTGTTCGGCGTAGTTTGAACTACGTCGCTGTGTTTGCCGATCGAAGACCGGCGTAAGGCAACCAAATCGCTTTTGTTTAGCTAAGCAACCGTAACGTGGCTCAACCGCTCCCCTAACTCACGAACGGCGGTTTCAATCCGTTTCGCCTGCCGTTCGGAGGGCCGTTTCTTACCACTCGCGTATTGGCGCATCAGCGACTGATTGATACCCGCCGAATCAGCGATCGCGTTGATTTTGATAGCAGTGAAGACCTCAAACAAAGCGGTCAGGTCATACTCGTAGTTGTACGTAATATCCGTTTCCAATACGTTCGACCCGTCGGTTCGTTTCCATTCAGGCATATCCCGGCCTTCGTGTTCGAGAAAGTCAGCAATCAGGTCGCGTAAATTAGCCGTGACCTCCTCAACCGAAGCGCCGACGGTAGTGTGCAGAAATCCAGGTGCTTCCACGCGTCCCCAAAGTTCTTCGTCGCCTTTTTCCAAGATTATCGTTAGTGTGCGCTTAGCCATGATATAAGAAAGGTAATTGGTTATTTTAATCCAGCCGTTTTTAGAATACTGTTGAGCGTACCGGGTCGTAGGTCTTCTTTTCCATGATCCGGAACCGTAATGATGTCGGCATGTTCGTCATGTTTAAAAATTCGGTGGCTTCCTCGTTGGCGTACTTCGTACCAACCTTGCTTTTCAATTAATTTAACAACTTCGGATGCTTTCATTAACAAACGGTGGATTAACAGCAAAGGTAACTTATTTGTTACCTATCAACCAACATTAAACTTATGTACTACGTATACTTTTCTGCCGAACCCACCGGCCCGGTCTTTTGTTGAACATAGGCGTCTTTCTCACAGATCGCCCTATTTTTGCCCTATGTCGAAGATTGTCAATATTGGTTTAGTGCAGATGAGTTGCCAGGCGGATGTCGAGGCTAACGTTCAGAAGGCCATCAACGGCATTCGCGAAGCCGCCCAAAAAGGCGCGCAGATCGTTTGTTTGCAGGAGTTGTTTACGTCGCTGTACTTCTGCGACGTGGAAGACCACCACAACTTTAGCTTAGCCGAACCCATTCCCGGACCGACGACCGAGCGGCTGGGTCAACTGGCGGGCGAACTGGGCGTGGTCATCGTGGCGTCGCTGTTTGAGAAGCGGGCGCAGGGCCTGTATCACAACACAACGGCCGTTCTGGACGCCGACGGGACGTACCTCGGCAAGTACCGCAAGATGCACATCCCCGACGATCCGGGTTATTACGAGAAGTTTTACTTTACGCCTGGCGATCTGGGTTACAAGGTATTCGACACCAAGTTTGCTAAGATCGGCGTCTTGATCTGCTGGGATCAGTGGTACCCCGAAGCGGCCCGCATCACGGCCCTGATGGGTGCCGAGATCCTCTTCTACCCCACCGCCATCGGCTGGGACGCTACCGAACCGGACCCAGAGCAAAATAAAGAACAGTATAACGCCTGGCAGACGATTCAGCGCAGTCACTCAATCGCTAACGGCGTACCCGTCGTGGCCGTCAACCGCGTTGGCGAAGAGAACGGGCAGCGGTTTTGGGGCGGCTCGTTCGTGACCAATCCATTCGGGTCGCTGTTGTACTTAGCCCCGCACGAAGAGGAACTGGTGCACGTGCAACCAGTCGATCTGGCCCTGACCGACAAGTACCGCACGACTTGGCCGTACCTGCGCGACCGGCGCATCGACTCCTACCAGCCGATTACGAAGCGATACATTGACGAATAAATTTTAGTAGTTGGGTTCTGGTATTGGATGGTCCCGCTATCCAATACCAGAACCCACCCGTAGTATTAGCATAATGTCAGACGCAAGCCAATCTCAGCAACAACAGCCAGAAACGCCCCTGAGCGTTCGGGCACAAACGGCCCTCTACGTGCGGGCACTCTTCGACGCGGGCATGGACGCAGCGACCATCGCCCAAACGTTTGACCTCTCCACCGAGCAAGTAAACGAAATGATTCGTCAAACGAACGCGGGCGCGTCGTAATTTCGGGCCGCATACCGGTGGTCGACTGGCCATTCCTGACGATGCGTTCTTTTTCGCTCGTGAAAGTACTCTTGCCCGTTATTGCCCTGAGCGGCTTACTGCTCGGCGGTACCTACCTTTGGCCGTCCGGTCCACCCGATCCAGCTCCGGTGCGGTTGCCGGGGACGTTGCCCGCTCAAACGACGCTGACGGTTACGCCCCGCGCCCGCTTTACGCCCACGCCACCCACGCGCCGGGGTTTTTACAACATCGACGTCGTGGGCGATTTTACCTTGCCGACAACCAAGACGATTACGTTCTGCGGGGCCGGCCGCAACTTGCACGTCCAACAGGACTGGAGTAAACTGTTCCGGCGGGGCTTTTCGGCCATCGACCAGACGCGGATGGTACCCGACGCCGAGCGGTGGTCCACCGATTCGCCCCCGCGAGGTTGGAAAAGTCGCCTTTCCTTTAGCCAACGGTCGATGATTCTTTACCAGAACTACTTCGCCGATGCGTTCGGCTTAGCTTGGGCACGGAATGGCAATTTGGCGGCCCAAACGCTATACCGCGCTCCGGCCTCGCCCAACGCCCG
>CAXUEB010000041.1:21187-22864 GCA_964249775.1 uncultured Spirosoma sp.
CCAGGCGTCGATGGAACTGTGCGGAGGTGGCGTCGGCTTCGGCGACTGCCCGCCGGGAAGCTTGAAAAGTACCTTTGGCCATATTTTTTTGGATATTGAAAACGAAGGCGTTGACCGCGGTAACGCGCAGGAACAGGCCAACCTGTACACCTTCATGCTCAAAACCATTAAAGAAAACGCCCACCCGCAAACCAAAGTCGGCTCCATTGCGCCCGTACCGCACAACAGCTTCGGCAACTCCAAAGCCGAACACTACCTGGCCGGTTTTGATCCACTCTGGAATACGCCCGCCCGCCACACCGCCACCAGCCGGCAGCGCGGGATGCCCGCCGACATTGTGGGTAAGTCCTACGCCGACTACGCTGATTTTCAAATGCCGGGCACGTACTACCTGTACCCAGACTTTGACTACTCAGCCCGCCACACCGGCGACGGCGACCGGCATTGGCTGGCGGCCTTGCTGGGTGAGCAGGAAGTGAACCGGAAGCTGTCGCCCAAACCCCGCATCGCCTGGCACTGGACGTTTAATACGCAGAGCGGTGATTTTCCCAACAGCGGCAAGGCCGAACACCCCGCGCCCCCGGCCGTGGCCGAAGGTATGGCGGTGTTCTACTGGTTCACCGGCGCTTACGGCGTCTTGTTCTGGGACGACCACGGCGACCTTAAGCCTGACCAGCCTTCCCCCACCGACCCGGCCCTAAAGAACCTCGGCAACGACCGGCACTACGCCTGTTACGAACATTACATCCACGGACTGTGGCGGGTTTTTAAGCACCATGGCGACCTTTTCAACGGCCGCGAAACGTACCTCAACGAAGCCACCGAGTGCTCGTTCGACGGCGGGCAAACGTGGCTGGCCTACAACGCCAACCAATTCAAAACCCGCGATCTGCCGTTCGTGCGGGCCATCGTCAACGGCAACCAGATTCTGATTGCGGCTACGAAGCCTTACGCCCGACCGGAACAAACGAGCCGGGTGATGGTTCGGTACGTGCGTGACAACTACAATTTTTACACGACGCTGTCGCTCAAAGGCGACGAGATTTACCTCGGCCGGGCGACGATGACGAAGCGGTGAAACGACAAACGATAAATCATTTGTGAATCTGGGCATCGAAATTGGCGGTACCAAGCTGCAACTCGTCACGGGCGACGCCGACGGGCGCATCATCGACCGCTTTAGGTTCGACGTTGATCCGACGCTGGGGGCAGCCGGCATTCTGGCGCACATTGAACAGACGTTGGCGCAACTTTCGGAAGCGCCCCAGGCGGTGGGAATCGGCTTCGGCGGACCGGTCGACTGGCGGACGGGGCGCATTGCCCTTTCCCACCAAATCAACGGCTGGGCAGGCTTTCACCTGGCCGACTGGTTTGGCGAGCGTCTACCCCACGCAACCGTGCGGGTCGAAAACGACGCCAACGTCGCGGCCCTCGGCGAAGCGCGGCAGGGCGTCGCAACCGGTTTTGGGCGGATGTTTTACGTTACGCTGGGCAGTGGCGTGGGGGGCGGCATGGTCGTCGACGGGCAGTTGTACCATGGCGCAACGCCCGGCGAGTCCGAAATTGGCCACCTTTGGCTGGTGCCGCCCGGCGCGGATTCGCCCGGCCAGACGTTGGAACAAACCGTTTCGGGATGGGCCGTTGATCGCCAGATTCGCGACCTGCTGCCTCAACTAC
>CAXUEB010000041.1:22874-23819 GCA_964249775.1 uncultured Spirosoma sp.
AACTACCGGATGATTCAGTCCTGAAACAGTTCGTAACCGAAACGCACAAAACCGGTGAAATTGGCAAAGAGGCCCGGTTTCTGCATCCGGCCTACGAAGCGAGTGATCCGGTGGCGCGGATGTTGATTGAGCAGATCGGGTCGGTATTGGCGCTGGGTTTGTCGCACGTCGTACACCTGTTTCACCCCGACGCCCTGGTGCTGGGCGGTGGGTTGTCGCTCATTGGCGAACCGCTGCGGGCGGCCGTGCGGCAGGCCTTGCCCCGGTTTGTGATGCGGGCATTTCAACCACCCATTGTTCTGCTGGCTAAACTCGGCGAAGACGCTGTGCCGGTGGGCGCGTTACACTTAGTGATGACCGGGCCGCCGGTGCGGTGATGGGTTATGAGCGATGAGTGTGTTAACGCAGGAACGCTTATACAGAAAGAAACCCTATTGCTCATAACTCATTACTATGACCTACTTCCAAACCTACCTCGACCGGCAGAAAGCCACCTACGACGCCATTCCCCTCGACCGAGTCGAATACTTCGTTGACCTCCTAAAGAAATGTTGGGAAGACGGCCGGCAAGTGTTTGTGTTTGGTAACGGCGGCAGCGCCATGAATGCGTCGCATTTCGTAACCGACCTTGGCAAGAGCGCGTCCGACAAGATGAGTACGGGCGGCTCAGGCCGGCGCTTCCGGTGTATGTGTCTCAACGAAAGCGTATCGTGGATGACGGCTCTCGGTAACGATTACGCCTACGAAGACGTGTTTGTCGGGCAACTCCAGAACTACGCCCGCCCCGGCGACCTCGTGCTGACACTGAGCGTAAGCGGCAACTCACCCAACGTCTTCAAGGCCGTCGAGTGGGCCAACTACCACGGCCTAACGACTCTCGCGCTCGTCGGCGGCAAGCGGGGCCGGGTGGCCGACCTCGCCCACGAAACCATCGTCATTCAGGAC
>CAXUEB010000042.1:0-4433 GCA_964249775.1 uncultured Spirosoma sp.
GCTCGACGCGCTGAGCGAACGGATGGATCAGGCGCAGAACCAGATGCACGCCGCCGAGCAGTACGGGGTGGTGGTGCTGTTTCAGGCGATGGACGCGGGCGGCAAGGACAGCAGCATCCGGCACGTGTTCAAGGGCGTGAACCCGTCGCGGTTCAAAATGGCTGCCTTTACTAAGCCCGATAAAACCGACCTGAAGCACGATTTTTTGTGGCGATTCTGGCAGGAACTGCCCGAGCGCGGTTACATCGGCGTTTTCAACCGGACGTACTACGAAGAAGTGCTGGCGCTGCGCGTTCACCCCGACCGGCTGCGCGACGGGCACATCCCGCCGAGCTTGGTGCCAGACGACGATCAGGAACTCTGGATGCAACGGTTTGGTGACATTATGCACGTTGAGTATTTCTTGTTCCGTAACGTCTTTACAATTGTTAAGCTTTACTTGCACGTTTCCAAAGAAGAGCAGGGGCAGCGGCTTATTAATCGGTTAGAAGACCCGGAAAAGCAGTGGAAGCTGAGCGAAAACGACCTGGAAGAACGCCAGTACTGGTCTGAGTACATGCGGGCTTACGAAGACACAATTAACGCAACGGCAACGCAGCAGTCTCCTTGGTACGTAATTCCCAGCGACGACCGCAAGAACCAGCAACTCATCATTGCCCACATTGTGACCGAGACATTGGAGTCGCTGCCGGTCGAATTCCCCCAGACTGAAAAAGCAAAAGCAGACGAGTTGATTAAGCAGATTCGGGAACAGGACGCGAAGTAACATGGTGATAGCGCAGTACCGTTCAACCCGTTAAATCATGGGTTCGCTCCTTGTTATTACCGGTTCACCTAATTTCTCAGTAGGCCGAACTTATGCGGGGGTAGTTTTGCGTTCTCTGATAGAACTTGCAGCGGTAATAGTCCGGGCAGTTTCTTACAAATGACGCAATGAAAAACGGGATACTATTCGGATGGCTGGGGCTGCTAATTGGCTTACTACCGGTACCGGTTTCACGGGCGCAGACGAACCAAAATTCGCTCGGACCCGCCAGTCAGCCCCGGTCTGGACTGACCGTTAGCGGCTACATCAAAGACGCGGCCAACGGCGAAGGACTCATCGGCGTATCGGTGTACGTTAAAGAAACGGGCACCGGAGCCGTGACCAACAATTACGGCTTTTACGCCGTTACGGCTCCGGCCGGTACGTACAACCTCGTCATCACCTACGTTGGTTACGAAAAGCTGACGAAAACCGTCGCGCTTACTGAGCAAAACGTGAAGCTCGACGTTGAACTGCGCGAAGAAGGGCGGCAGTTGCAGGAGGTAGTCGTTTCGGCCCAGGCCGAAGACGATAACGTCAAGAACATCGAAATGAGCGTCAACCGCATCGACGTCAAAACGCTCCAACGCATTCCGGCGCTGCTCGGCGAGGTTGATGTCATTCGGAGCATTCAACTGCTGCCGGGCGTGTCGACGGTGGGCGAGGGGGCCACGGGTTTCAACGTTCGCGGGGGAAGCATCGACCAGAACTTGGTGCTCTTAGACGAAGCACCGGTGTATAATTCGTCGCACCTGTTCGGCTTCTTCTCGGTTTTTAATCCCGACGCCGTCAAAGACGTAAAGCTCATCAAAGGCGGTATTCCGGCCAACTACGGCGGCCGAATTTCGTCCATTCTGGACGTTCGGCTTAAAGAAGGCAACGCTAAGAAGCCGGAACTAAACGGCGGTATCGGACTGATTTTTAGTCGCCTATCGTACGAACGGCCGCTGTTCAAGGGCAAAGGCTCGTTCATCATTGCCGGTCGCCGGTCCTACGCCGATGTTTTGGCGCAGCCGTTCCTAAACAATGACCTGAAAGGCTCCAAATTTTATTTCTACGATTTAACGGCTAAGGGCAATTATCGCATCAACGACAAAAACACCGTGTTCGTGTCGGGCTATTTTGGCCGCGACGTGTTTGGCTCCGATTTCGGTTTCAACTTTGGCAGCATAACGGCCACGCTGCGTTGGAACCACGTGTTCAGCGATAAGCTGTTTCTAAACACGACCGCCTACTACACCAATTACGATTACGCGCTCGACTCGGACCTGAAACGCAGCGCAGAGAACCGCAATGACTATTTCCGCACCAGTTCGCGCATCGTTGACTACAGTCTGAAACCCGATTTTACCTTATTTTTGGGCAAGAGTACACTGACGTTCGGCGGGCAAAGTATTCTGCACGATTTTCAGCCGGGTACGGCCACGGCGGCCAGTTCGGGTGATGTGCGCACGTTTGGCTTGGAAAGTAAGTTTGGCTGGGAAAACGCCGTTTACGTGGGCAACGAGCAACAACTGACGCGTCGGCTGCAACTGCAATACGGCCTGCGGTATTCCTTGTTTAGCTACGTCGGGCCGGGCGAAGCCTACAGCTTCCAGACCAACGTGCCCCTGGGACAACGCCGGTTTCCCATCGCGACGGTGCAGTACCGGGGGGGCGAAACGGTGAAAACGTACGGTAATCTGGAGCCGCGCTTTTCGGCCAAGCTGGAAACCGGACCCAACAGTTCAATCAAGTTCAGCTACAACCGGCTGGCGCAGTACATTCACTTGATTTCTAACACGACGGCCTCGACGCCGTTGGACATCTGGACACCTTCGACCAATAACATCCGTCCGCAGATTGCCGACCAGCTTGCGGGGGGCTACTTCCGCAACTTCGGTCAGTCGGCGCGGGGCAGTCAGTTTGAGGCTTCGTTGGAGGTGTATTACAAGCGGCTGCAAAACCAGATCGATTACATCGACGGGGCGAACCTGATCCTCAACAAGTTCCTGGAAGGTGATCTGCTAACCGGCCGCGGCCGTACCTACGGGGCGGAGTTTTACCTGAAAAAAAACACCGGCGTTGTCAACGGCTGGATAAGCTACACGCTGGCCCGCACGGAACGATTGGTCGACGGCATCAACAACAACGGGTGGTTTCCGACCCGCTTCGACAAGCCCCACACCTTGACGTCGGTGCTGCTCATTGACCCGCCCGGCCGAACGCGGCCCGGACGCAGCAGTGGGCAGCCCGGCCGCTGGAATTTTTCGGCGACGTTCACGCTGGCGAGCGGTACGCCCGCGACGTTTCCCACAAACCGGTTTGAATACGGCGGCTTGGTGGGGCAGGTTGTCGGTGCCCGCAACAATTACCGGATTCCCCCTTACCACCGGCTCGACCTGGCGGCTACGTTGCAGGGCCGCCAACGATCCAGCAAGCGGAAAGACGACAATTGGGTGTTTTCAGTGTATAACGTGTACGCCCGCAAGAACCCCTTTTCCGTATACTTCCGCTCGAATCCCGACAACCCGCGGGTAACGGAAGCCGTTCGGTATTCGATTTTCGCAACGGCGATTCCGTCGGTAACCTACAACTTTAAGTTTTGATGACTAAGCTCGAAGACAGGCTGGTCAAACGTAACCGATCATGAAACCGCAACTTCTTATCGCCTGTTCGCTTGTTCTTTCGTTGGCGCTTTTCGGTTGTGAGACCGTCATTGATGCCGATTTAGACACGGGACCAACGCAGCTTTCGGTGGAAGCTACGCTGACCAACCTGCCCGGTCCGCAACAAATTCGGCTGACGCAAACAACGGCTTATTTCAACAATGGAACGCCCCCTGCGGCTACCGGTGCTACGGTGATTGTAACGGATGATAGCGCCCGGGTTTACGCCTTCACCGACCCCGATAATGATGGGTATTACGTCTGGCGGCCGACCGTGAAGGATACGCTGCCGCTCGGACGCGTTGGCCGCACGTACAGCCTGAGCGTTACCTACCAGGGCGAAACGTACCAGGCTCGTTCGAGGCTGAACCGCGTGCCCGTAATCGATTCGCTGATTTTTCGGAAAGAGAAGATTAACCCGCTGTCATCGACGGAAGGCTACCAAGCAGAGTTCTTCGCCCGCGACTTTCCCGGTGCGACGGATTATTACCGGGTTTTGTATTACCGAAACGGCAAGGTAGCCAACGAACCGAATGACATCATTACCATCCAGGACGCGTCGTTTCCGAATAGCTCCAACACGGATGGTCTGGCGTTTATCCGACCCTTCCGGCAATCCATTAACCCCGACAGTTTGTACAGCCTCAACGATTCAGTTCGGGTGGAGATTCAGTCGCTGACGCCCGAAGCGTTTGAGTTCTGGCAGCAGCTCAGCGATCAGATTACCAACGTCGGTTTGTTTGGCGCGCCTTTGGCGAACGTGCCCACCAACATCGTCAACCCGAATCCAAAAGGCCGGACGGCGATTGGGTTTTTCTTGGCCACGGCGATTCGAAGCCGCTCGGCGCGGGTAACGGCCGAAAACATACGACCCTGAGCCGGTGTCACGTCCTTAAAACGCGGCTTCCGGGGTTAACGGAGAAAGCGACACCGGCCCGGACGCGGATGGTTGCCGAGCGGATCGTTTGAGCAGATTAAGC
>CAXUEB010000042.1:4443-9482 GCA_964249775.1 uncultured Spirosoma sp.
AGAATGCCCGGCACGATAAAAATCAAAAAGCCGGCTGACAGCACCAGCGTTAGGGCAAGCCGAAAGATGGCTAAGAGTAAACGTCCCAGAATCCGAATGATTTGCATGAAGGTGCCGATGAATTCAATCAGCTAATTCTTGGCAACAATCACGCCAAACGACGCACTTGCGGGGGCAACTACAACGGCTTCCAGTTGGCCCGGCTGCCGTCGATGGCGCACTGGTAGCGCAGGGGCTGGACGGGTTCGGGCTGGGCGGAGTTGGTCAGCGACAAGACGTAAACCGGTCGTTTGTCGGCTTGCTTCTCGGAATAGGCTTTGGTTTTGGCGCGCTCTTCCCGCCAGTAAGCTTCGTCCGTCAGCCGGAACGAAATGCGCTGACCATCGGGCGACCAGGCGGGTGAGGTGGCGATTTGCCCCAGTCGGGTCAACTGTCGGGTGCCTGTGCCGTCGGCGTGGCAAGTAAAGATTTCAAGCGCTTGCCCAACCTGATCGACGTATAAAATCTCCCGACCATTCGACGACCAAACCGGTCCTACGGCCCCAAACGAGTTATCGTGGTCGGCGTTGAGTTGTTTAAGGGCCGTGCCATCGGTATTAATGAGGTACAAGGGAAAGCCTTTTTCGGCTCGTTTAGTAAACACCACCCGTTTGCCGTCCGGCGATACGTGACCGTCGCGCCCGTCGGCGATGACGCGCCGATCCTTACCGTCGGTTCCAATGCGGATGAGCTGCGCGACGCCGGCTTTATCGTCGGCATAGCTAAAGACCACCGTTTTGCCGTCGGCGGTAAAGTTCGGGTAGTAACAAACGCCGGTTTCGCGCGTCAACTGCCGGACGTTGCGCCCGTCGGCGTCCATCACAAACACGTTAAACGCGTCGCCCCCGGATTTACCCGATCCCGTTCGGTTCGAGGTAAACACGACCTGCCGGCCGTCGTACGACCACGACGCGTACCGATCTTCGGACTGGGGTGACCGGCTCAGGTTACGGGCGTCGCCGGTAATGGGGTCCACCGCAAACACTTCCGTATCGCCCGTCCGAACAGACGTAATTAGCATCGTTTGCGCGGGCTGCGATTGAGCCACCACCGCGGTTGTGCCTATAAAAAGGGCGAACGCAAAAAGGCGTAACGTCATAGAAAACGAATGAAACAGTTTAGGATTAGAATGGATACCGCTTGGTAATCGTCTCACCGGGTAAGAGCCATACGCCCCGCGCCGACTGGGAGTAGAACGACGTGCCGTACGGCACTTCCTGCCGCCGGATGCGCCCGTTCGTCAGGCGAACGTCAACGGCCGCCGTTCGGGCGTCAACCGGCGTGAACTGACCAACTTTCCCCGCACCAAACACCCGCAGGGGTCCTTGATTTTCGGACGCTGTCAGTCGGCACCGCCCGGCCGCGTCGGGCCATTGCACCAGGGCCTTAGCGTTGCCCGGCACGAACAGCCCACTTTGGGCCATCGTTAAGGAAGCGAACCCGCCCCGGCCGTCGCCCCGTAAGACCAGTCCACTAAAGGCGTCCATGCGCCCGGCGGTCAGGTCTGAGCCGTAATCGTTACCCACCAGCAAGGCGTCTAAGTTGCCGTCACCGTCCATGTCCTGCGCCAGCAGACCGAACACGGGGGCGGCCTGCGCGGGCACCGGTAACGGCCGCACGACGAAGCGCCCATTGCCTTGATTTTCGACGTAGCTCGACGACAGATAATTAGCCGACAGGGTCAGCGCTTGTTTCCGCTCGTCGTCGGTCAGTATTTCGTGCATGGGGGCCGCGCCGTAAGCCGCAAACTGGACGTACCGTTTTTTGATGCCAATCATCTGCCGTACCATGTCGTCCCAGCCGAAGTAAGGAAACTCCTGATACTGGTTTTTCTGATCTTTAAAATACACCGACGGAAACGCGTCGTAGAAGCCGTTGTTATCGAAGTCACCGGCGTACATGCGTACCGGATGCTTATCACTGGCGCTGAGCAGGGTGTTTTGCCCAAAGTTACCGGCCAGATAATCGACGTCCCCGTCGTTGTCAAAATCACCCGGCGTCAGCGAATTCCAGAAGCCAACGTACGATTCTAAGCCGCTTTTCTCGACGGGCGTCAGGCGACCGCGGTCGTTGCGCAGCAGCCGGAGCGGTTGCCATTCACCCGCCAGTAAAAGGTCCACGTCACCGTCTTTATCGGCATCCGTCCAGAGCGCATCGCAGGTCAGACCGGCCGTGAGCAGGGCCGGAGCAACCTCGCGGGTCACGTCCGCGAAGCGCGGGCTGCCCGGCCGACTGCCGTTGTTTTGTAGGAGAACACTGGCGACCGGCTTGGGATACTGATTCGGTTCCACGCGTCCCCCAACGAACAGATCCAGGTCGCCGTCGCGGTCGTAGTCGGCCGCTTTGACGCACGAGCCGCTGACGCGCACGTTGGGCAGGGCACCGGCCGCCGGCGTAAAGCGCCCCGTGCCGTCGTTGACGTAGAGCCGGTGTTGCCGGGCGTCGGCGGTTTGGGCCGGGTCGGTTTCGGGTAAACTGCTCGCTGCGTACAGGTCCAGATCCGCATCGCCGTCGGCGTCGAATAAGAGCAAGCCGGCGTCCTCGGGTACTTTAGTCGGCATCGCCTGCCGCACGAACCGACCATTCGGTTGCTGCACGAGCAGATCGGCCGGCCGGTTGGCGCTGCCACCGACGACAAGGTCCGTCCGGCCATCGCCCGTTACATCGCCCGCGGCTACGGCCGGACCGTACTCCGAAAATTTGTGCAGCAGCGTTTTCTGGCTGTTGAAGTCAATAAAATCCGTTTCCTCGTGCTGATACGCCAAACCGAGCGAATCGGTCAGGTCGCGCAGCAACGGCTCCACGACCGGTGGGACGGCTTTCGGCAGCCTACGCGCCCTCCGGGCGTCGACCGTCAGGGTCTGATCGGCCCGGACGTTTGGTAAGACTTCAACCCGGCCGTCGGGCCAGGTGACGCGCAGGTTGCGCACCTGCGTTTGGTTGCCCAGCCCAAAGTGCGCCACCGGCTCCACGCTCGACAGGTAGCCCCGGTAGGGTGTGTGCTCGTACAATTCTTTTTTGCCGCCGGGCAGGTCATACTCAACGATTGCGCCTAAGCCCATCGGGTTTGCGTCCGTGCCCTTGAAGTTGATGCGAAGGTAATGGGCGTTTTCCGGCTTACGGTCGGCGAGGGTGTTGCGGTAAACGGCCGCTTCGTCGTCGATGTTGTTCACGACGTAATCCAGGTCGCCGTCTCCGTCCAAATCCGCGTATACCGCTCCGTTGGAGAAATTAGGCTGATCGAGGCCCCACTTTTGGGTAACGTCTTCAAACAGCGTGGTGGCCGACGAGTCGGCTCCCCGGTTCCGGTAGGCGTAGTTGCTGACCTTGACGACCGGCATCTTCTCGGTCATGTCCTTGCGCATCTCATCGGTCAGGTAGCTGTCGACCGAGCTGTAGTAGTTCGTAAAATCGCGGTCGGTCACGTCTTTGGGAAAGCCATTCGTAATTAAAAGGTCCCGGTAGCCGTCGTGGTCAAAATCAGCCAGCAGGGGCGACCAGCTCCACTCGGTTTCGGCCACGCCCGCCTGCATGCTGACCTCGCTAAACACCGGCACCCCACTCGCCGTATCGGTTTCGATTGATCGCGTACGCCGGGCCGGTACCCCCTGATTGAGTTGCAGCGTGTTACGGACGTACTGATGTTCGTAGCCCAGCCGCTTCCACTCCTGGTAGGCAAAATAATTACTGCCATTCATCAGGCTCTTCTTGCGCAGGTTGTCTTCGGGCAGCATATCGACCGAAATCAGATCGGCCAGGCCGTCGCGGTTAATATCGGCCACGTCGTTGCCCATGGCCGCGTAGCTCGTGTGCCGAAACGCTTCGCCCGCCCGGTTGGTGAACGTTGGTCCGGCACCCCGGCCGGTGCGGTTGTTGACGTACAGCACGTCGTTGGTGGCGAAGTCGTTGGTGACGTAAATGTCTTTCCAGCCGTCGCGGTTGATATCGCAGATGTTCACGCCCAGCCCGAAGCCTTCAATCAGGATGCCCGCCTGCTTCGACACGTCGGTGAAGTACGCGTGGCCGTGTTTTGAATCGAAATCGTTGCGGTATAGCCGGTCGGTGGTCGGTGAGGAACCGTCCGTTACCTTGGGGTGAATGTTGGTTGGGGCCTGATCGCTAAAAATCTGGTCGACTAAGACGAAGAGGTCCAGATCGCCGTCGTTGTCGTAATCGAAAAAGGCCGATTGGGTCGAGTAAGTCGTGTCGGCAACGCCGTAGTCGGCGGCCATTTCCCGGAAGCGGGGTGCCCCGTCAGCGTCGTTGCCTTGGTTCACGTACAGTAAATTAGCCCGCCGGGCGGCTGATTTATGCAGGGTATTCGATACGTAAACGTCTTGCTTACCGTCGGCGTTGATGTCAACGACCGCCACGCCCGAACACCACCGTCCGTCGCCCCCGACGCCCGCCGATTGCGTTACGTCTTTAAATTTAAGGTCACCCTGATTGATGTACAACCGGTTGGCTACCTGATTGCCCGCGAAAAATAGATCGGGTTTAGTATCGGCGTTAAAATCGCCCACGCCAACGCCCCCACCGTTGTAAATGTACTGGTAGTTGAGAATGTTCAGCGTATCGCTGTCGGTGATCTTGTTGACAAACGTAATGCCCGTTCTGGACGAATCAAGCTGCTCGAAAAGAGGCTTCTCGCGACAAGCCGTCAGGAGCAGAAAAAGCGCGGGCAACAGTAACCCGAGCCGGTTCGGTTTGGGTTGAAAAAAAAACAAATAGCGAAGCGTTTTCACCAGGATGGTAGCATTGGCAGATTATCTTGCAATTTACCGATAAAAGCCCATTCGTAAAGCATTTGCCGTTTTTTGTCGCGTACTACGGCGACGTTAACCTACTCAACGACCGGCGATTCAGGCGCAATCGGCTTTGTCGGTTGAACACGCCCCCGACGTAGCCGCGCCAGCACCGGCCGGAAGGTGTCGCGCTCGATGACGAACACAACGGCCGCAAACAAGGCAACCAGCGTCAGGTGATACGGTACGGCTACC
>CAXUEB010000042.1:9492-13147 GCA_964249775.1 uncultured Spirosoma sp.
GCCGACAGAAAAATCAGCAGGCCGGCCCCGGCAATGTAGCCCACCGCCGACCAAACCTGGTAGGGAACGGGGTAATGGTTTTCGCCCAGAACGTAACAGATCACCGTCATCACCAAACTTGATACCGCAAAGGCCACCGCGCAGCCTAAGTAGCCCATAACCGGAATCAGCCACAGATTGAGCACGATGGTTGTTGCTGCGCCGACAACCGTAATGATTGTGCCGTAGTGCGTTTTGTCGGTGAGCTTAAACCAGAACGCGATGTTGTAATAGACGCCCAGCAGCAGATTGCCCAGCAGGAGTAGCGGCACGACGTTCAGGCCCACGCGGTAGGACGCCGAGCGCAGAAATACCTGTCCCAACAGATCAACGTTCAAACTAACGGCTACCCAGATCAGGACGCAAACGATAATGAACCACTTCGTTACGTCGGCCAGCAAACCCGGCGCGGCCTTGTCTTCGGCTTTGGCGAAAAAGAACGGATCAGCGGCAAACTTGAACGCCTGAATGGCCATTGCCATGAACATCGATAACTTGAGGCATTGGCCGTAAATGCCCAGCGCATCCTCCGCCGTCAGGCCGGGGTAAAAGCCTTCCGGCAGCCGATAGCGCAAAAACAACCGGTCGGTGAGCAGATTCACGACGGCCGCCAGGTTGGTGAGCATAATCGGAAACGCGTAGGCCACCAGCGCCCGGCTCTGCGCACCGCCCAGTTGAAACCGAAAGCCCGCGAACGCCCGGCGTAGAATCAGAATGTACAGTGCATTGCCCAGCAGGTTAGCGAGAAAGATGTACCCTGCTCCAATCTGCGGGTCGTAAATCTGGTTTGCCAGCGGTTGCAGAACGGTTAGGTATTTGCCTTCGGTGATGTCTTTGCAAAGAACAATAAAGAAAATATTGAGCGCGACGACGATAAGGATGTTAGTCAGTTTAGCCCGCACGAACGCCTTTGCCTGGTTCTCGACCCGCAGCCTGGCGAACGGAATGGCCACGATGGCGTCGATGGCCACCAGCAGCGCCGACCACCGCACGAACCGCTCTTGACCGGGGTAGTTGATCCATTCGGTAATTTGCGGAGCCAAGGCATAAAGCACCGTTGTCGATAGAACGCTGATACCAATGACGATGCTGAGCGACTGGTTGAAAACCCGGTTCTTTTCGGCGGCAGGTTGGTCTTTGGCGCGGGCGATGAACCGGAAAAAAGCCGTTTCCAAACCCAACGTATACAGGACAAGCAACACGCCGATCCAACTGTAAAATTCGACGTTGGACGCCATCGACGACGGCTTGGTAAAGGCGTAGGTTTGAATCGGCACCAGGGCGTAGTTGATGAGCCGCGCCAGAATGGTACTGAGGCCGTAGAGCGCCGTGTCGCTCGCTAATTTTTTGAATGTACTCATTGGGCAAGAAAGAACCGGCTGCGTAGTCGGACAGACAAAGTTAAGACCTTTGGCTATCTTTGCCGGCATGTCTGGGTCAGCCGCTTACTGGCCCGTTCCGCAACTTACGGGTTAGTTGGCAACCCGCTAACCCCGCTGACTCATGACCATTTCTTCCGCGCTTATTTCCGTTTATTACAAAGACGGCCTCGAACCCCTGGTCCGGCTGTTGCACGAACAGAACGTCCGGCTGTATTCAACCGGCGGTACGCAAACGTTTATCGAACAACTGGGCATTTCCGTAACGGCCGTCGAAACGATTACCGGCTACCCGTCGATCTTCGGCGGTCGGGTCAAAACGCTGCACCCGGCCGTGATGGGCGGCATTCTGTACCGGCGCAACCAGCCCGAAGACCTTGCCCAGGCCGAACGGCATCAGATTCCGCCCATCGATCTGGTAGTGGTTGATCTGTACCCGTTTCAGGAAACCGTAGCGTCGGGCGCGTCGGACGAAGACGTCATCGAAAAGATTGATATCGGTGGTATTTCGCTTATCCGGGCGGCTGCCAAGAATTACAACGACGTGCTGATTGTATCGTCGCGGGATCAGTACGCGGGTGTGATCGACTTGTTAGCGACCAAACGGGGCCAACCGGACCTGGCCGATCGCCGGCGGTACGCCGGCAAAGCTTTTGCCGTAACGTCGGACTACGATACGGCTATTCAGGCGTACTTCGGCGCGCCTGCGTCGGATAATTCCGTTCCTCCAACGCAAAACACCCGTCAGCCGCAGGACGCCGGTCGCGCGATTATTGACTTCAAGAACCTACCGGCTAATCACCTTCGTTACGGTGAGAATCCGCACCAGCAAGCCACATTTTACGGCGATCTGGAAGCGATGTTTATTAAACTGCACGGCCGCGAACTGTCGTACAACAACTTAGTCGACGTAGACGCCTGCGTGGGGCTGATTGATGAATTTGCCAGCGATAACTCCACGGCTTTCGCCATCATTAAACACACCAACGCCTGCGGGGTAGCCACGGCCCCGACCGCTAAAGAAGCTTACCTGAACGCCTTGGCCTGCGATCCGGTTTCGGCCTTCGGGGGCGTCGTCATTACCAACGCGCCGGTCGACCGCGAAACGGCCGAGGAGCTGAACAAGCTGTTCATGGAAATTCTAATCGCGCCCGATTTTGCCCCCGAAGCGCTCGATATGCTCAAGTCGAAGAAAAACCGAATTCTGCTGAAACGCAAGCCGGTTCCCTTGCCGACGGTAATGATTAAATCCATCTTGAACGGCGTATTAGAACAGGATAAAGATAACCGGACTGAAACGGACGACCAGTTCAAAACCGTAACGGACAAAGTCCCGACTGAGGGTGAATTGCGCGCGCTGGAGTTTGCCCTGAAGGTTTGCAAACACACCAAGTCGAACACGATTGTGCTGGCCAAAGAGGGGGGTACGGCCTACCGGCAACTACTCGCCAGTGGCGTTGGGCAAACGTCCCGCGTCGATGCCTTAAAGCAGGCCATCGAAAAAGCCCGTTCGTTTGGGTTTGACCTGCGCGGAGCCGTTATGGCGTCTGACGCGTTTTTTCCGTTTCCGGATTGCGTCGAAATCGCCGGTCAAGCCGGCATTACGGCGGTGGTGCAGCCCGGCGGCTCCATCCGCGACCAAGATTCGATTGACTACTGCAACCAGCACGGTCTGGCGATGGTCACGACTGGCGTGCGGCATTTTAAACATTAGTATGCAACTCTTTTCCACCATTTGGTGCGCGGTGTACTTGGTGACGCTTTACCTGGTGCTGTTTCCAATTCAGTTCGTGTTTTTGCAACGCGCGTCCTGGAAGCCGCTGGCGCACCGAGTAAATGCCCTTTGGGGAAAGCTATTCTTTTTTGGTATTGGCATTCCTCTGCGGGTGGAATACCGGTTTACGCCCGATCCCAAAGGAGTGTACGTGTTCTGTGCGAATCACTTTTCGTATTTGGATATTGCCGCGATGGGGGTAATTGTTGACAACTACTACGCCTTTGTCGGTAAAAGCGAGGTCAAGCATATTCCACTACTGGGGTATATGTTCGCCAAACTGCACGTGCAGGTCGACCGCAATCAGCCCAACAGCCGGGCGTATTCGTTGGCGAAGTCCATTCGAACGCTGGCGTTGGGGCGGAGCATCATGATTTTTCCGGAGGGAGGCATCCGGGCCAAAGAGCCGCCCAAGATGCATCACCCGTTTAAAGATGGCGCGTTCATCATGGCCGTTCAGCAG
>CAXUEB010000042.1:13157-17653 GCA_964249775.1 uncultured Spirosoma sp.
CAGCAGCAGGTGCCCATTGTGCCCATTACGCTGTTGGCCAATTACCGCATCTTACCCGACCAGAAACCAGTGCGCTTCCACCGGCAACCGCTGCGGGCTGTTGTTCATTCGCCCCTGCCTACGGCGGGCCTGACGCCGGACGATGTTGAACGGCTGAAAGAAGACACGTACCGAGTTATTGACACTGAGTTGATGAAACAAGCGGCCGTTACGGTGTAGTGTCGCTAAACCGATAACTTCATGAAAGTCGATCAGGAAACCTTACGCAAAATTGCGCACTTAGCCCGGCTGGAGGTCCGCCCGGAAGAAGAAGCCGCCCTGCTCCGAAGTCTCAACGGCGTGCTGACGTGGATGGAACAGTTGAACGAAGTCGACACAACGGGCGTCGAGCCGCTAACGCACATCACCGACGAAACCAACGTCCTGCGCGACGACATAGTCGGCCAACACCTGCCCCGCGAACAGGCCTTAGCCAACGCACCCCAGCACGACGAGCAATACGTTGAAGTACCGAAAGTGCTGTAAACGTAATTTTATGCTAAAACCGGCTTCACAATCTTACCCGCTACGTCGGTCAAACGGAACGGACGGCCCTGAAACTGGTACGTCAGTTTGGTGTGGTCGAAACCAAGTAGGTGCAGAATCGTGGCTTGGAGGTCGTGCACGTGCACCTGGTCTTTGACGCCGTAATAGCCAATGTCGTCGGTTTCGCCGTAGGAAAAGCCCCGCTTGACGCCCCCGCCTGCCATCCAGACCGTGAACGCGTCGAGGTGATGGTCGCGGCCCATGAACGGCAAAACCTGCCCGTCGCGGTTCTCCTGCATTGGCGTCCGGCCAAATTCACCACCCCAAACGACGAGCGTGTCGTCTAACAGGCCCCGCTGCTTAAGGTCGTTCAGCAGCGCGGCTACGGCCTGATCGGACTGTCGGCATTTTTCCTTTAAGCCGATGTCAACGGCCCCGTCCGCGCTGGTGCCGTGCGTATCCCAGCCCCAATCGAACAACTGCACGAACCGCACGCCCCGCTCGACTAAACGCCGGGCCAGCAAACAGTTCCGGGCAAACGAGCCTTTAGCCGGATCAACGCCGTAGCTGTCCAGGATGTACTGCGGTTCGCCTTTAATGTCCATCGCGTCGGGCACCGACATCTGCATCCGAAAGGCCAGTTCGTACTGGGCAATACGGGTCAGGATTTCGGGGTCTTTGACGTCGTCGTACTGTTGCTGATTAATTTCGCTGATGGCGTCGATGGTTTGCTTGCGCACGTCGCGGTCCATTCCGGCCGGGTTCGACACGTACAACACCGGGTCACCGTCGGTGCGGCACTGCACGCCCTGATAGACCGACGGCAGGAAACCGCTCCCCCAAACTGATTTGCCCGCGTCGGGCTGCTTGCCCCCAGACGCCAGCACGATGTAGCCCGGTAGGTTGTCATTTTCTGTACCCAGGCCGTACGTTACCCACGACCCCAGACTCGGCCGACCCAACCGGGCGCTGCCCGTGTGCATCAGCAACTGCGCCGGGGCGTGGTTGAACTGGTCGGTGTGCATGGCTTTCAAGAACGTAACGTCGTCGACGACCGTCTGCAAATGGGGCAGGTAGTCCGACACCCACGCGCCCGACTGTCCGTGCTGGGCAAACTTGCCCTGCGGTCCGAGCATTTTGGGAACGCCCCGGATAAAGGCAAACTTCTTACCGGTCAATAATTCCTGCGGACAGTCTTTACCGTTGTACTTGGCCAGTTCGGGCTTGTAATCAAACAACTCCAACTGACTCGGTGAACCCGCCATGTGGATGTAAATGACGCGCTTGGCCCTGGGTACGTACTGCGCAACTGCTCAGCACAGAGCTAAGCGCCATCGCGCCCAGTCCTGTTGAGCAGGTATGCAGAAAGTGCCGCCGGGTTTCGCGCTCGGCGGCTGCTTGTTGGAGTTCTTGCAGGAGCTTGTTCATCTTTAAACGCAGAGACAAGGGAGGTTCCGCAGAGTGAACTGAGTGACTCCGCTTTCTCCGCGGAACCTCCCTTGTCTCTGCGCTTAAAAAAAAATAGCTACTCTTTCGTAATTACCTCGTCCAGATTCAGCATCGTGTTGGCCGTTACGGTCAGCGCGGCTTGTTGGGGCGTTGCCGTAGACCGGTCCAGCAGCTTGGTTGCCTCGTCGGGGTGCCGTTTGTAATGCTGTTCGGTAGTGCGGTAGAGCCGGGTCAGCACCGCCAACTTTCGCGGGGTTAAATCGCGGAGCATGACGCGCCGAAATCCGGCCTGAATCTGCCCTTCCGGCGAACGACCGCGGTGCTGCATGTACCCGGCTAACGACTGGGCCGCTTCCAGATAAACGGGGTCGTTCAGCGTTACCAGGGCTTGCAGGGGCGTATTCGTGCGGATGCGTCGCGACTGGCAAAATTCCCGGCTGGGACTGTCGAAGGTCACCATCGACGGGTACGGCGCGGTGCGTTTCCAGTAGGTGTAGAGGGCACGGCGGTGCAAATCCTCACCACTGCTTTGTTTCCAAGAGTCACCGTTGTAGGGCGATTGCCAGATACCGTCGGGCTGCACGGGCATGACGCTCGGCCCGTACATCTTCCGGCTCAGCAGCCCGCTCACGGCCAGTGCTTGATCGCGCACTTGCTCGGCCGACAACCGAATGCGCGGTCCGCGGGCGAGCAGTTTGTTGAACGGGTCTTTGGCCAGTAGCGCCGGCGAAGCCGTCGATTGCTGCCGGTACGTTGCCGATAAAACCAACCGTTTAAGCAATTTCTTCGTGCTCCAGCGGTCGGTTTCCATGAATTCAGCGGCTAAGTAATCCAGCAGTTCACGGTGCGTCGGCGGAATGCCCTGCGTTCCCATGTCTTCGACGGTTTCGACGATGCCCGTGCCGAACAACTGCTCCCAGAAACGATTGACGGCCACCCGCGCCGTCAGCGGATGCTCCCGGCTGACCATCCACTGGGCTAAACCCAACCGGTTCTTCGGCAAATTGGAAGCCATCGCCGGAAAGACCTTGGGTACGTCGGGCGTCACCCGTTTGCCTTTCACTAAATAGTTGCCTCGCTCAAACACGTGCGTCGGCCGGGCCAAATCGCCCGAACCGTCGAGCATAATCGGTACTTGGTCGGCGTCGGCGTTCAATACATCGACTAACAGACTGTCTTGCTTGCCTAAGGCGTTCAAGGGTTGGCCGGGCAGCACCGGCTGGAACGAAACCCACTTAATCGTTACCCACTCTTTGGGCGTTTTTGGACTGCGGAGCGACAAAAATAGGTTGTGCTTACCGGCAACCGGCGGCAGCGGAATCATCCGAATCCTGTTGATTAAAGCGTGATTCGTTTGTGGTACGGGAATCTCGGCGAGCAATGGTCCGTCTTTCCGGTCGCGCCGAATTGTCAGCACCGCGTTGTCAGCTTTCGTGCTCCAGTCGATCAGTAACCGGGGCCGGCCGGTCAGCGTAACGCCCCTAATGCGGGCCGAACCTTTATCCTGTATGCCGAAATACTTAGCATCCAGCAGTGATGCGTTGACGTACTGGTCGAAATCGTGTGAATTAATCTTTGGTTCAAGCGTCCGAGCTAACTTAGCGTAGTAAGCCGCCTGTTGCTGAGCTTGCTGCCGGTTGGGTATTGCTGACGTAATATAGCGCGTCAAGTTAAGCAGCTTCAGCGAATCGGTGGATTCATAAAAACGTAACGTCGGCGTATCGCTCGTGACGTCTTCGTCGCGGGTGTTGTTAAAGAAAGCCGCGTACTTGTAAAATTCATCGTGCACGAACGGGTCGTAGGGATGACTGTGGCACTGCACACAGGCAAAGGTCGTGCCTTGCCAAACGTCCCACGTCGTGCCGACGCGGTCGAGTAAGGCTGACACGCGAAACTCTTCGTCCTGCGTCCCGCCTTCATCGTTGGTCATCGTGTTGCGGTGGAAGGCCGTCGCCACGAGTTGCGCGTCGGTAGGCTTGGGCAGCAGGTCACCCGCTAACTGTTCGGTCGTGAACTGATCAAAAGGTTTATCTTCGTTGAAAGCCTTGATGAGCCAGTCGCGGTAGCGCCACATCTTGCGGCCGGGGTCGCGCTCGTAGCCTTTGGTATCGGCGTACCGAGCGAGGTCAAGCCACCAGCCCGCCCAGCGTTCGCCGTAAGCGGGCGATTGAAGTAGCCGGTCAACGGCTTTTTCATAAGCGTCGGGCGATGGGTCGTTGATAAACGCGGCTACTTCCCGCTCCGTAGGCGGCAAACCCGTTAGGTCGAGCGTTACCCGCCGAATGAGCGTAGTACGGTCGGCTTCGGGCGACGGAGTTAGACCTTCCTGCTTTAGTTTGTGGAGAATAAACGGATCAACTTCGTTTTTAACCCAATTCGTTTCGTCGCTCTCTACCAAACCTAACCGGCTCCAGAACGTGCCGACGGTCGGTACGTCCGACTTCTCAACGCGCTGAAAGGCCCAGTGATCGCCCCACTCCACGCCTTGGTCGATCCAGTTGCGCAGCAGTTCGATTTCGTCG
>CAXUEB010000042.1:17663-23697 GCA_964249775.1 uncultured Spirosoma sp.
AGGTCGCCCCCCCACTTGGCCTCGTCGCACCCGCCCGGAATAATGGCCAGCTTGCCCGACTTAGCCGGGGCAAGCGCTTCGTGTTTGAACAATAGCGAAAAGCCGGACGCTTTCTTAACGCCCCCGTGGCAGGCAATGCAGTTTTTGTTCAGCAGCGGTTTGATCTCGGTGTTGTAATCGACCCGCTTCTCAAACATATCCAAAAACGACGAAAGCGTCAACGCGACCGCGACGCCAATTACCCCCAAAACGCCCCACTGATTTTTCATAAGCAGCAATAAACGCCCGACGCGTTACGGCTAAAAGCAGGAAAGCTAACGTTTCTCTTTATTGAAATCTTCGGTGGGTGGAATTTTAACGAAAGTACGACATAAAGCGTTCAGGATGAAACGATAATGGTTTCGTTCTTTGCGCGATAGAATCAGGCCCACCGCTCGAAAACAAACGCATTATCGAACCCGTACTTCAACACTTGCCGTGTCGTCTTCGCCATTCGCCGTGCCGTTGCCGGTCGTCGAGTCGGGGTCAGGTTGCGAAGCCGTAGCTAATTCAGCCGTGCAAACGCTCCGACCAGAACCCGTTGCTTTAGCCCGTGCGTACAGCGTAACCGACTGACCGGCGGGTAAGCTGCTGATACCACCGGCGAGTCGGTCCCCGCTCGGGGCAAAGTCATCACCCGGCACAAACGTCTGACCGGCCGGCAGCATGACGGACACCCCCAAGCCGGTCGCCGTCAAACCGCCCGCGTTCGTCAGCGTAATGGCGTAACGAACGGTGTCGTTCAGGCGGGGCGTCCGATTACTAACGGCCAGGCTTAAGCTAACATCGGCTTTGTTGGCGTCGGGCGTGGGCTGATTACTGGCTACGGGGGGCAGCGGTACCTGGTCAGGATTCGGCGAAACGTACACCGCATTGCCCGGCTCCCGCGTCCGAAAGTCCACGAAAGCCGCATCGTCCTGACCATCGCCGGTGCCGGAGTTGGGTTGGCTATCCGAGTCGTTGGCCGTTGCCTGAACAAGTTCGGCCGCGTTCCGGTACGTTCCGGCCGCCGTGGGTCGGGCCGTAAAGTTCAAGGTTGCCACCGCCCCGGCGTTAATGGCCGATACTGTACCCGTCAGCGTATTGTTATTAAGTGTCAATCCGTTGGTTGTCAGTACTGCCAGGTTTGCGGGCAGACGATTCTGAACGACGACGTTCGTAGCTGGCGTCGGTCCATCGTTGTGGACAAAGAGCGTAACCGTGACCGGTTCGTTCAACGCGGGTGCCCGGCGGTCTAAACGCATCGTTAGCCGCAGGTCGGCGGAATAGGGCTGGTCGATGACCCGAAACAGATTGGACGGCACGGCGGGCATGGCGGGGGACGACGCCATCACGCGCACTTGAAACCGACCTTTCCTCAGGGAGTCGGGCAGCGTAACAGTAATCGGGCTACTCGGTCCGCTACCCAGCCGCCCGCGGTATTGACCCAGCGAATCCAGCAGTTGAACTTCCCACTGGTTGCCGGCTCCAAAGGTGCCCATTGTCGTAAACGCGACTTGCAGGCTGCTACCGGGTCGGACGTAATCAGCTACGGGGTTAGTAACGGCAAATTGTTCGGGCGTAATGGGTTGCGCGTTGCCAAAGAAGTTGTTATCTAAGCTATTGTTCCAGTTGCGGGCGAACAGCGAAAGGCCCATGTCGGTTGGAATGCTGGCCGGGTTAAGATCATACCGCGGATGGGGCGACGGCCGGGTCGCGTTGCGAAAATGCACGTCGATGCCTCCGGCGTTGCGGTTGACGATTGGATCGTTGAACGGCCCCTGAAATACCCCGAAGTTAGGCGTATTGATGACCTCCTGCTGTTTGGTAATCAGGTCGGGCCGGCTGACATTGCCGTCGAACGACGCCCGTGCCACTACCCACGGAATCGACCGGCCACCGAAATCCTGCCGCGCCTTGCTGATGAGCGCCCGTAGCCGGTTGGCATATTCGGGAATGCTGCCCGACTGCGCGTCGCCAAATTCGGCCTCACCCTGATGCCAGAGAACGGCCCGCGCCCCGCCCACCGACGCGTAGTAATGGAGCACGTTTTTGAGGTTGGTGTACGGCTGAAGATTCGGCCAGTTGGCCACGCAGAAATAGCGGTTGCAGGCCGGAATGCCATTGGCTGAGTTGATCCAGTTTTCGACCGTCGACGCGTCCCAGCCGGCTACGTAAAACGCCACCGGCACGTTGTAACGGCTGACGATGTAGTCGCCCAGTTCGCCCCAGCCCCACGAACTTTCGGCCATCGGAAAGATGCGCCGACCGGCCGTCAGGGGTTTGTAGACCGGCACCGGCATGGGGTCGCCGGACGAAACGAGCGCCTGCGCACCGGGTGGGTAGCCGTGGTTGATGGAGTCGATGGCGTTGACGCGGTCGGTGGCCGTGCCGAGGTCGTTATCGCCAATACCCAGCCCGCGTGAGTTCGACTGCCCGGCCGTGATAAACACTTCACCGATGCCCACCGGCTGCACCGTCGCCTGCCCCACGACGTTATTGCCAACCAACGCCCGTACCGTGAGGACGTACCAGCCGCCCGCACCCGTTATGGCTCCTAAAAACACGCCGTTGGTCGGATTAGTCTGTACCGTTTGCCAGCTCGTTGCGTTGCCTTGCCCGGCCGCTACGGGCGTTAGCTGCGCTTCAACGCGGTCAACCGCGCTGGTGAGCCGACCGGATACGTACAGTCGCCCGTTGTTGTCGGTGCCACGCTGCACAACCAAGCGCGGCATCGGGTGCGAAATTTGGAGTTGGGCAAGCGCAAGAAAAGGCCAGACTATCAACGGAATAGCCCATTTGAGTACTCTAAACATGAGCGGTGGGTAAAATCAGCCTAAAATTACGGGGAAATTTGATTGACGCACACGTATTCCTTGGAATGCCATGTTGCGAGAGTAGCGGCTACTCACGAAATGCATTATCTTTACTGAAAACAACAATAATACCAATGAGCGTAACCGACCGCACACCGGCGCGTATTTCGCCGGTAACTCGTAAGATACCTGCTTCGCTGGTTTACGAAGAAATTAACGGTGTGCCTTATTATTATCGAGGTTACCGAGCGGTGTTATCGCGGCAAAAAACAAAAGAAGAAATCATGGGGGCCAGTGCGTTGCAGTCAGCGGTCGTTTCGCTGATGATGTATGTTTTGTACAAGTACTTACCTTTTGATGATTACCTGATTGCCACTAACGAGCCGGGTTTGCATCTCGAAAAAGGTAGTAACCTTTCCAACGACATTGCCGTATTTGACCAGGCCAGTTTGCCAACGCCTTTAGATGATAAATACTTCTCGATACCGCCCAGAGTGGTTATCGAGGTAGACGTAAAAATTGACCTGCCCGCTAACGTCAGCGAGACGGAGTACGTGTACGATAAGACGCAAAAGATGCTGGATTTCGGCGTTGAAAAAATCATCTGGATTTTAACCAAAACCCGCCGGACGCTTATCGCTCAGCCCAACGAACGCTGGATCCTGACCGATTGGGACGACACGGTTGAAATATTGCCCGGTTGTAGCTTTGAGTTGAACCCGTTGCTGCGGTCAAAAGGGGTGATTTTGTAAAAGAATATGGGTTGTTAACTTCTGCGCTATTCATCGTCTAATCGTTGCGCGATACGCTACCCAATTAGTAAGTACAACCCAGGTAAGAAAGAACAAGAATGTAGCCTTCTGAAGAACAGGTAGGTAGAAAAGATAATGATGTGTATAGTACACGTAATTGTTTAACCCAACTAATAGCATGCAGAACATCCCCAAAACGATAAGCCCGAATTGCCGATTATAGTACAGCCCGGTAAACGTAGCAGTTAAGGCAACTACGCCGAAGGTGCCGGCCGTATTCGTGACCGAATCGTGGTACGGCGTACCGATAAATAAGATAATGAGCATCGACAGTGGACCAGCCCACCGACTCAGTCGAATGAAGCGGTTTGACTGTTGGTACAGATCGGGCAACTGCCACCAAAAGAACGCCAGACTGCCACAAAGCACCAACATGGCCGCGAGGGCAATGGGCCGAGCGGGATTATTTATACCATTCTTACCAACATTTCCCAGCAAATCGCACCAGTAGTTGTGCTGCCAGCTAAACCCGATAGCCGTCCGGTCGATGTTTGAGCCACCGGGGTACTGACAAGCGGCTAATCCGTACAAAAAAATAAACAGACAAATGCCCAACGTGGGGGTAAGTACCCACCATCGTTTAGGCCGTTTGTCTGTTCGGGCGCTCATATCAATCACACCAGTTTCTTGTACTTAATTCGCGTCGGGGTGGCGTCGGTGCCGAGTCGTTTACGTCGGTTTTCTTCGTATTCAGAGAAGTTGCCTTCAAACCAGTACACCTGCGAGTCGCCCTCGAAGGCCAAGATGTGCGTGGCGATGCGGTCCAGAAACCAGCGGTCGTGGCTGATGACGACGGCGCAGCCCGCGAAGTTTTCCAAGCCTTCTTCCAGCGCCCGGAGGGTGTTTACGTCGAGGTCGTTGGTCGGCTCATCGAGTAGGAGCAGATTCGCGCCTTCTTTGAGTGTCATAGCCAAGTGAACGCGGTTGCGCTCGCCACCCGACAACGTCCCAATCTTCTTTTCCTGATCGGCCCCGGCGAAATTGAACCGGCTGACGTAGGCGCGGGCGTTGCTCTGCTTGCCACCGAGCATTACCCATTCGTTGCCGCCCGAGATAGTCTCGAATACGGTTTTGCTGGGGTCTAATCCGTCGTGTTCCTGGTCGACGTACGCCCATTTGACCGTATCGCCCACGTCGAACGTACCAGCGTCGGGCCGGTCGCGGCCGGTGATGAGCTTGAATAGCGTTGTTTTGCCCGCGCCGTTCGGACCAATGATGCCCACAATGCCACCCTGCGGCAACCGAAAGCCTAAATGCTCAAACAACAGCCGGTCGCCGAACGCCTTGGCCACTTCATCGGCTTCGATGACTTTCGCACCGAGTCGCGGACCGGACGGAATGAAGATTTCGAGCCGTTCTTCTTTCTGCCGATTGTCTTCGTCCAACAGCCGCTCGTAGGCCCCGAGTCGAGCTTTCGATTTGGCCTGTCGGGCTTTGGGAGCCATGCGCACCCATTCCAGTTCGCGTTGCAAGGTCTTTTGCCGCTTCGATTCGGTCTTTTCTTCCTTCGCCAGCCGCTGCTGTTTCTGCTCTAACCACGACGAGTAATTACCTTTCCAAGGAATGCCTTCGCCCCGGTCGAGTTCGAGAATCCAGCCCGCTACGTTGTCTAAGAAATACCGGTCGTGCGTGACGGCGATGACCGTGCCTTTATACTGCCGTAGGTGTTCCTCTAACCATAACACCGACTCGGCGTCGAGGTGGTTGGTCGGCTCGTCCAACAGCAAGACGTCGGGTTGTTGCAGCAGCAGGCGGCATAGGGCCACCCGGCGTTTTTCGCCCCCGGACAGGTTGTCAATCAGCGCGTCGGGCGGAGGGCAACGTAACGCGTCCATCGCTCGTTCGAGCTTTTGGTCGAGTTCCCAGGCCTCGTGCTGGTCCAGTTTCTCCTGTACCTCGCCCTGCCGGGCCAGTAGTTTATCAAAGTCGGCGTCGGGGTCACCGAACGCTTCGTTGATTTCGTCAAACTCCTTAAGCAGGTTCACCACTTCCTGAACGCCTTCCTCAACGACCTCGCGAACGGTCTTACCTGCCTGAAACTGGGGTTCTTGTTCGAGCATACCGACCGAGTAACCGGGCGAGAAAACCACCTCACCGGTATAGCTTTTGTCGAGGCCGGCAATGATGCGCAAGAGCGTCGACTTACCGGAACCATTCAGGCCTAAAACCCCAATTTTGGCACCGTAGAAAAAGGAAAGGTAGATGTTCTTTAGGATTTGTCGGTTGGGCGGAATATTTTTACTCACGCCCGCCATTGAGAAAATTATGGTTTCCTGACTCATTAATTTCTAATAGATTTGTGGTTGGCAATTGTCTCGCTCCGGCGATCCGGTCAAAATTAACCCACAGCGCAGCCTTAACCAAGAACAGTAATGGAAAACGCTTCAC
>CAXUEB010000043.1:0-5038 GCA_964249775.1 uncultured Spirosoma sp.
TGGTGGTGTTGATTAAGCTCACTACCACGCCTGGCAAGCCCGGCTCCTGACCCACGGGTCCCTGCTGACCATTACGATCGGCGTCCACGAACACGCGGTCGCCCAAGCTGGCCAACTGTTGAATGAATCCGGCGTCGACGTTCGGGTTGTTGCGGGCCGTGTCCGCAACGGGTCGGCTGGTGTCAATCGTGTAAACGCGCGTAAACCCGTCCGTGCCCGCGTCGCTGTCGAGCGAATCAGCCGGCGACGACGGTACATTGGCTTGGGTTAAAGATAACGTTGCATTGGGCCGCACAAACTGCACCCGATACTGACCGTCGGTCAAGCTATCGAACTGGTATCGGCCCCCGCCTGCGGTGACGGCCGAATCCAAGCGGGTGGTGCCCGCCTGGTTGTAGAGATAAACGGTTACCCCGTCAATGCCGGTTGGTCCGTCGTCCTGCAACCCATTTCGGTTGGCGTCCAAAAATACGTAATTGCCTAAACTGCCGAAGGGTCCCGGAATTACTTCAATGTCGCAGCAGTTGCTCGTCGGGCACCCACCCCGTTGGGTGACGAATCGGTAGACGCCCGTACTTTTAAAGGTAAGCGACCCGTCGGCGTTGACCTGCGCCAACGACGCTGAAACGGTTGACGTGCTGATGGGTACGTCGTTGCGGTACCAAACAATCTGGTCGTAACCCGACGGAATCGTAACGGTGTATTCATCGCCGGGGTAAAACAAGATAGGCACCGAAAAGCAGATTGCATCGTAATCATCTTCGGTCAGGACCTGATTATTCGCCGGGGAATCCGCATCAACCTGATCGGCGGCCACAACTTCGGCGGTGTTGAAGTAAACGCCCCGCGCCTGCACCGTAGCCCGCACGACGAGCACCGCCGAGTCACCGGGCGCAAGGGTACTTACGCTGAACACGCCTGTTTCGGGTGCGTACGTGCCGGTGCCCCGCAGAACCGAGGCCGACCCGGACACGTAGGCAACACCGCCGGTGGGTAAGCTGTTTTGAACGCGCACGTTCGTCGCCGTTGCCGACCCGGCCGCATTCCGAACCGCAAGGGTATACGAAATCACGTCGTTGATGGCCGGCTTCTGGTTGCTGACGGTTTGGCGAACGCTCAGATCAATATTGGTTTGGGCCAGAACGGGCAACGCGCTGAGCCAAACAAACAAGCCAACCAGCGAACCGGCGATCTTGGAAAAACGCAACGCGCCAATTCGCCGGGCAACGGTTCCGCCCAAGCGCAGCAACCCGCGCCGGTTCGCTTTGCCCACGGGCGGGTTTGTTTCCCATACGGGCCGTTCGTCCGAATTCGATACCCGCTGGGCAGCGTTGAGCGATGTCGAGTTCAGTATAGATGGCTCATTCATTGGTCGTGAATAGGAAATAGTGAGGGGAGATTGACAGAATTGGGAGTTGCGTACTGGATGCTCCGGTAGATCGGGCGGGTCGGCGGCTGAGCGCGTTGGAACTGGTCCGGCGGGCCGAACGTGCCCCGCGCCAGCAGACTCTTCGCGGTTCGGTGGTGCGGGTTGATTCGTTAGAGTAATCGGATCAACCCGTACAGGCTGACTACCCGAAAGCAGCGCCAATAAGCCGGCCACCCGACTTACCACGTTGGTAATTAGTGTCTTCTGACCGGCAGCATCAGGTTTCTGCGCGGCTAACAACCGGATAATTGCGATCGCAGTAGGTTTCGTGCGTAGCGTAAACGTTACTTTCATCTGCAACTTGATTTGGGGGCGGTATACGGAAAAAGTCAGTGGCCCCCAGCACGGAATGCGTTTACTCTGACCGACCAACCACCCGGTAGGATGGTCCGCCGTACCTGAATACAGGGAGACTTTGCATGCATCAAAGAATCTAAAACTATGCCAAACCGTTGCTCAGCCTTGCCGGGTAGGGACAATAACTCGTAAACAATTGCCCGTTAATTGATTACAGCAATAAACCATCTTGTTAAAGTCGTATCGTTCGGGTTTATCAATTTGGGAATGTAACTGCGTCAGACGCAACCCCAGTCGACCGGGTTTAGCGAAAACTATGCCAAGTGTAGGCCGACCGGTTAAACCAGCGCCGAAAGGAATTTTGGGGGAAGAGCCAGTGGACATAATAGCCAGTTCACACCGGGCTGGTAGATTGAGCGACTGAGTAAGAAGGCATTTGGGCAAATCGGCGGGCGTTAACCAGCCAAAAACACCCTTAGTGTTGCCAGCCGGCGTAGCAGGTAGGCGTTGCAACCGGCAACTAAGAGCCTTCCGCGGGAGCAAGAAGGGATCAATAAAAAAAGCCACCCCGCCGGGGTGGCTTCACAAAAAAGGCTGCTCGTGGGCGGTTGCCGATTACTTTCTAATCAGAAGTCGTAGCCCAAGGTCAGGTAAGGAATCGGGGTACTCAGCACACGATCTTCCAAGCCCCAGCCGTAATCAAACTTAACGTAGTAACCCAGAATGATGGTCCGTGCGCCGACGCCGTATCCGATTAGGAACGGATTCTTGAAATTCGTTACGCTGGCCCGGAACGGAATATTGCCGCCACCGACGGTTTCGGTATTCAAACTATTCTGTCGGCTAAACGGCCCCCTGCCCGACCAGGCCGTGCCGATGTCGGAAAAGGCAACCAACTGAAGGTTACGCAGGAAATTCGACGTGATGTTACCCCGGTACAGGTAGCGTACCAGCGGCAGCCGGAGTTCGGCGTTGAAGAGCATGTGGCTTGTACCGGTCAGCTTACCCTGCCGGAATCCACGGAGTGGAGCGGCAAAATCAACGAAGAACACGCTGCGGTAATCATACGGTACAACGTTAGGAATCAGGTTCGGCACCAATAGGGGGTTGGAAGCGATCTGCTCTTTCTGGTTGGCAATCCAGTTTTCCATGCCGCCCAGCGTGCTTTGTTTAGGCGACACTCCGCCCGACTGACTAATCGAAAGCCGCGTGGCTAAGACCAAGTCCCGGTGGATTTTTTGGTAGTGGCGCAGGTCCAAGGTAATTCGGCGGAAACCCTGCGACGAGGCCCGCAGTCCGGCGTATTCATCGAAGCGTACTTTCGCGCGGGTGCCCACCACCATGTTCATGCCGTTCACCTTCGTGTTGTCGAACACGAATTCACCCCGCAGACCGGCGTAGTCCGACGTGCGGTCGGCTTCGCTGAACGACGCCATGTCGACCAGCCGGGTGATGGCGTAGAACGGCGACAGGGTGAAGCGCGTCGTCACGGACAGCGGGTACGACGCCGACAAGGCAATTCGGTTATAACGGTTTTTCTGACTCAGCCCACCGTTGTCGACAAACAACGTTTGCCGGTCAACGCGGAAGCCGTAATCAATCCGGCTGGTTAGGTTCGTGTACTCGGCAAACAGATCGCTGTTTCGCAGCGTGGTCGTCACAAACAGCCCTGCCCGCACAACGTGGTTTTCTAACTGATCGCTCAGGCTTACTTCCTGCGAATACCCAAAGCCCCGGATAGGATCGATGCGCCAGGAAGAGGCTGCGTCGTTGGCGGCAAACAAGCCGTGGTAATCAACCGGCCCCCGGATGGTGATAGTTTCGCGACGGCGGTTGCGCAGGGGAGCCGTTGTCAGCGCCGGGGCGTTGCTGCCGATGGTTCGACGTTGCCGGTACTCGGCGGCTTTCACCACCTCCGGGTCAAACTGGTAATTGTCGGTGTCTACTTCGCCAGGTTCGAGTTGCAAACCCGAAGCGGGCCGCTCCGGCGTACCGGCGGGCTGCCGCCCCGCTACCGGCGCTGCGGTGTCGGGTCGGACGGCGGTATCGGTTGGCGCAACCGGGTCGGGCGTCGCGGCCGGACGAGTTGCCCGGCCGAGACTGACGCTCCGCTGGGTGGGGGGCGACTGCACGGTCTGATTCAGGTTAAGCTGCGCCCGAAAGCCAATGTATTCCTCGCCGTTTTTCAAACTGCTGTACACGAAGCCTCCGTTGGCCGGGTTGAGGTCGTACAACCGAATGCTCTGCGGAAACGCCGTTAATTGCCGAATGCGCTTGTTTTCAACGTCGAACCGGTACAGGTTACGCACGCCGGCCACATCGTTGAGAAAGTAGATGGTTGATTCGTCGGCCGCAGTGGGCCGGGTTGCGTGGGTAGTCGAATCCGTGAGCCGGACGAGCGACCGATCGCGGGCGCTACCTTCGCGGGTAAACAAGCTCAGCCGGTCGCGGATGGTTTTATACGAGCCTTTGTCGACATCGAGCGTATCGAGAAACCGGTTTGAACTGAACACCACCTGCCGGGCCGTTCGTCCAACAAATTGCGGATACAGGTCATCGTACAGGTCGTTGGTGAGTTGTCCGTACGTTCCCCGGTTGATGCTGTATAAAAACAGATCGTTCTGCCCCCGCCGGTCGGCGCTCAGAATCAAACTCCCGCCGTCGTCCGAGGCATCCATCGACACCACCTGCGAAAGACCGTTGATCGGCCGGCGAAACTGCTGCTTGGGCCGCTTCTCAAAATTGCCGAATTGGTACAGATTCGTGCGTCCTTCTTCGTCGGTCACCACGAGCAGCGTGTTGCCGCGCTGCCAGGCGACTAAGGGCGTTGTGGTCCGGGCGAACTGCCCGTCGAGCCGGTAGCCGCCCTTCAGCACGGTGGTTCGCTTGCGCGTCGCTGTGTTGACCACTTCCACCGCGAAGACGCCGTCGCGCTGGGTTGTGTAAGCAAAGAACTGCTTATCAAGACTCAACTTCAAGCTGTTGACCAGCAACTGACCATCCTGGGCGTTGAGCTTGATCTGAAAATCATCGCTTCCCGCGCTGTAACCCTGCGCGACGCTGCCGGCCATGCCCGCGTAGTACTCGCGCCACTCGCGCAGGAAGCGGCTGTAGGGCACGCCGAGGGTGCTCTGAATGCTTTTCTGCTCGTCGCGGATTATACGCGTCAGGTTCAGAATGTTCGACACATTGTCGCGGCCGTACCGCTGCACGATATAGTTCCAAATCGAGTGGCCCACGCGCTCGGCTTCGGCTCCGGCCAGCAGGGACGGTTTCTTGACGGGGCGCGTCAGGGCTACATCGCGCATGTAA
>CAXUEB010000043.1:5048-6942 GCA_964249775.1 uncultured Spirosoma sp.
CCTTCGGCGATGTAAGCCGCAATGCCGGGCATAAACCAATCGGGCAGCGTCAGCAACAGCGAACTTTGCAGCGCGTCTTTCAGGCTTCCGCCGTACAGCATGTCGTACACAAACAGCATCGACACGTGCCGGATAATCTCGCGCCGAAAACTGATCTGATCGCCGGTAAACGCCAGCTCCACGCGTGATTTAGACAGGTTTAGGTCGCGGCCGGTCAGCCCGCCCTGCGCCGTCAGACCGATGTTGCTCTGAGCCAGTTCCTGCGGGGTATTAAACAAAAATAATTTGATGCGACTGTAAGGCGTGTAACCCAGCAGTTCAGTAATCCGGTCGAACTCCGATTCGGCGTACTGCGCCGTTAGGTTGGCAATCTGCGTGCCGTCCTGGTAATAGTAAATCTCAAAGTTGGCCGTTCGAATGACTTTCCAGTCGAAGCCACGGTACTGAATTCGGTTCTTGCCAAACCGTTCGAGCGATGGGTAATTTTGCGCCGAAGCCACGCTCAGGGTGCTCAGCCAAAGCCCCAGCCAAAGTACGTATTGATTGCGCATAAAGGTTGTCTTTCAGGAGTCAGCAGGGAGCCGACAGCCAAGAAAATGGATGGTGCAGGCGACGTGATGCGCCAGCTATTCTCGCTCTCCTGTCTCTTCTCTGCTGACTCCTCATAATAACGAAACACACCGCTGAATATTCACTTCCGGCGCTAATTCTTCGCCGTCTAACAAGTGCCGCGCGAACGCTTCGGCTAAGTACGGAGCCAGCGAGACGCCCTTGGTGCCCATCCCCCCAAAAATACCCACGGCCGGGTGCTGCGGGTGCAGCCCAACGAACGGCCGACCATCTTTGGTTGAGGGTCGGATGCCCGCTTGCTGCGCCACCACCTGGTACGGAACCCGCAGAATTGCCCGGAGTTTGGTTTCTAAAAACGTCCGACCATCGTCGGTTGTTTGCCAATCGAGGTCGTGCCACGAATACGTCGCGCCAACGCGAATCAAGCCTGCCCGAAGGGGCAAAATAAATAACCCTTGATTGACGATCTGCTTAATAGGATACCTGTCGACAAGGGCCGTCAGAATCTGTCCTTTCACGGGATTGTACGGCAAGTTAGCAAAGAACGGATTCTCGCGGCTTTGCACGCCGTCGCAAAATAGTACTTTAGTAAGGGTAAGGTCTTGCCAGCTAACTGAATTTTCCGTCAAGGTCAAATCATTAGGCTGAACGCATCCTTCGTAATATTGCCCTTTTCGGAGAAAATAACCTTTAATAATTCGGACAAACTCGGGTAGATCGACCCAGCCCGCCTGCGTCACTTCCAGCCCCCCAAATGGATTGTGAATGTATTCGTTATACAATTGACTATCAACGCGTTGATTCACGTAAGGCTGAATCGTTGGGTCGGCCGTGAGCGTGAGGTACTCACTTCGTTCGGCTTCGGAGCGGTACGGCCGGTAGATGCGCTCAGGGTGAAAGAAGCGAACGGTCAACGCGTCCTCGATGGCCGAGTAGAAGTTGGTCAGGAACGGAAACAACGCGTCGGCCTGCCATGTGCGCACGAGTTTGCGCCCCGTCAGGGGATTAACGATACCGGCCGCCACGGCCGACGCCGAAGGCAGCGCCGGGTCGTCGGCCAGAATAACCGAACAGCCGCGCTGATCGAGCGTCCAGGCCAGCACCGATCCTGCTACGCCCCCACCGACAATCAGGAAATCAACGTTCATGGCTGTTCCTGCCGATGAAGTTCGGCGATGCGCCGGTCGGCTTGTTCGATAACCCAATCAACCTGTTCTTCGATGGTCATGTACGAGGTGTCGAGCAGTTGGGCATCTGGGGCCTGCGCGAGCGGACTCTCGGCGCGCGTTGAGTCGATTTTATCGCGCTTTTCGAGATTATGGAT
>CAXUEB010000043.1:6952-8736 GCA_964249775.1 uncultured Spirosoma sp.
ATCAGTTCGCCCTTAGCCAGCAGTTCCTGCTGCCGGCGTCTGGCCCGCACCACCACGTCGGCCGTCATAAACACTTTGACTTCGGCGTCGGGAAAAACTTTCGTGCCAATGTCGCGGCCGTCCATCACAACGCCCCGTCGCCGGCCCATTTTCTGCTGCTGGGCCACCATCGCCCAGCGCACCTCCGGAACGGCACTGACTTCGCTGACGATGTTGGAGATGTACATCTTACGAATCTCTTCCTCTACGTTGAGGCCGTTGAGGCAGGTTTCGTTTTTATTCGTCCGGTTATTGTGATTAAACGTAATGTGAAGCTTTTCGAGGGCGGCTTTCACTTCCCGTTGGTTCGAGAGGGCCACGTGTTCGCGGATAAAAAATAGACTAACCGCCCGGTACATAGCGCCCGTGTCGATGTAGCCGTACCCCATCCGAGCCGCCACGGCCTTGGCGGTCGTACTTTTCCCGCAGCTTGAATACCCATCTATGGCAATAACGATCTTCGGCATGAAAGCTTGGTCCGCCGAAGCGGTAAGGTTTTGACAAAAATAAAGGCAAATGAATTGGGAATGGCGAATTGGGAAGGACGAAGGGCGAATTGGCAATGGCGAAGTGGTAATCGGGTCCGAACTTCACCCTTCACATTTCACCCTTCGTCCTTGCCAATTCGTTTTGTTCCGCCCGCAGCACGGCGAATATGTGTTCGTCTAAATACTGATTGTTTTTAACGGCCGCTTTCCGCAAAACGGCCTCGCGCTGGTAGCCGGCCGCTTCGAGCACGCGCATCGACCCTAAGTTGCTTTCCAGCACGCAGGCAAAAATGCGGTTAACCTGAAAATTCTGGAAGATGTAGCGGGTCATAATCGGCACGGCTTCCGACATGATGCCCCGCCCCCAGTGCTGCTCGCTAAGCCAGTAGCCAATTTCGGCGTTGTAGCGATAAATGTCGTCCTTAACCGTAAAGCCGACGTTGCCGACGGCCTGCCCGTCGATCTCAATGGCTAAGTTGTTGGGTTGCTGGTACGACTTATTGGAACGCACCCACGAGTGGGCATCGCGGGGCGTGTAGGGGTAAGGGAAAAAATCGCGGACGTTGTTCCAGATGAGCCGGTTGCTGGCGTGGCGCGACAAAGACTCTTCGTCGCCCTCGCGCCAGGGGCGAAGTCGGCCGAGCGTAAGCGGAAACGTAACCAAGGTAGTCGTCAAAGGGAGCAGGCGGTTTTCTCTTCTGAGTAACACGGTTTATTCCCAAATGTTAAGCCGCCGACGGGTCCGGTTGGGGGTTCGTTAAGACCACCATCAGGCTCCGGGCACCGTGCGCCCCAATGACCAACGACTGCTCAATATCGGCGGTTTTCGATGGTCCGGCGATAAACGTCCCGTAGCCGGCGAAGGGCGTACCGGTTCGTTTAGGGTCGATGCGTTGGTAAGCCACGTGCATATTCGGCACGAGGGCGTCGCGGCTGACGACCAAGACTAAATGCTGCGCGATGAACGGCAACGCCCGGTGGAGCATGTTGGCCTCAGGCAGCCAGACGGCCGCGTTTTCGGCCACGACAAACGCGCCCCGCAGTACGGCTACGTCGAGCTGTTCGAGAATAAGCTTATCCGTTTCTGGCCCGACCGGCGTCAGGGGCACGTCGAGCAAGGGCACCGCCGACGCAATGCGCTGGGTGTTGGGAAAGCTTTGCCGAATAAACTTGCCGAGTGAACCCTACCGTGACGAAGCCTCCCCGGCCGGTTGACTACGGCATTGAACTAATTGCCCACCCACACAACCCACTGCC
>CAXUEB010000043.1:8746-15124 GCA_964249775.1 uncultured Spirosoma sp.
CCTCCCAATTGCGGGGGGTGTTGGAAACCTTTTGCCTAAAAAATTTGCCTTGTAACCGGCCGGTTCACTACGGGTCGCGGTAGGTTTCACTCGGCAATTCAACTAATTGCCCACCCACAAACGCCAGTGCCTCGCGAAAGCGGGTGAAAAGATCATCGGTCTCGGAAACAAAGGTAGGCACGTCCGGCAGCGGCAGCGGTTCGGGTTTGTTCTGGCGGACGCGTTGCAGAAGCTGATCGCGGGTAGTCATGGGCGCACGGAACAGAATTTGGTTTGTTTGTCAATAGGACAAACCCGAATCTGTCTTTCTCCTACCCGTTTTCGCGCCCGGCTTTTCGACCTTCGTCGGAAAAAGTCGGTCATCGGCCGACCGGCGCGGTAGCTTTGCCTATTCATCGAACGCAACCCGTGCCACGAAGCCGGTTTCACGGAAGGCCAACGGTCAAACACGAACCGAAATTAAACGCACGAAAACCGTTTTAATCTTCCTCGTTACGGCGTTCATCGGCCCTACCCTTACCCCAATCCGAACCGTACAAGCAGGCCATGACCGCGGCCCCGGCGCGGCCTGCCCTATCCTGAAACGGGCCGCCGAAAAAATTGCTACCTTTAAATCCGTTAGCGACCTGCACCCGGTGTGGGGTCAGGAGATGATGGAGTCGATGCTGACCACGCGTAAATAATGAGTCATTCGTGGCTCCGCCGAATGGCCCACGAACGACAAACCCCCAACGATTATTGACTGCTACTATGACCCGCGACCAACTCATCGGCACGCTGAACGGCAACGGCCAACGCCTGAAGATGCAGGCCTCAAAACTGGCCGGCTTTGATTTTAGCGGCTTGGACCTGACCGGGGCCGACTTGAGCTTTTCGGACCTGACGGGGGCCAACTTTCGGAAGACCACACTCCGGCAGGCAAACCTAAGCTTTTCTAACCTGACCGGAGCCGATTTTACCGACGCCGATTTGTCGGAAGCTAATCTGAATTTTAGCGGTCTGGAGGCCGCCAACCTGACCGGGGCCAACGTAAAGGGCGCGACGTTCAATTTTTCGGAGCGTAGCCGGTATACGCCGGATACGGTGATCAAACCAGAGCGCATTACGCTGACGACGATTCTGCAAACGCCCGGCTGGGGTACGCTCATCGGTATGGCGCTGGGGGCACTTCTGCTCTACGGCAGCAACGCTATCGTTTATTTTTCGCACCTGATTCTGACCACCAACGATTCGCTCATGGTCGGGTTCTACCGGTTCTTGGTCATTCAAAACGTTACGGATGGCGCGGTTGTGTTTTTGCTAACCTGGGCGCTGTCGGGCTGGCTTTCGCGTCGATTTCGGGCGAACTGGCAACGACACCTGTTCATTAGCTGGGCGGTTACGCTGAGTTTTTTCGTCGTCAATACGCTGCTGTACCTTGCCTTCGGTCGAGAGTTCCTCCAAGAATTAACAAAACGGCCAACGTTCGAGAGCGAAAGTGCCGCTTGGTACATCTACGTGTTGGGTGATTTGCTGATCGCCAACGTTTTCTTGTACGTTCTGCAACAAGGCCGCCAGCTAACGCGCAAATTGTCGGAGCAGGAGTTTCAACTGCTGAACTTGGAAAAGCTTAAAACCCGCGCCGAATTAGACGCCCTCCAGGCTAAAATCAACCCGCATTTCCTCTACAATGCCCTCAACAGCATCGCCAGTTTGGTCCACGACGACCCCGACAAGGCCGAAGAAATGACGTTGCTGCTGTCGAAGCTATTCCGGTATTCGACCGGCCGCGACGGCGAGTTGTTTGGTACCCTGTCCGACGAGCTGGAGATGGTGCGGACGTACTTGCAGGTTGAGCAGGTGCGCTTTGGTAACCGGCTTACGTTTAGCGTCGACGTAGCCGACCCGATCCTAAACAGCTTGAAATTACCGCAGTTTCTGCTTCAGCCTATCGTTGAAAACGCCATCAAACACGGCATTGCCAAACGCGCCGATGCCGGCCGCATCGACGTTCGCATTTAC
Source organism: uncultured Spirosoma sp. (assembly GCA_964249775.1). Lineage (GTDB taxonomy): Bacteria > Bacteroidota > Bacteroidia > Cytophagales > Spirosomataceae > Spirosoma. The sequence continues at coordinate 10,748 of CAXUEB010000043.1, forward strand.
GAGAAAGCAGACGCGCTGCACCTGTGCGTCCAAGACAACGGCCCGGCTTTCCCCAACGAGATGAGTGGCGGTTATGGTCTGCGCAGTATTCAGGATAAACTTAAATTGCTTTACGGTGACGATGCCCACGTTGAACTGCAAAACTGGCCGGTTAAGCAGGTTTTACTCACCATCAACATGGTGAAGATTGAGGCTGTGCAGTCGGCCGCCGTTCACAGCCTGTAGATTGTCCCGTCCCGTAACGTCGTGTTCGACATGCCCCAGTTCATGACCCTTCCGATAAAAACCTTACTGATTGACGACGAAGCGCTGGCGATCAACCGCTTGCGTCGTTTACTGGACAAGCACCGCGACACCTTTGCGGTGATTGGCGACGCGGCCAACGGAGCCGAGGGACTCACGCAAATTGAAAGCCTGCGGCCGGACGTTGTTTTTCTGGACATTGAAATGCCCCTGCTCAACGGCTTTGAGATGCTGGCCCGGCTGACGGCCATGCCGCTGGTTGTGTTTGCCACCGCCTTCGATCAGTACGCGATTCGGGCCTTTGAAGAGAATTCCGTGGACTACCTGCTCAAGCCCATCGAAGCCGACCGGCTGGCTCGCACGGCCGGCAAGATTCGGGCGCTGGTCGAGCGAAACGAGCCGGTTCCCGCTAACAGTCCGACGGCCGTGGATACGGCGGCCGTGAACGTCATGCGGTTGTTGGCCCAGATGCAGCCCAAGAAAGAAATCTATTCTATTTCGGTCAAAACAGGTGATAAAATTCGGCTTGTGCCGCTGTCCGACATTGCCTACTTCGAGGCCGAAGACAAATACGTATTTCTATCCACGATGGATGGTCAGAAGTTCTTAACGACGTATACGATTACGACGCTTAGCGAAAAACTACCCGATCTGTTCGTGCGCGTGAGCCGGTCGGTGTTGGTCAACCGCCACAAAATCGCCGAAGTACACCGGCACTTCGACGGCAAGTTTATGCTGGCTCTAACCGACAAGAAAGCCACTAAACTAACCACCGGCAGCACCTACGGCGAGGCCGTCCGGCAAATGTTGGAGTTATAGCTCTGCTCCTATGACCGCAGCCACCGAGCGTAAACGCATCGGCTGGTTTTATATCCTGGCGTCCATCTAAGGCACCGTTGCCAGTATGCCCCAACGGGCGTTTGCCGTCAAGTTCGTAATGCTGCCCGCCGTTGTACTGTCGGGCGTTTGGTTGTGGTTGGGCCACCAGGTACGGAAGTGGCGTCGCCGATCTTTTACCGAATCGACAAGATTAGAACATTACTCTTAATCAGCGGGTTGCCTATAGTGTTGTCCTGCCACCGTCTACGTCCGCGTGGCTAATTGTTCTTTATTCACGTACTAACTCATTTGTATTATGCTTAATCCATCAACATTTCGCTTTGCTTTCACGGTTGCCTTGTTGACAAGTGCGGTGTTCACCGCCTTCGGGCAAACCACCAACACGATGCCGACTCAGAGCACTGCATCAGCGGGTCAGTCGATGAGCAGTTCGTCAGGTTCGTCAATGAGTGGGTCTTCGATGGGCACGTCGACCGGCAAAGATTTAGCGGCCAGTGCCGGTCTATCGCCCGAGCACACAACGTTGCTCCAGGCGCTTCAGGCGGCCGGTCTGGCCGATCGCGCCAAAGGTGCCGGTCCGTTCACAATCTTTGCGCCGACCAACGATGCGTTTGGCAAGTTACCGTCGGGTACGCTCGACAACTTGCTCAAGCCAGCGTCGAAACAGCAACTGACCCGCATTCTGACCACGCACGTGGTTCAGGGCAGTTTTAAAGCTGCTGATCTGAAAGACGGTCAGACGGTTAAAACTGTAAGTGGCGAAACACTGACCGTCAGCAAACAGGGCGGCATGGTTATGATTAAGGACGCCAAAGGCGGTTCGGCGACGGTTACCACGGCTGACATTACAGCGACCAATGGGGTGGTTCACTCCATCAATTCTGTTTTAATGCCGGCTCAGTAAGCGTAGTGCGTTCGCGAAGAAACGTAAAAACGGGGTCAGTACGTACTGACTCCGTTTTTACGTTTCAAAACAGGATTGCCAATTCTGTTTTGACTAATTTTGGGTATGAGCAAGAAGCATCACACCGGCCGGAGTGCCGGGCCAATCGTTTACTCGACCGACCCGGACTTTCAGTACCAAACCGACGAAGCAAGCCAACCCGAAACCCCGCCGTCGGCGCAGCAGAACTTGAAGATTTGGTTAGTCAAGCTGGGCGGCAACAAGGTCGTCACGGCCGTGCGCGGTTTCGTCGGCACCGACGCCGACCTGGTCGAGTTGGGCAAACAGCTAAAAGCCGCCTGCGGATCGGGCGGCTCGGTGAAAGACGACGAGATGCTAATTCAGGGTGATCACCGCGATAAGGTACTGGCGTGGCTAACGGGCAAGGGTTACAAAGCGAAGCGGGCGGGTGGCTGATGAAGTCGGTTATCCGTTCTGCTGCTGAATCGACTGAATGATTTTTCTGACTTCGCCGATGTCCATCTCGAATGTATCGGCAATCGCTTTCGCATCTATGCCCAACTTAAGCGCGCCTGTAACGGTTTTGTACTTAGCTCGGCGCGCCCTTCTTGGCGACCTTCCAGCTTAAGTTTTTCCAGCCCGTTCATAGCAATTTCGGTTGGGATTACTTCTGTGAAGATAGCGACTACTGTATCCCCCCCATCCACCGCTTCAAGGGTTTCGTCAGTAACAACAGTAAGAATCCGAACCCTAAGCTGAATACCGCCACGCTCTGGAACAGGCTGGGCATCTGCCGCACGTTTTCCTCGTCGAAACCACTTGCAAAAAAGCTGGCGGCCAAGTTGCCCAACGACGTTCCAACGAACCAAAGGCCCATCAACTGACTTGTAAAGCGTTTAGGCGATAATTTAGAAAAAGCACTCAGTCCCACCGGGCTTAGAAACAACTCGCCGAGGGTAAAAAACAGGTAGGTAGACGCTAAATAACCGGGTGACGTTTTTTCGCCGGTTAGAGCCACGTTTGCCCCGAAGATCATGATAACGTAGGCCAATCCCAACAGCAACAGCGACACGGCAAATTTGGCGGGCACCGAGAAGCCGATGTTCCGGTCGGCTAAGAAAACCCACAAGTACGCCAGCACGGGCGAAAAGATCAGAATGAAAGCCGGGTTCAAGTTTTGAAACCAACTCGACGGAATCTCCCAGCCGAACAAGCTCCGTTCGGTATACCGGTCCGCGAAGAGTTGCAGGGACGATCCTTGCTGTTCGTTGCCTGCCCAGTAAGCCGCCGACGCTAAGAAAAAAACAAATAAGACAACGACTCGTCTTCTCTCAATTGCATCCAAGCCCCCGGCCAGCAGGATGTACGCAAAATAACCCAGTGCCGACAACGAAATAATGACGCCCATGGCCTGCGCCAATCCCTGCGCGGTGGTTAAGTCCACTACCCCGCTCAGTTGCAGACCTGCCAGCACGGCCACCAATCCGGCTAAGAAAATAAGGATCGACTGGTTACCGCCCGACGATTGATCGCTACTCGTGACCGATTTTGCCACGTAATTGCCGTAGTTCCCCAAATACCGTTGTCCAAGCGTTCGAAAGGTAACCAGGCCGAGGGCCATCGCTACGGCAGCCGCCCCGAACCCATAATGCCAGCCCACTTTCTGACCTAAATAGCCCACAATGGAGATACCCAACAGGGAGCCGGTGTTGATGCCCATGTAAAAGATTGAAAAGGCCGCGTCTTTCCGCGCGCCACCTTCTGGATAGAGTTCACCGACAATGCTGCTGATATTGGGTTTCAGCAATCCCGTTCCAATGGCCACCGTACAAAGTCCCATATAGAACAAGCCTGGCCCAGACGGGAAAGCCAGAATGATATGACCCAGCATAATGACGATGCCGCCGTACCAGATGGATTTGCGCTGACCCAGCAGATTGTCGGCGACCCAGCCGCCGGGCAGCGATAACAGATAAACCGACGAGGTGTAAAGGCCGTAAATAGCCGCTCCTTCGGCTTCGTTGAGGCCCATGCCGCCCCGCACGTTATCGAGCAGAAACAGCAGGAGAATCGCCCGCATACCGTAGTAACTGAAGCGCTCCCACATTTCGGTGAAAAACAGGACGTAAAGGCCCCGTGGGTGGCCCGTGCGCTTGGCGGATGGCGTCAGCGTTGATTCCATAGAGTTAGGTTACCCGGTTAACCAAAAAATGTACTTTGTTAACGGCAAAATAGCGGTAAATATACGTTTTCCAACCGCAAATTGGACGGCAGCGGCCCGCAACGGCACCGCCCGCGGCTGCGGGACCGTGACCATCGCCGAAGCAGACGCAAAGGTCGCAAAGCGAGAGGAATCTTTGCGACCTTTGCGCCACCCGTTGCGGTTAATT
>CAXUEB010000043.1:15134-19606 GCA_964249775.1 uncultured Spirosoma sp.
CTTCTGCCCGTTGACTTCAATCGTGACCCGTATCTTATCCTCGATTTCTCTGCCAACAACCCCGACCTGATTGGCCTCGATTTAACCAACACGGCCCGGTTTACGGAGTACGTGTTTGGAAAGCTGCGAGCCGCGGGCGCACGGGTCGGCGTGGGTGGCTATAACGAGCACCGCGTGATCTACCGCCGGAGTGGCCATTTTAACCAAACCGACGAGTCACCCCGTGAGATTCACTTAGGCATCGACTTCTGGGCCGAGGCCGGAACGCCCGTGTTCGCCCCATTGGACGGCGTTGTGCACAGCTTTCAGAACAATGCCAATTTCAGCGACTACGGCCCGACGATAATTCTCGAACACGACCGCATCGACGGGCTGCAGCCCAATGGTAAACTGTACAGTCTCTACGGTCACCTGACGCGGGCGTCGCTCGACGGACTTTACGAGGGCAAAGCCGTTAAAGCCGACGAGCCGATGGCCCAAATTGGCCCTTACCCCGAAAACGGCGATTGGCCTCCGCACCTGCATTTTCAACTGATGACCGATCTACTTGGTTGGCGGGGCGACTTCCCCGGCGTGTGTTCCGTAGCAGACCGGGCTGAGTTCTTAACCCTTTGTCCAAATCCGAATCAACTACTCGGCATTGCTGGCTTGTAATCAAGTACCTTTTCTACCTTCTAACGCGAAGTAATCCGTACAATCTTAACGCCTGTTAACATTACGGTAATATTAAATGGCCTTTCTACTTTACGGGAGGGGTCTGGCTTGGCATTCCTTATTTGCTCAATAACTTATTAGCTTTCAATAAATTAACAATGCTTTCTGATACTCGGCGAATAGTTAACGAGTGATTCTTAACTAAGCAGCTATCCATTTAATAAATTTAATACAGCAAATTTTTAACATTGGCTTAATATATGCGTAATATTACGATAACATCAGCCTTTTCGACTCGTTGAACGATTTGGGCGAGTGTGCATTGTTAACTTTCACCATCATGAAGTCAATGAAAAACTCTCTTTTTCTCCTTACGCTGGTAGGCTTCCTGGCGACGCAAGCCTACGCTACGCCGACAAAAATTCGCAAAACGAGAGCGCCCAAAGCTAATTTGGAGCAACAGTTAGCGAAGTATATTTCGTATCCCGACGCGCTTCGACCGGCCCAACGGGCGGGCGTAGTGGTGATTCAGTTCCGGGTCAATACCGACGACCGGCTGAGCCAGTTGGCAGTGTTTAGTCAGAACGAACAGATTAACAGCGCGCTGCTCCAACAACTGACCGGCAAGAAGTTAACCGGCTACGGAAGCGATGCCGGTGAAGTTCACACGGTCCGCCTGCGGTTCCGGCCGGAGTAGCTGACCCATAATTGAGGGCAGAAAAAGCCGCTTCTTACCAGGAAGCGGCTTTTTTGCGCCTGAACATTTCGACCGAACGGCTGGTTTGCTCGCTAACTAAATTTGAATACCTATGTCTGAACCGCTGTCCATCGTTTGGCTCCGGCGCGATTTACGGCTGCACGACAATGCCGCCTTGTATTACGCCCTGAAAAGTGGCCGACCCGTTTTGGTCGTCTTTGTGTTCGACCGGCTGATTTTAGACGTGCTCGAAGATCGGCGCGACCGACGCGTGGAGTTTATTTACAAAGAGATTCACAAACTCCAGGATCAATTAACGGGCATGGGGTCCTCCCTAATTGCCCGCTACGGCCGGCCGATTGACGTACTCAAAAGCATCATCGAGGAATATAACGTGGCGGAAGTGTTTACCAACCACGACTACGAGCTGTACGCCAAAGAACGGGATGCGGTCGTCAAGGCCATGCTCGCCGAGCGCGGGATTGGCTTCCAAACGTCTAAAGACCAAGCTATTTTTGATTTGGATGAAGTGATGACCGGGGCCGGTAAACCGTACACCATCTTCGGTGCCTACAGCCGCAATTGGGTTGGTAAACTCAACGAGTTTTACCTTAAATCGTACCCGACCGAGAAGTACTTCGCCAATTTTTACAAGACCAGTCCGCCACCGGGTCCCGAACGAGGCATTCCAACGTTAGGCGAAATGAACTTTGAACCGCTGGGCGAGAATTACCCCGTCCCGGCAGTAGACGAAGCCTTTTTGTGGGAATACGAGAAGATGCGCGATTACCCGGCTCGCACCGGCACGAGCGAACTGGGAATCCACCTGCGTTTCGGCACCATCAGCATCCGCGACCTGGTCCGGCAGGCGCGGGCCATCAGCGAGCGGTTCATGACCGAACTGGCTTGGCGCGACTTTTATTTTCAGATTCTGGAGCACTTTCCCCACGTCGAAAAACACGCCTTTCGGCGGCAGTACGAGCACCTTCCGTTCTTGAATCAGCCCGAAGACATCGAACGCTGGAAAACGGGCCAAACGGGCTACCCGTTCGTCGACGCGGGAATGCGGCAATTAAACCAAACCGGCTGGATGCACAACCGCGCCCGGCTGATTACGGCCAGTTTCTGCGTCAAGCACCTCTTAATCGACTGGCGCATCGGCGAGAATTATTTCGGAGCCAAACTCCGCGACTACGACCTCGCGGCCAACATCGGCAACTGGCAGTGGGTGGCCGGCACCGGCAATGACCCCGCACCGTACTTTCGGGTGTTTAGCCCCGACACGCAGATGAAAAAGTTCGACCCGAAGTTGGAGTACGTCCGCAAATGGGTACCCGAATACGGTACGCCGGACTACGTCAAACCCATGATCGACCACGATTTCGCCCGGCAGCGGGCCGTCGAAACATATAAGCAGGCGTTGGGAAAGGAAATGATAAGCTGATATGTGAAAATCATTCAGTTAGTTTGATGTGAAAAGCGTCTGAGACGCTTTTCACAGAATCTGATTGTTCCAGATGGAAACATATACGCCTTTCTTAATTCCTGAATTAGCCTGTTCTAACATCAATGAAAGCGTATCGTTCTACACAGAAGTTTTAGGATTTGTCGTTTTGTATCAACGACCAGAAGAAGGCTTTGCCATGCTTGAACGCCGAATGTCGCGTATAATGTTAGATCAAATTACTCTTCCGGGCGATAACGTCAACCTTAGAACTTGGATAGCGGCTCCTTTAGAAAGACCATACGGACGTGGCATGAATCTACAAATTAGAACTGACGATGTGCAGGCGCTGTATGACAATGTACAAGTGAGAAGCGAACAGATTTTCTTACCGATTGAAGATAAATGGTATCGTGTTAACGACATGCTGTTTGGCAGCAGACAATTTATCATCGTAGACCCTGACGGCTATCTATTACGATTTTTTGAAAGCTTAGGCGAACGCCCGGCATTTGCTCGTACAGATGCTTGAAGAATTTTTTAGAACATCGCACCAATCATAACTTCCACTGCACCACCCAGCCCGGCTTGATCACCTTCGGGCGCGGTACGCCGGCCAAACCCGTCGCGGGGTTGATAGCAATTAGTGTTAAGGAAACTTCTTGTTTTGACTGCACCGTGATAGCTTTCGTAGCCCGTAAGAATACGTGGCCCTGCGCATCGACATCGTCCACGACGGCGTACAGCGCGTCGCCTGCTTTCAATTCATCCTCGCCGATCGTTACGTCTTCGGTTAGTACGAACGCCCAGCGTTGGCCGAGTTTCAGGCCGCCCGCTTGGGTGAGTTTGGCCGCTACGTCGCCCACGAACACCGGCGCAGCGGTGGGTTTGTCTTTGAGCAGTTTGGTCAGCAGGCTGTCCATAACAACGGCTTCGTTGCGGCCGGCGGGTGCGGCAGACGGAACCGGGTCGGGTAGCGATTCGACGGGGACGCCCACCGGTTCGGGTTCGTTGTCGTTGAGCCAGCCCATGCGCCGGGCTTGTTCGCGCTCGGCTTCGTAGGCATTCCCCGCCGACGCCAGCAGCGTACCAACCGACCCGACGCCGTAGAGCGGGTTGGTAAACAACTCTTTCATGGCCAGGATGCGGTACAGGTAATAGCCCGTTTCGGGATTCATGGTCATGCTGTAGTAATCGCGGTGACCGGTCCGGGCCACCTTGCGCTGCACCATGCCAACACCCCCGTTGTAAGCAGCCGCGACGAGCGTCCACGAACCCAACTTTCGGTACAAAAATTTGAGGTATTTGCAGGCCGCTTCGGTCGATTTGCGCAGGTCAGTGCGCTCGTCGTTGTCCGGCGCGATAGACAGGCCCATGTCCTGTGCGGTGTCGTCCATGAACTGCCAGTAGCCCACGGCCCCCGCCTTGGAAACGGCTCCGGCCTGCCAGGCGCTTTCGATGAGCGGCAAATACTTGAAATCGGCTGGGATAGTATGTTTGCGCAGAATCGGCTCAATAACCGCGAAGAACGGAGCCGACCGAGCTTTCAAGGCGCTCACGTGTTTGACGTACCCCGAACTACCGGCCAGCGCAAAAGCCAATTTGGTCGATACGTCGCCCTGCTCCGTCGGTACGATTTCTCCGCAGAAATGCAACCGTTGGGGCGCTAAGCGGTTT
>CAXUEB010000043.1:19616-23648 GCA_964249775.1 uncultured Spirosoma sp.
GTACCGGCGTTTGTACCGGCCGGGTAGCCACCGGCTTTTGGGGCGGCTTGCGAGGCATCGGCTTTTTCTGCGCCCAACCAACCGAACCGGACAACAGAACGGTAGCAAGGAGGGTAACGACGAATCGGGCGGCCTGGATCAAAACATATTGCGCTTGATTTAACCCATAGACAACGACGCCGGGTTTGGGTTTAGTTCACAGCGCCTTCCACGTCAGAATCCAGCCCGATTTTACCTGATCAACGTCCGGTAGGGGAATGCCGATGCGGCCGGTTGACGCATCGACCGCGGCCAACGCCAGGTTATAGGTGTGTTTTTCGGTCGTTGAATACAGCTTATCGGCCCGTAAATACAGTTTGTTGGTTTTGGCGTCGATGTCTTCCACAACGGCGTAGAGCACGTCGCCTTCTTCCACCGGTTTGCCGTCGGCCATACCGTCGCGCGTCAGGTGAAACACCCACACCTGCCCCCGTTGCAGGCCCGCCGATTCGCTCAGGCGAGCCTTAATGCCCCCGCGAAACACATCGGCCGCGTTGGGCAGCGGAATGTCGTCGGTTTGGCGCAACGACGACGCAGGAGCCGGCTCAATCGGCGTGTTGAGGGCCGTTTGCGTGGCTTGGTCCAAGGCAATTTCGGGCAGCAGCACCTCATCGGCGGTTTCGTCGACTTCGGGCGTGAGCGGCTGACTCAAATACGCCATGACCTGATTCGGAATCAAGCCTTCGTAGGAGCGGTAGTTGGAAAAAAGCTCTTTGAACGCCAGAATTCGGTAAAGGTACTTACCCGTTTCGGCGTTCAGGCGCAGGTAGTAGTAGTCGCGTTGGTGTTGCCGGCGGATGTTGCTCAGCAAAGCCCCGATGCCATTGTTGTAGGCAGCCGCGGCCAGCGTCCACGACCCCAGGCGGTTGTGCAGGTACGTCAGATACCGGCAGGCGGCATGGGTCGATTTTATTAAATTCCGGCGTTCGTCGTTACCGGCCCGCACCGACAAACCCAGTTCGCGGGCCGTGCCGGGCATGAACTGCCAGTAGCCTACCGCCCCCGCCTTTGAAACGGCAAACCCCCGCAGGGCGCTTTCAACTAAGGGCAAGTACTTGAAATCCAACGGAACGTGGTGCCGCGCTAAAATCGGTTCGATGATGGGAAAGAACGACGCAGCCCGCTGCCGAATGCGGTACAAGGCCCGGTTCTGCGCCGTGTTCCGAACCAAAGCCGACACCAATCGGCGGGCTACAATTTCTTCGTGCAAGGGCACCGACTCCCCGCAGAAATACACCGGGGGCAGCAGGGGCGTTCCACGCGGGTCGGCAAACGGGTCAGTCGAAAACGTGTACGAGGTAACCGGTAGGGACGCGAACAAAGACCCGGACAAGGCACTCGGCTCGGAACGCATGGCAACCAAACCGGCTACCAAGGCAAAGGAAGCGAATACATGCATCAAACAGTGGGTACAAGTTTATAGATAGGGCTACTAACCTGATTGATGTTCTACAATAGCTTTTACAAGTAGGTAAACTACAGCACGAACCGTGCCAGGCCAACAAAAAAGTGCCGCCCCGAAAGAGCGGCACTTTTTCTATTTTTAGGAGATTACCGACTTCAAATCCAATCCCAGAAGTGCAGCGGCCGAATGCCTTGTCCCTTCTTCCACTTGAGGAAACGGGGTCGTCGGAAGCGCAGAACCATCAGGCCCATCATTAATTTTTTGATTGGTAGGCTGGTCGGCGGTTGTTCCAGGTCTGCGTTGGGCGCAGTGGTTGCCGAAGCGGCCCGTGCCAGCAACTGCTGCGTGGCCGAGGGCGCTTTGGTTAGTGCCGTACTCGGACGCGGTCCCCAGGTTGGGTCGGCGTATTCATCGTCCACCAGTTCAACCGTCGGTGCGTCTTTGATTTTCTTAGATAAGGCCAACGGTTTGCGCCAACTGGGCAGCGGTTTAGTGAGTTGCGCAATGGTCGACCCACTGATCAACAGATTGTACTGACGCGGATTGGTGAACAGTTCTTTGTAGGCCAGAATGCGAAACAGGTAGTGGCTGGTTTCGCGGTGCAGCCGGAGCCGGTAATAGTTCGAGTGCCCCTGCTGGTCGATCTTGCCCAGAACGTGGCTCATGCCGCCGTTGTAGGCAGCAGCCACGAGCGTCCAGGACCCCAACCGCCGGTGCAACCGGTGCAAGTGGCGGCAAGCGGCCACCGTCGACTTTTGCAGGTGATTACGCTCGTCAACCTCATCGTCCACGCGCAAGCCCAGTTCGCGGGCCGTACCGGGCATTAATTGCCAAAAACCCGCTGCACCCTTGGGCGACACGCAATCGTTCACCAACGCGCTTTCAGCTAAGGGCATGAACCGGAAATCGCGGGGAATTTTGTGCTTACGCAGGATGGGATCAATGACGTGAAAAAACGTTGACGCGCGTCGGCGCAGGTCGAGCAGGCACTCCGACTGCGCCCCGTAGGTCCGCAGGGTTTGCAGCCACCGGCGCGAAACCCGCGGTTCATCGACGGGCACTTCTTCACCGCAGAAATAAATGGGAAACACGCGTTTGGTTGAGTCCACGACCAGCAACGCAGGACTGTCTAAGCCGTTCGACGACGGAAGCACTCGGCTCGTATCGGCCTCAAAAAGTGGCAGGCCAAAGGCCGGCTTGAGGGCGGCTATGAGCAGGGAAAGACTAACTTCTTTGATCAAAACAAGACTATTTATGGGGATGTATATAGACGACAAAACCCGTCCCAAAGAGCCGGGTTGTCTTCATCGAATAAGTAAAAGTACTTGATTATCTGATCGCTACCAAACAATGATTCTATGAATTATCCAACGGTACGACGGTAAACAGGATATTACCCATTCTGCAATCCGGCCACCAGCGTTAATTTGCCGTAGTCATACCGGCCGTTTAAGTAATCAAAAACGGGCTTTAAACGACCTTCCGGCATACCGACGGTTTCAAGAGCGTGCTCAATGTCAGCCTGCTCGTCCGGCCCCACAAATTGCGCTACCACATCGTCCAGATCAACGCCCTGCCTGGCCTTAGCCAGTTGCACTAAGTGGTTGGCAATGGACCCGGTGGTAAGCTGGCGCTCGGCCGCAATTTCCTCAATAGTGAGGCCGCGGTTGTACAAATCGAGCGTTTGCTGCTGAGTCGACACCTTCGGCTGCTTGGGTTCGGTCGGGCCGCGATCGGTCGAGCCGCTCCCGGCCGGACCGCGTTCGGTGGACCGGCGGCCGCTGGATCCTCGCACGCCGACGTACTCGCTGATGACATCCAAAAACTGCCGCCCGAAGAGTTGCAGTTTGCGCTCGCCGACCCCGCTGACGTTGCGCAGGGAATCGGCCGTCGTGGGACGCTGACGGGCCATGTCTTCCAGCGTCGTATCGGTAAACACGACGTAGGGCGGCACGTTCTGCTCGTCGGCGATGCGTTTGCGCAGGACTCGCAGCCGCTCGAATAGATCGTCGCGTCCGCCCTCCGGCTTTTCCTTTACTTTCTCAACCACCAGTTTAGGCGCATCGTCGGGCCGGACGAGGTCAATTTTCCGGCCGTTGTACAGCACCTGATCGGCCAAAATACCCCGGCGTAGGGCGTAATGCTGGTCGTAGGCCACTTCAATGACGCCGATGTTGATGAGTTGGTGCAGGTAGTTGCGCCAGTCCTCGAAGCGCAGGTCACGGCCCGCGCCGTAGGTTTTAACTTGGTCGTAGCCGCCCTGCATCACGGCCTGCGACCGCGACCCGCGCAGCACGTCGATCAGCAAATTCATCGGGACGCGCTCGCCCGTGCGGACGATGGCCGACAAGGCTTTCTGGGCCAGCACCGTGCCGTCAAACGTCACGCGCGGGTCGCGGCACACGTCGCAGTTACCGCAGGGTTCGGGCAATTCTTCCGAGAAGTACGACAGCAAAATCTGCCGGCGGCAGGTGTGGGCGTCGGCGTACTGCTGCATCCGCTCTAACTTGGCCAATTGTAGCCCTAAATTAGCCGGGTTATTTTCGGCCAGCATGTCTTTGTACGTCTTTACGTCGCCGAAGCTATAG
>CAXUEB010000044.1:0-12130 GCA_964249775.1 uncultured Spirosoma sp.
GGCGGGCGTGGGGGGGCCCCAAAACCCCATAAAAACACCCGATTCTGCCTTATCCGTACTCAATGGTAGTCTATTCGGTGATTGGGCCGTTACGCCATAGCTGGCTTGGCGAAACCGGTGGAAACAGTTATGTCTTGCCACTGCGTCATATCATCCTGCAACGACTTAATCTTCATGCCAGCCAGATCGTAAGCATCCTGGCCCAGCAATAGGTGCAGGGGTGGGTTAGGTTCGGCGGCAATCCGAATCATAGCGGCTGCGGCCTTCGCCGGATCGCCCGGCTGGTTGCCTCTGATTTGTGCCTGATGAAGCGTTTCAGACTCGCGTACTAAGGCGTACTCGTCCATCGGTGCTTCGGCAACCCGTAACGAACCCGACGACAGAAACTCGGTGCGAAAATAACCCGGCTCCACAATAGTCACCTTGACCCCGAACGGGGCTACCTCAGCCGCCAGCGCTTCCGATAGCCCTTCGACAGCAAATTTAGTAGCGCAGTAGATGCCCCAGCCGGGAAAACCGCCCGTGATGCCCGCAATTGAGGAAAGGTTAAGAATATGCCCGGACTGCTGCTGCCGCAACTGGGGCATCACCTGCCGGATTACGTTCAGCGTGCCAAACACATTGACCTCAAAATTGGCCTTTGCTTCCTCGTCGGTCAGTTCTTCAAGACTGCCCAACTGCCCATAACCCGCGTTATTGACCACCACATCAATTCGCCCAAACTGCCCAATGGTGGCCCGGATGGCCTCGCCAACGCTGGCTTCGTCCGTTAGATCCACCGCCATCAGTAAAAGATCGGCTGATTCAACACCAACGGCCCGGCGTAGTTCGGCGGCATCGCGGGAGGTAGCCGCTACCCGGTGGCCCTGCTGTAGCAACTGATTAACTAATTCAAGCCCGAAGCCTTTAGAAGCCCCGGTGATAAACCACACTGCTTGATTGTCCATTGTTTTGCTTGTTTAAGGATGCTCGTTCAACGGCAGCAAAGGTAAAGCTACGGACAGGGCAGGGACTTGCCAGATTCAAACAGATACTTACCTAATTCAAACACGTCGAAAAGTTGAGGGAGCCAGCCCAGTTCGCTTCTTGAAGAAATAGTTGAAATGGGCCGGTTCATCAAAACCAAGGCTGTAGCCGACCTCGGCAATGTTCCAGTCCGTATGCCGCAGTAAGGCTTTCGCTTCAGTGATTAAGCGGTCGGCGATGTGGTCGGTCGTGGTTTTGCCAGTCGTATCACGCACGCAGCGGTTGAGGTGGTTGACGTGAACGGAGAGGTGATGGGCAAAGTCACTCGCCGAGCGAACGCTGAACCGCCGGGCCGGTGACTCGATCGGGAACTGGCGTTCCAGCAGTTCGATAAACACGGCCGTCAGCCGGGACCGGGCATCAGGGTGTTGGTAGAGGGCATCGGAAGGCCGCAGCTTCAGGGCATAGTGAATCAGTTCCGATACGTAATTCCGAAGCAGGTCATACTTAAGGAGATAATCGGAGTTAAGCTCGGTCAGCATTTTTTCGAACAACGCACTTACCTCGGCGTCCTGACCGCCATTTAAGGTATAGGCTGGTTGGCCGCCGGCCCGGAATAAAGGCAGTTCGGTTAGACCGGCGTTGAACCGCCCGCCAAAGAAGGTTTCTCGGAAGATGCAGAAAAAACCGGTCGTGTCGCTCGATATGGGTTGCCAGGTGTAGGGCACCTGGGGGTTAAAAAACACCAGCGTCGGCCCGTCGATATCAATGCTTTTGTCGGCATAGTGATACGCATTACGTCCTCGAATAAGGGTAATCTTATAAAAATCGCGTCGGCTATACGGCACCGGCGCGGCATTGGGCGCAAGTACGTCTTCCATGCGAAACACATTTACCTGCCCCAGATCGGCCAAGGTCGTTTCGGGCAGGCGGTTGAATTTATGCCGGTAAAATTCTTCGAGCGTCTCGGTCTTCTCCATGAGGTAAAATTATTAAATTCAAACCAGATTGTGCCTAATTCGTTAGCTCGTTAGCTACTCCTGGACCTGTTCATCGACAAAGTTGAGCATCGCCTGCGCCGTTTAGTGCGGTTTTTCGGCCCTTGTTTGATGGCCGCTGCCCTTCATTTTGTCATTCACCAATTCGTTACTACATAAACAAGAATCGCAGCTTCAATGCCAACCCCGCGTACTATTTCGTTTCGCCCCTTGGCCGTTACCGACGCGCTCATCGTAGCGATATTGATCGATCAATGCCGTGACTACTTTCTGTTGGTTGAGGGTCAGTTACCAAGCCTGCCGGAGATCCATCATGCCTTAACCGAGGATTGTCCCGCCGGAAAGCAAAATGAGTTTTGGTTCTGGGGCATGTTCAATGAAAGCGGCCAACTGCTGGGTACGATCTAAGCGGCTCACCCTTATCCTAACTACCCGTCTGCCCACATCGGTTAACTGCTAATTAGGGGCAAATGCCGGAGAGAAGGGTTGGGCTGGCAATTCTACGAGTGGTTCGAGACCCAGAGCCGACAAGCTGGGTTAAGTCGTATGCTGCTTCCGGTGGCGAAAGCTAATCAGAACGCGTTGGCTTTTTGGCAACGATTGGGCTTCATTATTACTGGCGAACTGCCTCTGCGCTCATTCGGTCTGAAGCACCATGAGCGGTGGGAGCTACAACGAATGATTACTTGATAACGCTCTTGGAAGCACCTATTGTTATTGAGAAACCATATAAGTAGCTCGATCAAAACGGTTACCTTCTGCATTCCGAAGGCGCGTAGCTTGTGTATTTTTTATAAAAACCCGAAAAGTGAGAAGGGTACTCAAATCCTAAGCTGTAGCCGATCTCGGCAATGCTCCAGTCGGTGCGCCGAAGCAAAAACCGAGCTTCCTGCATCAGCCGACTCCCAATGTGTTCTTTGGTGGTCTTGCCGGTCACTTCTTTAAGGACTTTGTTTAGGTGGTTACTGTGCAGGGCCAGCCGATCCGCGTATTCTTGCGGAGTGCGTAGCGCAACGCGTTGTTGCGGACTGGCAATTGGGAACTGCCGTTCCAGTAATTCCAAAAACAGCGACGTGATTCGGGCGGCCGCTACCGGATGCGTCGTGGGTAGCGTTTCGGCGGGTTGCAGCTTCTGACCGCAGTGGAGCAGTTCAATAAGGTAGTTTCGGAGCAGATCAAATTTGTACGCATACGTACCCGCCAGTTCCAGCCGCATTTTTCGGTAAATCAGCGCCAGTTCGGCGTACTGCGCGTCGGTGATCTCGAAAGCGGAACACCCACCGGGCCGGAACAAGGGCAGTTCGTCGAGCACCGAGCCGCTTTTGGCGGGCAGTAGAAAATCGGCAGTAAAGACGCAGAAGTCGCCCTGATGCTCGCCATCCAGCAGGGCGTGGTGGTAAGGAATGTTAGGGGTGGCGAACAGCAGACCGGCCTTGTCAATCCAAACGACTTTGTCGGCGTATTCGACCTTGTGCCGACCTTTTGCTAAGCTGATCTTGTAGAACGCCCGGCGGTTGTGCAGCATTTGGTGGGTGCCATTTCCGTAACTGGCGACCAGTTCGTCTAAGTTAAACAGATTGAAGTGACCAATCTCCTTGTCAAGCCCGGCCGGAATCAACTCGTCGGCCGGTTTTTGGCTCCGTGCCGACAACTCCGCGTAAAAATCATCCAGTGTATAAATCGCTCCTGTCATCGCCCCATCTTGATAAACAAAGATACCCGACGAGACGGCTCTGCTCCAAACGGCCGGGGGAACGGATTGATTTTTATAAGCAATGGATTGGGATATTTAAGCCGCCACTGCCCCAGGCTGGTGACCTTCGTGGGGTCAAAACCAAAACCAGAACGTTTATGAAAATCGTCGTCGCCGGGTCGTTGGGCCACATCGGCAAACCACTGACGGAGGAGTTAGTGCAACAAGGCCACGCCGTTACGGTCATCAGCAGCCAGCCCGGCAAGCAGGAGGTTATCGCGGGCTTGGGAGCTACGGCCGCCATCGGTTCGCTGGAAGATGCCCCTTTCCTGGCCGATACTGTCGCCGGGGCCGATGCCGTCTTTGCGATGGTACCACCCAATTTTACCGAACCCGACCAAGTCGCCTATTACCGGCGCATCGGCGGCCACTACGCCCAGGCCATTCGGCAGGCGGGCGTAAAGCGGGTGGTTAACCTCAGCAGTTATGGAGCGCATTTGGATAAAGGGACCGGGTTCATCCTGGGTGCTCACCACATGGAAGGCATTCTTAACGAATTGCCCGGCGTAGCCGTTACGCATCTGCGGGCGGCTTACTTCTACTACAACCTGTACGGCTTTGTCGATATGGTTAAACAAACGGGCTTCATTGGTAGCAACTACGGTGGTACCGACAAGCTGATTATGGTTGATCCAACGGATATTGCTACCGTTGCCGCGGAAGAGTTAATTACAGCCGCTACCGGCCAGAACGTCCGCTATGTGGTGAGCGACGATCAGACGGCGGCCGAAGCAGCCCAGGTTTTGGGCGCTGCCATTGGTATGCCGGATTTACAGTGGGTAACCTTTACTGATGAGCAAACCCAGGGCGCTTTGGAGGGGCGGGGTATGCCGACCCAGACTGCCGTTAACTTTGTTCAGTTAGGCGGAGCTATTCACAGCGGCAAATTGCGGGAAGACTACGACCGGCAAAAGCCGGTGGCGATGGGCAAGGTAAAGCTGACCGATTTTGCCCATGAATTTAGGGCTGCTTACAACCAACGTTAATCACTATGATCCTGATAACCGGCGCAACTGGCCACCTCGGCACGGCCACCCTTACTTTCCTGCTGAAAAAACTGCCCCCGGCCCAACTGGCCGCCCTGGTCCGGGACGAGCGTAAAGCCGCTACCTTAGCCAAAACCGGCGTAACTATTCGCGTGGGCAGTTACGATGACACGGCTTCGCTCGACCGGGCTATGCAGGGACTGTCCTGCTGATTGCCGGCACGGATGAGGAAAACCGCCTGCGCCAACACCAAAATGTGGTCGAAGCCGCCAAACGGGCGGGCGTTCAACGCATTGCCTACACGAGCCGGGCTTTGAAGGACCGGAACACACTGGTCAACCGGCTGATGGACGGTCATTTTCAAACCGAGGATTTCATTAAAGCCAGCGGACTGACGTACGCGCTATTTCAGAATATTCTTTACATGGATACCATTACGCAGTTTGTAGGGCCGGCCGTTTTTGAGCGAGGCATCTATCTGCCGGCTGGTCAGGGTAGCGTTTCCTTCGCCCTCCGCCACGACATGGGCGAAGCGATGGCGAACGCCTTAGCCGCGGGTGGACGCGACAACGTGGTCTACAAACTCACCGGCAGCGAGTCCTATTCTTTCCTCGACGTAGCCACTGCCTTAGCCGAGTTGTCTGGTAAGTCGGTAACGTACACCCCGGTGGAGCCGGCCGCCTTTACCCAGCAACTGAAAAGCCGGGGCCTGCCCGACGTGATGGTTGAACGCATCACCGCCTTTCTAACCGACATTGCCAATGGGCAGGAAGCGGACGTAAGTCCCGATCTGGAGAATCTGCTGGGCCGAAAACCGACCTCGCTCCGAGACGGGTTAAAGCCGCTCTACAATCGGTAGACAAGTCAACCGTAGGGCTGGCCTTCGCCCGGTTCGTAGGGGCAGTTGAATGACTGCCGGAATACCAACGGCGACAGGTTGGTTTTGCCCTTAAACAATTTGCTGAACGACTGTGAATGCTCAAACCCTAATTCGTAGGCGATTTCGCTCACCGACAGGTTGGTAGTGGATAGTTTCTGTTTCGCTTTTTCAATCAGTTTATCGTGAATGTGTTGCTGGGTGCTCTGACCAGTCAATACCTTGAGCATCGCACTTAAATAATTAGGCGATACGTTCAGGGCTTCGGCAACGTATTGAACCGTGGGTAACCCTTGTTGTACCAAGTCAGCACTATCAAAATAATCCGTCAGAATTGCTTCCAAACGATTAAGGAGGGTATGATTGGTAATCTTGCGGGTGATAAACTGACGATGATAAAACCGGTCCGCGTAGGTCAGCAGTAAATCAAGCTGGGCGATGATTACAGTCTGACTAAATTTGTCAATGGTTGCGTGATATTCCTGCTCAATGTTTTGCAGGATGCCAATGATCGTTCGTTCTTCTTTCTCGGACAGAAACAAGGCTTCATGCACCGAATAATTGAAATAATCGTACTGCCGGATGGTTTTGGCCAGCGGGGTATTCCATAAAAAATCGGGATGGACGAGTAATAACCATCCTGAGTGATTTATCACTTCGTGCTTAGCAACCTCAACCCGAAAAACCTGGCCGGGCGACATAAAAGCCAGAATGCCTTCGTTGAAATCGTATTCCTGCTGGCCGTATTTCATCCGGGCGTTGGAAGCCCTTTTCAAGGCAACAAAATAAAAATCCAGTACTAAATTGGTTTCCTGTTCGGGCACCTGTTTGACTAATTCAAACGGCAACACGCTAATGAGTGGGTGTTGGGGCTTAGGCAACCCTCTGAGTTGCAGAAATTCGCTGATTGACTTGATTCGGCGCGGTTCGGCGTTTTTCATTTTTAACTTTAGATAGTGTCTACCCGTCTGATTTTGTCAGGCCGGGAACCGAAACTGGGCAAAACCAGACGGGTAGACAAGTTTGTTCTCAGCTTTGGCCAAACGCAACGGCAAACTCTTTGGCGAACTCTTCCAGCTTTACCTTACCCAGGACCGCCGGTCGATGGCGGTAATAATCTTCGGCCAGCAAACCGGTGTGCAACGTGCTGTACATGGCCACTAAACTGGCCACGATGTCGGGTTTCATCCCGGCGGCTTCCATGCCAGCCTGCATTTCCTGGTCAGCGATAATCTTCCATTCCAGATCAGGCATCCCAATGGCCTCGCCCAAGACGCGGGCCGTATCACGACAGGTGCGTTCGTCGCTGGCTACGTAGCAGACGTTTCGACCGGTTAACGGCGTTTCGATGGCCCCGGCAACGGCCGCGGCAATATCGACGGGCGACACCCAGGGCACTACGTCGTCGGCACCGTAGTTAGTGCCGATAAAGCCTTGCCCTTTAATCATCGCCACGTAGCCGTACAAATTGTAGTAGAACGACGTGGGGCGGATGTGCATAATGGCTACGTCCGTCGGCAGTCCGTTTACACCCGTCTCGTAAGCGCTGAACGTAACGCCCGAATCCAGCGGCAGATGAGCGCCGATGCTGCTCAGATTGACGACCCGCTTCACGCCCGACTGCCGGATGGCCTGGGCGTAATTGGCTTGTATGCGGTTGAAATAACCCAGCAGATCGAGATTCGGATCGAGGTAGTTCGCGGGCGGCACCATCGTATAGACCACGTCGGCTCCGGTAAAGGTGGCGGTCAGGAAATTGACGTCTTCCAGCGTACCGATGGCCGCCGTTGCGCCCATTGCTTCGATGGTCTCTTGCTTGTCGGGCTTGCTGCTAATGACGGTGACGGTGTGGCCTTTGTGGACCAATTGGTCGGTGAGCGGTTTGCCGATGTGGCCCAACGAACCGGTGATGACAATGTTCATAAACAGGTGATTTTGTTTGTGATACAAAGGTCCGCACCCGCCCAAACAGGGCTGTAGCCGAATCTATGGTTGTTGTAGCCAGAACGGGGCTACGGGGTCTTACCGACCCGTCGCGAACCGTTTGGGCTTAACCCCGTAGTGCTTTTCAAACAACCGGCTGAAATGACTCAAGTTGCTGAAGTCTACCCGATAACCGGTTTCGGAAACGGAACAGCCGGCCTGCCGCAACAGATAGCCCGCTTCGGCCAGTCTGACTTTTGGGTAGTACGCGTAAATGCTGTCGCCAAATACCTGCCGGAAGAGGTCCGTCAGTTTGGATAGGCTCATTCCTGCTAAACTGGCTAATTCTGGCAACTGGGGCGGAATCCGTAAATCTGCGAAGACCGCCAGCCTGACCCGCTCTAACTGATCGGCATCGGCTTGGTGAATGCGCCGATGTTTGACCGTTTCGCGGGCCAACAAGCGGTCAAACAATACACATAGCAACTCCTGCATCTGAATCCAGATGCAATCGGCTTTAGATTAAGAAGGTTAAAGTCCGACTCTCGGTGCAAATAATACAGCCCCGCACAAATCCGTGCGGGGCTATTCGTTTTAACAAACACGTTACCGCAGACACCGAATCTGATCCTTTACAGTCGTGGTACGTTTTCTCGAACCGCTTCGTGCGGGTTCAGCGTAGTGGCCAGTTCGGCTTCTACCTGCCGGAGTCTTTGAAAATGCTGTTCGGAGGCTTTGAGAAACTGCCAACCCTGCCGGAAGGTCCAGCGCGGCTGCCCCCGCCGGTAGTTCTCCGCCGAAATCTGGTACAGTACGCGCCAGTGGTGCAAAATGATTTGGTACGCCTGGAAAAGCGAATGGCCGTTGTTGTAGATGTGGTGCGGATTGGCCCCCGCCCCGTTGAACTCAAGAATGCTAAAGTTCTTGCCCTGCTTGAGGTCGTCGATGGACTGACACTTAATGTCGTAGCGTCCGTAGTAAAAGTGTCCTGTGTAGTGGCTTAGCTCGTCGAACACCCGGAGAAGCTGGGCGTCTTTTTCGTGGGCTAAACTCACCAGGTCAATGCCCCGCGTGAGGTTAAGCGCGTAGTTCAAGCAGTAGCGTTCGCCGTTGGGTACGACGTAGTCTAACTGATTCGCGTGGTTCGCCCGAATCTCTTCCAGCCGAAAGTCGCCCCGTTCGTAAGATTGCAGTAGGTCCCACAACGTGGATTGGCCGTCGCCAACGACGTCCAGAAACTGCCGGCGCACGAAGCCGGTGATCGTGCCGGTCGCGGTTCCCGGAAAGCGGTAATAAAATACGGTCACTTCGAGCGGGTAATCGACAAACGCCTGCACGATATAATCCACCGGCATGGCCCGGTGATACTGCCGGAAGGCTTCGGGTAAATCAATCCGGCGAAACAAAAGGGCCGCCATGCCCACATCGGGCTTCACGGCAATCGGGTAGGTAAACGAGCGAGCCGTAAGCTGTTGCTCAGCTTCCGCAACGGATAGCGTCGGAGAAAGGTACAGACTTTCGGGGTAGGTGCCGGGCGGCAATTGGTCGTACATTTCGCGTTTGCCCTCGCCCTGAAAACCCCCGAACGTTAGGCTGGGATTGGCCGTCGTAAAAAACCACCACGAACGCGACCGTAGGCAGTACCAGCACCAAGCCGGAATTAAAGGAACGAGTTGAATCGAGTAAGGCCAGGTTTCCCAATGCGTCAGGTAATAAATAAATTTCCGAAAGGCCATAAACTGGAATTAATCTTACCGTAAAGAAACTGTCTGGACAAAAGGTTTTAACAAACGACTAATCTGAACCTTGGTGGGTTGGTACGGGGTTAAGCATAGCCGGGACGGCGGAATCCGCAGCGGCCAGAGTGCGCTACGGGAAGTAGCCAACGGGCGGGCGTTCGGTTCTACCCGAAACACGCTGATAATCCATTATCAACACGATAGATTGAATGCTGTTCCTCATCAGAAGGTTTCGTTGCCCACTCCACCGGTTGGGCTTGTTCGTCGGAATAGCGGTTCTGCTGAGTTACTCGGGTTGCGTCCGAATGTCGGATCGGGCGGTGACGGCGTACTTCAAGAACGTTTCCCGGAAGCCGTCGTTCCATACCCTGCAAACCGAAGGCCGAACGGTGCACTACGCCGTCATCGACGCACCCACTCCCGGAGCGTCCACTCGGGAAGTCGATTCCTTGCCGGTGGTCGTGTTTATCCACGGCTCGCCGGACGGCTGGCACGGGTATATCCAGTTTTTTCGGGATTCAACGCTCTATCAGCGGGCGCGGCTGGTTGCCTTGGACCGGCCGGGTTATGGCAAGTCGGGATGGGGTCGCCCGGAACGTTCGCTACCCAAACAGGCCGCGGCCGTAGCCGCCGTGATTGACGCGGTAAGCCCGTCGGGCCGGGCGGTGGTTGTGGGGTATTCGTACGGCGGTCCGGTGGCGGCCCGGCTTGCGATGGACTCTCCCGGCCGGGTCAGCCGCTTAATCCTGGTGGCACCGGCCCTGGACCCTGACCTGGAAACATGGCGGTGGATTCGCCCCCTGCTGAGCGCGTTTCCGGTGCGCCCGTTGCTGCCGGCCGCCTTCAATGTTAGCAATCAGGAGATACGCGCCCTACGGGGTGAACTGGTGCAAATGCTACCGCTATGGTCGTCGGTGCGGGTGCCCGTGGAGATCATTCAGGGGGAGCGGGACAAGCACGTGCCGCCCGGCAACGCGGCCTTTGCCCAACGCGTACTGACCAACGCACCGGTGACGATTCGGATGCTGCCCGGCGAAAATCATTTTATTCCCTGGAATCGGCCCGAAACGATTCACGACGCGGTGCTCAGAGCGGTTGCCGGCCTTCGGTGAGCCGATAGGCGGTTACAGGCCGGTTGAAGGTCGGTTTCGCCTGTCTTTCCACGGGTTACGGGTTTAGCGTATTGGGTAACTATGCGGGCGTTGGTGCCAACTTTGCGTTTGGGCGGGTTGCAATTCGGCTGACGAATGGTGAAGTTTGCCGCCGTTTACCACTCCTTTGTTGAGTACAACCACGCAAACGCCATGACGACTACCCAATCCGCTGCGTTAACCGACCTCTTTCCCCAGGACGGATTCCAGATTCCGGCCGATTATCGACTGGAGCCAATTCACCAGCGCGCGTACTTGCTCAACGGCGCGATGCGCCCCTGGGACGGCAAGGTCTCCGAGGTGTATTCGCCCGTTTGTTTACCGAACCCGGTCGGCACCTTGCAGCGCCAGCTCGTCGGAAGTTACCCCGTTACGGGTCCAAAAGAAGCGCTCGAAGCGCTGGACGCGGCCGTCGCGGCCTACGACAATGGCCGGGGCGAGTGGCCGCAAATGGCCGTCGCCGGGCGGATTGCCTGCATGGAAACGTTCGTGGGCAAAATGTTGGAGCAACGGAAGTTGGTCATCAACCTGATTATGTGGGAGATCGGCAAAAACCTCGCCGACGCCACGAAAGAGTTCGACCGAACGGTCAAATACATTTATGATACCATCAACGTGCTTAAAGAGATGGACCGCAACTCGTCGCGGTTCCGCATGGAAGAAGGCGTCATTGGGCAGATTCGCCGGTCGCCCCTCGGCGTGGTGCTGGCGATGGGACCGTTCAACTACCCGCTCAACGAAACCTACACGACGCTTATCCCGGCCATCCTGATGGGCAACACGATTCTATTCAAAACGCCCAAACACGGATCGCTGCTGCATTACCCGCTGTTGGACGCCTTCCGCACGAGCTTTCCAAAGGGCGTCGTTAACTCGCTCTACGGCCGCGGGGCCGATGTAATTCCGCCCGTTATGCAGTCGGGTAAGGTAAACGTGTTAACGCTGATTGGCTCCAGCCGGGTGGCCGATCAGTTGCAGCGCCAGCACCCCAAACTCAACCGGCTGCGGTCGATTATGAGCTTGGATGCCAAGAACGCGGCCCTTATTCTGCCCGACGCCGACCTCAACGTGGCCGTCAACGAGTGTTTGCTGGGCGCGTTGTCGTTCAACGGGCAGCGGTGCACGGCCATCAAAATCATTTGGGCGCACCGCTCCATCGTCGACGAGTTCCTGAAGCGCTTTTGTCCCGAAGTGAGCAAACTCAAACCCGGTATGCCCTGGACCGACGGCGCGCAGATTACGCCCCTGCCCGAACCGGCCAAGACCGACTATTTAGCCGACATCATCGCCGATGCTGAAGCGGGCGGGGCATCCGTGGTAAACGAAGGCGGTGGCGAGTCGGTGGTGTCGCTGTTCAAGCCCGCCGTGGTGTATCCGGTTCGGGAAGGCATGCGGCTGTACCGCGAAGAGCAGTTTGGCCCCGTTATTCCGGTGGTGGCTTACGACGATGAAGAGGAGTTTATTCAGTACCTCATCACCGACGATCACGGAATGCAGGCGAGCCTGTTCGGTACTGATACGGACGCCATCGCCCGGCTCATTGATCCTTTGGTGAACTTAGTGAGCCGCGTTAACATCAACGCGCAGTGCCAGCGCGGGCCAGACACGTTTCCGTTCACGGGTCGTAAGGATTCGGCCGAAGGAACGCTGTCGGTGGAAGACGCCCTACGTTCGTTTTCCATCCGCTCGGCCGTAGCAACCAAAGACACCGCCGCCAACAACGCCATCCTGAACGAC
>CAXUEB010000044.1:12140-13464 GCA_964249775.1 uncultured Spirosoma sp.
TCCCTACACACCCGGACGTGGCCGTCCGGGCTACGTTGATGCTCACCGCCCATAAACTCACCAAATCCTTTGCCGGCCGACCGGCCGTGCGCCCCGTTTCGCTGGCGCTCGGAGCCGGGCATATCCTGGCGCTGGTGGGCGAAAGCGGTTCGGGCAAAAGTACCTTGCTGAGTCTGCTGGCAGGCCTGACCGACGCCGACGCGGGCGAGGTTCGGTTAAACGGCGAGCGCGTGCCGGGGCCGAGCGAGGTGCTGGTGGCGGGTCATCCGCAGATTCGGCTCGTGCATCAGGAATACCAACTCATGCCGAACGTGTCGGTGCGCGAAAACATCGCGTACGCCCTGCGCTTCTTTGAGAAACGCTACCGTGATTTTCGAGTGGCTGAACTGCTCAAGCTCTGCCGTTTGACGGCCGTAGAGGAACGAACGCCCAAGCAGATTTCGGGGGGCGAGAAGCAACGCACCGCCATTGCCCGCGCCGTGGCCGACAAACCCGCCGTCTTGCTCTTAGACGAGCCGTTCAGTCACCTTGATCTGCCCAACCGGCTCGTTGTGCGCGATTTGCTGTTCAATCTGGTCCGACACGACAACACCGCTTGCCTATTTGTGACGCACGACGTGACCGACGCCCTGTCCATCGCCGACACGCTGGGCATCCTGCGCGGGGGTAAATTGGTGCAACTTGGAACGCCCGTTGACGTGTATCAGCAACCGGCCACGGCTTACGTAGCCCGCATGACAGGACCGGTTAACGTGCTAAACGGGAATGACCTACCCGCTTTGGGGTTGGCCGCACCTGGAGAACCGAGTGGCCACGTTAGCCTACGGCCCGAGCAGGTCCGGCTGGACGACGCGGGCGTCCGGGCCACCGTCCGGGCGGTGTACTTCTTAGGAAGCCACTATGAAGTAGAAGTAGAGATAGCGTTGGCGCGTTACGTGCGCTTGCGTTTGTCGACCACGCGCGCAGACCTGTACGTGGGTCAGTCGATCGGTATTCGCGTGGCCGCTGAGTCGATTTGGCGCTTGAAACGCTAATTCGTGCTAACCCCGCCGTTAATTTCAAGTTGTATGATTACACAAAACCAGCGATACAACATGGAATCAAATCAAAGTGAGGGGCAGGCCTACCACGGCAAAGACGAAGCAGAAGCCGGCGGTAACGGCTTTTTAGTCGGTATTGAAACCGAAAACGTGAAGCCGACCGGCGTCGAAGACGATTCGACCGGCATGGGTGACGACGATTATCTGGGAAAGACGAAGAAGGAGAATGATTAGATAAGCGTAAGGTGCAAAAGAGGGGTAGGGTGTAATGGGGTTCCGCTGCC
>CAXUEB010000044.1:13474-23330 GCA_964249775.1 uncultured Spirosoma sp.
ACACCCTACCCCTCTTTTACTTCTTACACTCTCTACGCCCTCTACTTACATCAACCGCTTGATCAACTGCTCAACCGAAATGTTTTCGGCTTCAGCTTTGAAGTTACGGACGACGCGGTGGCGCAGAATCGGCATGGCGACAGCCCGCACGTCTTCAATATCCGGCGAATACTTACCCGTCAGGAGGGCATTGCACTTGGCGGCCAGAATGAGCGCCTGCGACGCCCGCGGGCCGGCGCCCCACTCGAAATACTGATTCGCGTCGGGAGCGGCCATGTCGGTATTGGGCCGGGTTTTGTGCACCAGCTTCACGGCGTACTCGACGACGTTGTCGACGACCGGTACCCGGCGCACCAACTGCTGAAACTCCCGGATTTCTTCGCCCGTAATGACCCGCTGCACCTCCGGTCGTTTGTCGGAGGTCGTGTTCTTGACAATGTCTAACTCGGACTGGTACGACGGGTAATCCAAGTAAATATTAAACATGAACCGGTCCAACTGCGCTTCGGGCAGGGGATACGTACCTTCCTGTTCGATGGGATTCTGGGTGGCCAAAACAAAGAACGGTCGCCCCAGCCCGTACTTCTGCCCGGCAATCGTGACGGCGTATTCCTGCATGGCTTCGAGCAGGGCCGACTGCGTTTTTGGGGGCGTCCGGTTGATTTCGTCGGCCAGGATGATGTTGGCAAAAACGGGGCCTTTGATAAACTTAAAGTTGCGCTCCTGATCGAGCGTTTCCGAACCCAGAATGTCCGACGGCATCAGGTCGGGCGTGAACTGAATTCGATTAAATTCTAAGTCGAGCGCGCCCGCGATGGTTTGGATGAGCAGCGTTTTGGCCAGTCCCGGCACCCCGACCAGCAGGCAGTGACCCTGGCAGAAAATGGCCGTCAGCAGCAGCCGGACGGTGTCATCCTGACCAATAACGACTTTGGAGATTTCGGTTTTGAGCTTTTGGTACGATTGGGTTAGGGCTTCGGCAGCCGCTACGTCGGATGAATAAGGCACAATTGATGAGTTGTAAAGTTGTCAGGTTGTAAAGTTATAAAGTTGTCAGGCTGCGCGTAAGAAAAACTTTACAACCTGACAACTTTATAACCGCGCTGGTGGCTCGGCTAATTACCGCTGCCTAAACTGGCTGCGCTGTTCTGGGTCGTGCCGAAGATGCGGCAGCTTTGAAAGTCGGGATCGACGGTGATGTACACGTCGCTGACCGATTTGCGGAACCAGTCGTCGATGGCACGGTTCTTTTTATTCTGGAGCACGATGTTCTGCAACTTCTCGAAGTCCACTTTGAAGTCGGCCGTGTGGGGTGGCGTCTTGGTCTTGAAGTACAATAATCGTACCGCGCTTTTGCCGTCTTCGGTCCGGTAAGGCAGGGGAGCCGAAACGCTGCCCACTTGCATCGTATCGAGCAGGCTGTACAGGGCGTATTCCATCGTGCCGTCCATTGCCAGCCGGCTGCTGCCCGACTGCGGATCGCGCAGCAAACCACCCGCGTCGGCCGTGTTTTTATCTTCCGAATACTCTTTAGCGGCTTTGTCGAACTTGAGCGAGTCGATCTGAACCAGCGCCCGCAGGCTGTCTAAGTACTTGGTCGGGCCGGTCAGGTCCAAGCGGTTGTAATCGGGCCGGAGCAGAATGTGGCGGGCGTGGTACTCGGCCCCGCGCGTTTCGAGCAGTTGAATCAGGTGCAAGCCGAAGTCCGATTCGATGACGTCCGATAGCTCGTTGGGTTTCAGCTTCAGGGCCGCACCCTCGAAGGGGGCCACCATCATACCGCGCTTGGCAAAGCCCAGATCGCCCCCTTTCTCGGCCGAACCAACGTCTTCGGAGTTTTCTTTGGCTAATTTGGCAAAGTCTTCGCCGGCTTCGACGCGCTTCTTGAGATCGACCAAGCGTTGGCGCAGGGCTTCCTTTTGCTCTTTGGTCGGCTTGGCGAAGCGGACAACCTGACCAACTTCCACCTCGGCGGGCATGTAGGGCAGGCTATCTTTGGGAATCGCATCAAAGAACTTACGAACCTCGCGGGGTGTCACCTTCACGTCGTTCGTGATGTTCTGCTGCATCTTCTGGACGATCTTCTGATCTTTTACCTGCTGCCGCAGTTCGCTTTTAAGCATCTCCAAGCTCTTGCCGTAGGCTTCGACAATGTTTTTCTCCGAGCCGAATTGCTGGGCCATATACTGCATCCGCGAATCCAGTTCGCTGTCGACCAGTTTCTCCTCAACGACGACCGAGTCAATTTCGGCTTTGGCCAGCATCATCTTGTTGATGACTAAGCTTTCCAGCAACTGGCACTTTTGCGGGGGCGTCTGATTCTGACCAACGTACGACTGGATCGATTCTTCCAAGTCCGATCGCAGAACGTAATAATTATCAACCTTCGCAATGATTTTGTTGAGGCTAATGCCCTGACCCTGCCCGAATACGGGAGCCGTCAGCAGCCAGCCAACCAAAACGACAAGGCTACTAATGAGTGTCTTTTTCATGGGTTTAAAGATACGAACAGACAGGCAAATGGCCTGTGTTTTAACGAATTTTAAGTGTTCTCTTCTCTGAGCGGCCCACTTAAATCGGCCGCTTAGAGAACGCCGGGAGCTACTTCGCCAACCGACGAATCTCTTCCTCGTTGACCTTTACCGGGTACTGCTGCCGGAGTTGCGCCAGCCACTGTTTTTCCAGCACGGCCTGGTAATCGTTAATCACCGAACCCCGCGCTTCGGCGAACGTTTTGGGCCGGGCCGGTTCAATACGGTCAATGGTGACGGTCACCGACTTGTTATTGCGCTTAAAGGTGGTTGTCCCTGCTTTCCACGACTCAACGGCATCGACGTACGGATTTGCACCCCGCACGAACTGACCTTCGGTAACAACAACCGCCGGATCGCCGGAGGTGCGGCTTTCCGACCGCGAATCGCTCGTTGCGGCTTGGCTACCCCCACTGAGCACCTTCGCTACGTCGGTTTTGGCGTTGCTAAAAAACCGAAACTGCACCCGGCGCTGGGCCGCGCCGTCGGTCGCTGGCCGGCCGGGACGCGCCCCCTGGTAATCTTTTTCGGTGATGCGGCTCAGGGCAATCCCGTTCTGCCGCAGGTGATCGACCACCGCCCGAATACGACCGGCTGATACTGTATCGCGCTCGGTAGGGTCGTGCGAGCCGCTCACTTCCACCACGTAATCGGGGTTCCGGCCCATCGTGACGAGCACATCCAACAACGTTTCGCGCAGGGCGGGCGTCAGGGTCGTCTGGCCGTTGGCGTAGGGTAGGTCGGGGGCCGAGCGCCGGAGGGCGTAAGGCGCTTTGCCGCCCAGCATCTGGCGGGCCTCTTGCAGCAATTGGTCGTTCTGGGCGACGATTACCGTGGCCACGGCCCGTTCGGGGAAGCGGTATTTGTCTTTATTCTGCTCAAAAAACTGCCGCTGACCCGTCGAATCCGTCGTCGATCGTTCCCAGACATTGGCTTCCATTTCCTGCGAAAGCAGAACGCCGTCGCGAATTTCGCCGAGCAGCGCCCGGAATTCTGGGTATTTGCGTTCGAGGTTGGCTTCTTCCGTTGCAATCAACTGATCGCCCACGAAGCGGTCGAACAGCCGGCGCATGGCTACGGCTGGCGAACCCGACGGGGTTGGCGTGACTTGGCTGCGCCCGTCGTTCGCTCGGCGCTGGGGCTGCTGCCGCTGGCGGACGTACGCGAAAAACTGGTTCGTCGTGTACGGCCGGTCGACGATGGTCACGATGGCCTTGTCCTGCAAAGAGGCATCGAGCGGCTCGGTATAGCGCCACTGGCCCCGCAGCAAATTGCTGTCGGCCTGGGCAAACGCAGCCGCGAGCGTTTCGGGCCGTTCGCGCACGGCGTATTCTTCCCGTAGCCGTTGAAGCGTAGCCTGCCGCAAGAGGTCGGCGCGGGTGTCGGTCGTAACGCGCTGCCGCAGGGCCGGGGCGAGGTCCGCGAACGAACCCAAACCCTGCCGGTCCACTAATTTCAGGATGTGCCAGCCGTAGTTGGTCCGCACGGGCCGCGACAGATCGCCGGGCTTGGCCAAGGCGAAAGCGGCTTCTTCAAACGCGGGCACCTGCCGGCCCGTCTCGAACGCGGGCAACAGGCCCCCGTTGGTCTTCGAGGTCGCATCATCGGACACCTCCCGGCAAACCGTCTCGAACGATTCACCCTTCTGCAAACGCGCGTAGGCGGCTTCGACGCGGCTCTGGGCGGCCTGCTGCCCGGTCACGTCAGCTCCCGGACTAATGCGCACCAGAATGTGGGCCACGCGCACGCGGCCCCGGCTGGGTCGCCGGTCGTTGACCCGCACGAGGTGGTAGCCAAACCGCGTCCGAACGGGAATCGACACCTGCCCGACGGGCGTCGTGTAAGCCGCCGTTTCGATGGGGTACACCAAGGCGAACGCCGTAAAATAACCTAAGTTGCCGCCGTTGGTTGCCGTCGTAGGGTCCTGCGAGTCCTCGCGGGCCAGTTTGGCAAAATCCTCGCCCGCCAGCGCCCGGCTGCGCAAAGCCTGTGCCCGCTCGTAAGCCGCGAGCGTGTCGGCGGGGGCCGCGTCTTCGGGCACCGATAGCAGCAGGTGCGACGCGCTCACTTCCTCCTGCATCCGCTGGTACGCTTCGGCCGTCAGCGATTCGACCAAAACTTTGTCCGTCAGGTACGACTGGGCCAGTTGCTTGCGGTAGGTATTCATCTCTTCCCGGAAGCCTTCGGTCGTGTCGCGCCCGCGAGCTTCGGCGGCCAGGACCTTTAGTTTAAGGTTGGTGTAGAGATCAAAATACTCTTTGACGTCGGTCCGCTGGGCAGAATCGGCCGAAAGCTGATTTTTGGTAAACGACTGGAAAAAGTCGTCGGTCGTAAACGCTTTGTTGCCCAGCGTTAAAATAACGGGGGGCGGGGGCGTTTGCTGAACAACCGGCGTAGCGGTTTTGCAGGCAGCGACAAGGAAGGCCAGCAAAAAACCGCCTGTAAGGTGGCGCATAGCGTCGAAGTAGGTGGTTACTGAATACGAATAAAACGGATACAAGGGCAAAAACATTCGTTATAGAACAACGAATGGCCGGTAGGCTTATTGGCGGGCGGGACGGATTTTGGCCGTTTGCAGCCGCACGTCGTATTCCAGCCGGTAAGCAAACGGGTCGCGCAGGTTCTGCCCGGTAAAAACGGCCGGTACTTGCACCCGTTGCCAACCGTTTTTTCGCACCGACGCGTCGGATAGTTCCACGCTGGTTTGGCCGAGCAGGTCATCGTCGTCGAACTGGTCAACGAGTTTCAAACCGACGCCCGACGCGGCCAATCCGGCCGCTACGTACTTAATCGGACCGCTGAAGCGGGGGCGTTAGAATTTCGGTCGCCGTCAGCAGCCAGGCGGCCGGCCCCGCCACGACGTTGTGCACCCGGCGCATCTGATCGAGCAATGCCTTGGCCCGGTTGTAGTCGTCGATTTCGATCAAGACCAGCGAAGCCACGATTTTACCTCCGCGGGGCATGGATAGGCGGATGGGCTGCGCCTGCTGCGGACCGGCCGTTTGAAGGTCGATTTTCTCACCTTTCTGTACCGGTTGAACGCCCCCGCCGCCGTTCACGACGCCGACGAATTTGTTTTGTTTATCGTAGCTGGTTAGCGAATACGCCATCAGCCGTTCGTCGCGCCGACTAACCATTTCTTCCAGATTGTCGGCCCGCAGCAGGCGGGGTTGCAGTTCGGCCGAGAGTTGTTTCTGCGGGACGCAGGCGGTTGCCAAAACCATAATCAACGTAGCTAAGCTGATGCGCATGATTCGTTCAGGAAATAGGCGGCACTTCGTCAACGATGGATTCGCCGGAGGATTCGTCCCCGCTGGTCCATTGCCAGCGTTCGTGCAGGCGCAGGCGGCCGTCGGGCAAGCGTTCGGGCGTCGAGTGGCAGCGGCCGGTCATTAACTCGCCCCGCCTGTTGACGTGCTGGTAGCGCATGTCCAAGCGGTCGTCGGCCTGCACGGTAGCAATCAGAAAGCCCCGCACGATGGCTCCCCCGGCGTATTCGGCCCAGACAATCCGGTCCTGTTGGTGGTAGTGAAATACGGTGTCTCCGCCTACTTCGCCGTTGGTCGTGTTCGTGACAGAGCGGAAGGTTTTGTTGTCGTACATGGGTCAAACGCTCGGCTCCTGTTGACTCAAACAGTGAAAGCTACCCAGGCCCCAGATGATTTCGGTCGAGTCGATGCCGACGATCTTGCGGTTTGGAAAGCACTGACCCAGAATGTCGAGCGCGGTTTGGTCCTTGGGGCAACGGAACGTCGGGACAATCACCGAGCCGTTGGTGATCAGAAAGTTCGCGTACGAAGCGGGTAGCCGCAGTCCGTCGCTGACGACGGGGTCGGGCATGGGCAAGTCAACGATGGTGAGTGGTTTGCCGTTCAGTAGCCGCATCTGACGCAGTTCGTGGTGAATCTCCTGCAAGAACGGGTAGTTATCGTCGTTCGTATTGGCTTCGTAAGCCGCCACAACGGTGTCTTCGTTAACGAACCGGACGGTGTCGTCGATGTGGCCGTCGGTGTCGTCGCCGACGATGCCTTCTTCCACCCACAGCACCTGCTGAACGCCGTAATAATCGCACAGGTACCGCTCAATGTCGGCGGGCGTGAGGTGGCTGTTGCGGTTCTGGTTGAGCAGGCACGCCCGGCTGGTCAGCACCGTGCCGGCCCCGTTGAACTCCACCGAACCGCCCTCCATAATAATTCCGGGCGTTACGTACTCCAAGTTTCGGTACTGCGCAATCTCGATCGGAATGAGATCGTCGCGGTCGTAGGGTGGATATTTATTGCCCCAGGCATTGTAGCCCCAGTTGACGATCATCCGCTTTTTTGTTTCTGAATTAATCAGAAACGCCGGACCGTGGTCGCGGCACCACGAATCGTTGGTGGGGTGGGCGAGGAGCGTAATCCGGCTCAAGTCGGCCCCGGCTGATAGTAACCGCAGTTTGGCCGCCTGCATCACCGTTTCGTTGTGGGCGTTGATGCAGACGTGCTCGCTCTCGGTAATGGCCTTGATGAAGTCAACGTAAGCTGGAAACATCAACTCCTGCCGGTCGCGGGTCCACGACGCTTCAGTATGCGGCCAACTGAGCCAGGTCGCCACGTGCGGGTGCCACTCGGCGGGAAAGAAAAAGCCTTGCTGAGCGGGTGTTTGATCGGTAAAAGATTCTGAATTGGCCGTTTCCGTCAATGACTGTATATTCATGCGGAGGTTAAGATGCGTCCACAAAAGTACGTAAAATATGAAGCTCACCGGTTGGAAATGGGTCATTGGCTGGCTGCTGATTGCGCAGGTACCGAGTCAGGCACAGGTTGACGCACGGCCCCCGTCAGAACTGGATCAATTGCCAACCTGGTACCCCGTTTACCAAACAAACCCGGCGGAAGCTACCGAGACGGACGCATCACAACCTTACGCCTACGCGAACCTGAATGATTTAATCCGAAAAGCCGGGGCCGGCGGCAAGGTCGAGTCGCTGACGATCGACGGGACTGTGCTCAAAAAGGGCGGCTTGGCCAATTTACGGCAGTTGCGGGCTGTCCGGTCGTTGAATCTAAGCGGCCTGACGACCGAAAGCACCGATTCGGTTATGACGGTTGTTCGGGACTGGCCGCGGTTGGAACGGTTGAGCATCCTGCGGTATACGGCTGGTCCGGGTAGACAAAACGAGCCGGCCTCCGTGGCCTTACCGGTTGGCCTTGGGCAGCTAACCAACTTACGCGAAGTTCGCCTAACGGCGGGTGATTTGAACTGGGACGAGTCGATTCGGACGTTAGCGGGCGTCAAGACGCTTCAACGGCTCCAGCTTACGCTGGGTCGCTGGCAGCAGGATGCCAACCAACCGTTGCCTGATCTGAGGCCGCTGACCCAGCTAACCGCGTTGGCGGTCAGTGGCCCGAACTGGCGGTTACCACCGGATGCGTTTGCTGGTTTGGGTGAGCTCAAAGAGCTGAGGTTGAGCGGCATCCGCATTGATACGGCTACGTTTGACCAGACGCTGAGCCAACTGACCAGATTGGAGACCTTGATGATCGAGGGGCATCCGTCGTTGCGGAAACTGGCGTTGGGCGAGTTAAAAACGCTTAAATCCTTGGAGTTAATCGGCAATAACGACCTGACGGTAAACGCCCGCACCTTAGCGGGGTTAGTCAACCTGGAACGACTCGTCATCCGAAGTGCCAAGGGACTGAACTTGTCGGGCCTGTGCGCGCTGCGACACCTGCAAACCTTAGTGGTAAGCAATAGCCAACAGCCAACGCAACTACCGGATTGTTTGGACCATTTGGACCAACTTACCGAGTTGCGGGTGGAATACATACCGCTGGGCCGGCTTCCCACCCGGTTGGGCGCATTGAGCCGGTTGGTCAACCTGAGCGTTAACGACTGCGGCTTGGATTCGCTGCCCGCCACGTTCGCGCAACTGACGGCTTTGCAGGCGTTGTCGGTCGAACGAAACAAACTGCGTCAACTGCCGGACCTGAGTCGAATGTCGGCATTGCGCCAACTGCGGGTTAGTGGTAATCAACTGACGGCTTTGCCGGAGGAGATAGGCCAGTTAAGGCAGCTAACGGTGGTGCAGGCCGGCGAAAACAAACTTACCCAACTGCCTGCTTCGCTGACCCGGCTAACGCAATTAACCGAACTCGCAGTCGGCAGCAACCAACTCGAACGGCTGCCCGATGAGCTGGGCAAACTACGAAACCTGCATACGCTAACCCTAAGCAATAACCAGCTTACCGCCTTACCCAGCAGCCTTGGTCAGTTGGATTCGCTCCGGACGTTGTGGATTGGTAAGAATCGGTTGCGGGCGTTACCCGCCGGTCTGACGCGGTTAGCAAACCTGCGGCTGCTGGACATCGGGGCCAACGAGCTAACGGCATTGCCCGATGATTTCGGTGCCCTGCGTCGATTGATTAACTTAACGCTCGACGCGCTGCCCATCACGCAGTTACCCGCGTCGATTGGCCAGTTGACGAAGCTGAAGTATCTGCGAATCAGTAAAACCCGGTTGCGGCTGTTGCCCGATGACATCGGCAAGCTGACGGAGCTTCAGTACGTTGCCTTGGACGACAACGAGCTAATTGCCTTACCGAACAGCGTCGGCGGGTGGCAACAGGTAACTACGTTAACCTTAACGCGCAACCGACTGGAAGGCTTGCCGGAAGGCATCGGTCGAATGAACTTAACGGAGTTAAGCGTCGTCGGGCGGCCGGACGAGACGGCCGGTGGCCTTCGGCAGTTGCCCGACAGCATCGTTTACTGCACCCGGCTCCGGCGGTTGAGTCTCCAGCACCAGCCGCAGTTGGATGCCGACGACGTGTTAACCAAAGCTGCCCGCCTGAAGCAGTTAATTAACTTGCAACTCTCCGCTTGTAAGCTTGACCACCTGCCCGCGCTGGATTGGAAGGGCGTACTCTGGCAGGGGCTTTACTTGTCGCAGAACTTGCTGACGGAGTTGCCGGTTGCCTTGCTGGATGCGCCGAAGTTACAAACGTTGTCGGTTCAACAAAACCAGCTTCCCGAACCGCTCAACCGTGATTTTTACGGTAAAGACGCGCTCCGCGTAGCGTTCGTCGAGACGGGTGCCCTCACGCTCGAAAGCCTGCCTAAACCAAACCGGCAGGTTACCACGACCTACCAGCAAATGGCTAACCAGAAAGCATTCCGGCGCGACTGGGAAGGCGCGCTGGGCGATCTGCAAAAGGCGATTGACTATGCCCCCGACACGATTCAGTTCATGCCCTACGCGCAACGGGCTGATCTGCTCTTTTTTCGCAAAGCCTACGCCGAAGCCCTTGCCGACGTTGACAAAGCCATTCTGTACGCGCCCCAGT
>CAXUEB010000044.1:23365-23610 GCA_964249775.1 uncultured Spirosoma sp.
GGCTTAACCCGGAAGCCGTCGAACGGACGCTATCGACGCTTCACCAGCGAAAAGCCACCATCCTGGGGGCAATGAATCGGTACGATGCGGCCCTGGCAAGTCTGGCGTTGGCCGAACGTCTGCTGCCCGCGGCCGACAACGGGCAACTGCGGGGACTAATCCACACGGAGCAGGGGCGGTATTTGGCCATGACGGGCAAACTAACCGACGCTGATTCGAGCTACCGCAAGGCGATCCGGGCCTAC
>CAXUEB010000045.1:0-12842 GCA_964249775.1 uncultured Spirosoma sp.
AGGTCAAAAACGCCATCGACGCAACCATCGAACTCGGCGGCCGGGGCTACACCTTTTGGGGTGGTCGCGAAGGGTACATGTCGCTGCTCAACACCAACATGAAGCGCGAAACCGAGCACCTCGGT
The DNA here is from genome assembly GCA_964249775.1 of uncultured Spirosoma sp. Classification (GTDB taxonomy): domain Bacteria; phylum Bacteroidota; class Bacteroidia; order Cytophagales; family Spirosomataceae; genus Spirosoma. The sequence continues at coordinate 126 of CAXUEB010000045.1, forward strand.
AAGTTTCTGCAAATCTGCCGCGACTACGCCCGCAAGCAAGGTTTCCAGGGCGCGTTCTATATCGAGCCGAAGCCAATGGAGCCGACCAAGCACCAGTACGATTTCGACGCGGCTACGGTCGTTGGTTTTCTAAATCGCTACGGCTTGCAGGACGATTTTGAATTAAACGTTGAGACCAATCACGCCACGCTGGCGAACCACACCTTCGCGCACGAGTTGCAGGTAGCCGCCGATAACAACATGCTCGGCAGCATCGACGCCAACCGGGGCGATTACCAAAACGGCTGGGATACCGACCAGTTTCCCGTCGACGTGTACGAACTGACTGAAGCGATGCTGGTAATCCTGGAAGCGGGCGGCTTTAAGTCGGGCGGAGTAAACTTCGATGCCAAAACGCGCCGGAACTCCACCGATCTCGAAGACCTGTTCATTGCCCACATTGGCGGCATGGACACCTTCGCGCGGGCGGCCATCGCGGCCGAAGCGATTTTGGACAAATCACCGTACCGGAAGATGCGGGCGGAGCGCTACGCCAGCTACGACTCGGGTGAGGGCGCGCGCTTCGAGCGGGGCGAATTGACACTGGACGATTTACGTCAGTACGCCCTGACCAATGGCGAGCCAAAGCAGATCAGCGGCAAGCAGGAACTGTACGAGATGATTGTGAATCAGTATATTTAGCCACATCAGACCTAAACGGTTTCTGCAACCGTTTAGGTTTTTCCTCACTCAGCCATGTATGCACTCTTAGGTTTAGGCGCACAAGAACTGCTATTGATTTCTATTGCGTTAGGCTTGCTGTTTCTGCTTCCAATCATCGCGCTGGTGGATGTGGTTCGGAGCAACTTCCGCGGGTCGAATGACAAGTTAATTTGGGTCGTTATCATTCTTTTCCTGAACGTCATTGGGGCCTTGCTGTATTTCGCTATCGGCCGGAATCAACGCGTTGCATGAACTACGCATTCGTTCTAACGAGTCTGTTGGTAGCCCAGTCTCTGTTTGCGCAAACGTCTACCGACGAGGCCGCCGTGAAAGTGGTCATCACGCAGCTATTCGACGGCATGAAGCGGGCCGACTCAACGGTGTTAAAAGCCGTGTTCCTGCCCAGCGCAAAACTGCAAACGGTCGTTAACAAGCAAGGTGACGTATCCGTCCGCGAGGATGCCATTACCAGCCTTATTGCATCCGTCGGCAAGGCCAAAGCTGGCGCGTTAGACGAGCGCCTGTCGGGCATGGACGTTAAGATTGACGGCGACTTAGCCACCGCCTGGACGCCCTACGCCTTTTACTACAACGGCCAGCAAAGCCACTGCGGGGCTAACGCGTTCACGCTCGTGCGCGTCGGCGGAGCTTGGAAAATTCAGAGTATTATTGATACGCGGAGGAAGTGCCAGTGAGCGCGTAGCCTGGACGGCCGCGTCCGGGAGTGAAACAAATAGCCTACGCTCCCGGACGTGACCGTCCAGGCTACATACCCCACTTCGGCGCTCGCTTCTCCAAAAAAGCGGCCATGCCTTCTTTGGCGTCGGGCGTTTGTTGAAGTTGCTGAAACTGCTCGTATAAAAACGCCTGCTGTTCATTGGACGGCAAGCGTTTCAATTCCTGGAACGCCCGTAACCCGAACTGCATGGCCGTAGGCGAGAACTGTTTTAACTCGTTGCTCAGGTTTGTTACGGCCGCGTCTAAGGCATCGACCGGTACCACGTCCGTCACCAAGCCAACGGCCCGCGCGTCGGTGGCAGACAGAGTCCGGGCGCGCAGACACAGGTCAAGCGCCGGTCGGGCGGGCATCAGGTCGAGCAGCACGGCCAGCACCTGAAACGGGAATAGTCCACGTTTGACTTCCAGCAAGCTAAACGTCGCTGATTCGGCCGCGACGACGTAGGTGCTACCGCCGACGAGCAGAAATCCACCGGCGTAAACCGGCCCCTGCACCCGCGCAATGCAAGGCTTGTGCAAACCCGCCATTAACTCGCCCAACCGCACCGGCCCGGACGGCTCGGGTAGGGTCGCGGTTTCAACATCGCCCGCCGATAAGGCCCGCAAATCCATACCGGCGCAGAACGTATCGCCTACGGCCGATAGGATTACCAGCCAAACGTCATGGGTATGGTGCGCGTAGGCCAGCGCAAACGCCAGTTCAGTCAGCATCGGCGGGTTGAGCGCGTTCTTCTTGGTGGGCCGGTTGAGCGTAATCGTCAGGACGTGGTCGTTGATAGCTACAAGCAAGTAGCGGAACCCTTCAGCGGGTAATTGGGCAACTTGATTAGCCGTATAAAGCATTGATGATGAGTAGTTAAAGCCGTTTACGAATTATCCATAGTTAATCATACAGCAATCTATCAATTTGCAGTTATCAAGATAAACCTAGCGCTTTTTATCTCGTTAACCTGTATGAAAATCGTTACACTGCTGTGCCTAACGCTGCTTAGCTTACAAGCCAATGCATCTCACCTGCGGGGCGGCTTCATTCAAGCCCGGTCAATTTCGACAACGGCCTCAACGTATGAAATCACCGTTACGGTTTACTACGACGAAGTGCAGGGAACAGCCGCGGCCAATGAAGCCAGTACATTGACGGTCTGCTTCGGCGACGGCAGTACGCAGGCGGTGTCCCGACAAGCGCGTCGGCTTCTGAGCGACCGCACGACCAGCGTCAATGTTTACCGAACGACGCACACTTACGCCGGGCCGGGTATTTACACCTTAACAACCGCCGTTCCCAACCGCACCCTTGCCCAGAACATTCCGAACGCGGGGTCTCAATTATTTACCGTCTCGACGACACTCAGTACGAATTCGGCAACCAACCAAACGCCGGAGCCGTCCATTCCGGCATCCGGTTTCCGGGTTGGTATCAACCAGAGGGCCGTTTTGTCGTTAGCCGCGCCGGATACCGATGGCGATAGCGTTGTTTATACGTTGGCCAGACCTCAAACCACCCCAAACCCGAGTGGATGCAGTCAGCAGCCGGTCGATGCGTATCAGTTTCCCAACGACCTAACGCGCCAGGGTACGTTTAAGCTGAACGCCCGCACCGGCGAACTGGTTTGGGACGCGCCTACGCAGCAGGGTTACTACAGCGTAGCGATAACGATCAACGAATACCGCCGGGGCAATCTCATTAGCCAAACCACGCACGAATTACCGCTGATTGTGGAGGACCGTCCTGGTACGCCCGGCGTTGTTCCGCCTTACGAACCGGCGAGGGTTGACAACGCCGGCTCCATTGTAACGGCTCTGCCCAACGAATTGGACGCAGACATGCAATTAACCGTGTTTCCCAATCCGGTTGACGACCGCTTGCAGGTTGTTATTCAAACCAGCAATCCGGCTACGGCGACCGTTCAACTGCTCGATGCCAGCGGTCGTAGCCTACACGAACAGCGCTTTGGCCGAACGGCCCGGCGTCATGAGCAAATCATTAGCCTGAGCAGTTTATCGCCGGGTTTGTACGTGGTATCGGCCAACGTGGGTGGGCGAGTACTGGTTCGCAAGGTGCTCAAGCGGTGATTACAGCAACTGCTTCCAGGTACCTTTTACCCAGTTGTACTTGAGCGTACTCGGTAAGGCTTTCCAAAAATATTTGTTGAGTTCAACGGCGAACGAGGGCTGCATGTAGCAATTGATGGCGCAGCCCTCGCAGGCGGGCAAGCGGCCTTCTAAGGCCACCAATTGCTGTACTTCAGCGTTTTGATAGAGCGCGAACAGGTCGTCGTTGATGGCAAACTCTTTTAAACCTAAGTGGTAGCAAGGGAGAACCAATCTATTTTCTGGGGAAATGACGACGGTCGTGCTGCCCGCCCGGCAAACGGGCCGGTCAATGTGGTTGCCACCGTCGCGCCGGAGTTGCAGAAACGCGTCGTTCAGGTACACGTTTCTCTGCCGTCCCCAGCGCGCCATTTCCCGTAACGCCCCGTCCGACAGCGGTCCGCCCGTATCAACGGCGTTGTAATCAAACACCGGATTCAGAATTAGCACCAGCCCGTTGGGCTGGCAGATTTGCTCGTACATCGGCCGGATCTGATGCACGTTGTGCTCAAACACCGTGAATAGAATGTCCGGTCGTTCGCCCAACTGCCGAGCCAGGGCGATAGACTCTATTACCTTATCGAAGCAGCGGACGCCCCGCGAACGGTCGTGCTCGTCGGCCACCGGCGAATCGAGCGAAAAATGGAGCATGTCGATCAAGCCCCGCAGTTGCTCAGCCCGTTTGGGGTACAGCAGCGCGTTGGTCGTGACGGTCGTAATCAGGCCAATCCGTTTGGCCTCCTGGAGTAGGTCGGGCAGTTGGCGGTGCAGCAGCGGCTCGCCCCCCGTAAAATCCACCACCCGAACGCCCAATCGCTTCAAGTCGCGCAGATTCTGGCGGGCGTTGTCGAGGGTAACGTAAGGCGACGGCCGCTCCCAAATGTCGCAGAAACTACACGTGGCGTTACAGCGGTACGTCACGTAATAGTTGCAGAGAACCGGATGAGAGATTAAGCGCATTACTTATTGCAACAGCCTAAACAGATTTGCCAGTTTATCTTTCAAATCCTTTCGATCCACGATGAAGTCAAGGAAGCCGTGTTCCAGCACGAATTCGGCACTCTGGAACCCTTTGGGTAGGTCCTTGCCGATGGTCTCGCGGATAACGCGCGGGCCGGCAAAGCCAATCAAGGCTTCGGGTTCGGCAATGTTGAAGTCGCCCAACATGGCGTAGGAAGCCGTGACGCCCCCCGTTGTCGGGTCGGTCAGCAGCGACACGTAAGGCAATTTGGCCTGCTCCAACAAGGCCAGTTTCGCCGACGTTTTGGCCATCTGCATGAGCGAATAACCGGCTTCCATCATCCGTGCTCCCCCCGACCGGGAAATCATCAGGAAGGGCGTCCGGGCGGCAATGGCATGGTCAATCACGCGGGCAATCTTCTCGCCCACCACCGATCCCATCGAGCCGCCGATGAAATTGAAATCCATGACGGCCACGGTTACGGTCAGGCCGTTCACGGACCCGTAAGCCGTCCGCACCGCGTCTTTCAAGCCGGTCTTGTCGATGGTTGCCCGCACGCGGGCCGGGTACGCTTTGGTATCAACGAACTGAAGTGGATCGGCTGAGGTCATATTCGCATCCAGTTCGGTAAACGTGTTATCGTCGAATAGAATTGAGAAATACGCTTCGGAACCAATTTTCTCGTGGTAATTGCAGTGCACGCAGGTGTAGGCACTGAGCTTATGTTCCCGCGTGTGCATAGCTTTTTTGCAGTTCGGGCACTGATACCACAGACCGTCGGGGGCTTCCCGCTTGAGTTCGGTCGGTGTCTGAATGCCCTTATCTTTTCGGACGAACCAAGACATAGTGTTGCTGAATAAAGGACCGTTTGCGGGCGGTGTCATTGGCCTAAACGGATCGTAAAGATACAAAGTACCCGGACCAATCCCGTCACTTACAAGTCCAGATAATACCGCTTGCGAACCGCGTCGAACCGGTAAATAGCATTCCGCAGCGCCAGGCGCGACAGCGAGCGAATGTGATCGTGCAGAAATTCTTCCAGCGCGGCTTCGTTGCGTTTGCCGACTTCGCGCAGCATCCAGCCAATGGCGCTCTGCACCAAGGCGTGTGGGCTGGTAAAGAGTTGTTCAATTAGCGCGAACGTGTCGGCGAACTGCCCCTTGCGAATAAACGCCAGCGTTGCTACCAACGCAATGCGCTGCGTCCAAAGGTGGTTGTCGGCAGCCAGTTCGTAGAGCAGCGACCGGTCGTCGGTTAGCAGCGTTTCGCCCACGAGCGCCGTCGCCGACGAGTCTACTAAATCCCAATTATTAACGTGCTGCCGATTCGCTAGATACCGCTCCATAATGGCCGTTCGCGACCCGGTCGGGCGTGACGCGAACCCGCCTTTTCGCCCATCCCGCGCTTGATACACCCAGATCAGCAGGCCCGTCATGCGGCACTCGTGGTAGGCATCGCGTACTAATTGCTCCGTCTCGTCGAGCGGCAAGGCGATGAATTGCTTAGCCACGGCGTGCTGCTGAGGCATTGACAAACCCAGAAACTGATCGCCTTCGCCGTAGTGACCGGGCTTGGCCTGGAAGAAACGAGCCGCGAACGACGCCCGTTCGGGCTGCTCCTGCGCCAGCAGCGCGTCGCGTACATCGGTGTAAATTGCCATAAAAAACAAGGGCTTTCGTGCACGAAAGCCCTTTAGTCAATCTATGAACTGCTAAGTTACAGCGCTGCTTTCGTTATTCGTTTAGCTTCGAGCGGACGAACTCGTGCTCGGCCAGCATCGAAATGGGATACAAATCGGTTTTATTCCGTTCAAACGCCGGCTTGTCCAGTTCGGCCGCCTGGTAGCCATTCTTAACGAACGACTCAACCAATTTCTTGACCAAATCCGCATCGCTGGGGCGGTCGGCCACGTCCAGCAATTCAAGCGTATCCATCTGGTAGGTATCCGCTTTACGGGGACTGATGTACGAATCGGGCCGAATCGTCGCTGCACCGTTCGCGTAGCCGGTCGGTGTCAATTCTTCTTCCTTGGCCGGCACCGTTACGCCCATCGGCTGATCGACCGGCTCGTCGACCACCGTTGGCATGGCTTCGAATTCCGATTGAACGTCGTTTAATTCCGGCACTGCGCTGTCGGCCGGCTGTTCGCTGACAACCGGCGTTTCTGCGTCGACCGTTGCCTTTAGTACCGGTTCGGTGTTGTCGACCACTCCTTTCAACTGCTCGGTCAAGGTGTTCGACGCATTAAAGCCGGCCGCAATCACCGTCACGCGCAGACTTTCGCCCAGCGTGTTGTCCGTGATCGCCCCGAACTTAAACATCTTGGCTTCGGCCTGAATTTTCTTGGCTACGTGTTCCGAAATAGCCATCTGCTCTTTGAGCTTCATCGCGTGGTCCTTGCTCGACGCGATGGTCAGCAGGATGCGCTTGGCCCCCCTAATGTCGTGATCGTTGAGCAAGGGCGAATTCAGCGCAGCTTCGATAGCGCGCAGGGCGCGGTCTTCGCCCCCTACTTCGGCCGATCCCATCACCGACTGACCAGCGCGTTCGAGCACCTTCTTGACGTCGGCAAAGTCAGCGTTGATGTCGCCCTGCGTGGTAATAATCTCGGCAATGCTCTTAACAGCGTTGGCCAGCACGTTATCGGCGTGTGCGTAGGCTTCGGTCCAGGTCAGTTCGCTATACAGCTCAGCCAGCTTATCGTTCAGCACGACCAAGACCGTATCGCAGCTTTTCTGGAGTTTTTCAATGCCTTCCAGCGCCTGCTCCTTTTTATCGGTTCCTTCGTACCAGTACGGCGACGTAACGACGGCCACCGTTAGCAAGCCCATCTCGCGGGCCACTTCGGCCACCACCGGGGCCGCGCCCGTGCCGGTGCCGCCCCCCATACCCGCCGTGATGAACACCATCTTGGTCGGTGGAGCCAGCAGATTCCGAATTTCGTCGATGCTCGCGCGGGCCGCATCCTCGCCCGCTTTGGCTTCGGTACCAGCCCCCAAACCGTCACCGAGTTGCAATTTCACCTTAACGGGGTTGCTCATGAGCGCTTGCCGATCGGTGTTGCAGACGGCGAAATCGACATCCTGCATTCCCGTATTGACCATGTGCTTAACGGCATTTCCGCCCATGCCCCCTACGCCAACCACTTTGATGATGGTTGGAGGCTTGTCGTCCTGTATCTCAAATCGGTAGCCCTGACTTAGCATATTATCGGTCGGTGGTGTCTTTTCGTTATATAAGAACTGCATACTTGGCAATAAACCACCCCGAAGGGTTAGTCTTTCCCCTGAATCGTCAATACGTGTCGGTCTCGCTGCCCCGGATCGGCCGGGTAATCTTTTTAATCCAACTCAGCAACCCTTTTTCTTCCGGTTCTTTTTGGGGAGCTTTCTCACGTTCGGGCAATTTCTCCCGGCTGCTCGGTGGCACCGGATTAGCGTAGCCAACCGGTCGCACCGATGCGGGTTCTTCGTTGTAAGCCGTCCGATTGGGATCGCTGATAAACGAAATGCGGTTGTCGATGGTCTTGTAACCGGCCCACACCAGCCCCACCGCCGTTGCGTAGGCGGGGTCGCCGACCAGATCAGCGCGGCCGTTGGGTTCGAGGTGTTCGGGGTAACCCACGCGCACTTCTTCGTTGCCCGTAACGCGGCTAAAAATTTGCTCGATGCCCGGCACCAGGGCGCTGCCCCCGGTTAGCACGATACCTCCGATCAGCTTTCCTTCGTAGCCGGCACGAATGATTTCGGCTTGTACCAAGGCAGCAATCTCGCGCAGTCGGTCTTCCACAATAAGCGCGACGTTTTTCAACAAGACATCTTTGGGTTTACGGCCGCTCAGACCCGGCACCGCCACGACCTGGTGCAAACCGAACTCGTCGGGACTGGCGCTGCCAAACCGGCGTTTGAGTTGCTCGGCCTGATCAGGCATAATCTTGCAACCCGCCTGAACGTCCGAGGTAACGGCGTTACCCGCCCACGGAAAGACCGCTACGTGCCGCAAAACATTGCGGTAGTAGATGGCCAGCTCCGTCGTACCCCCGCCAATGTCGACTAAAGCGACACCCGCGTATTTTTCTTCGTCCGTCAGTACCGCCAAGCCCGAGGCCAGGGCCGACAGCATCATCGTGTCCTGGGTCAGGTTGTTGCGCATAATGCACTTGCGGATGTTGCGGGCCGCGTTTGCCTGCGCCGTAATCAACTGAAAGTCGGCCCCTAACTTCACGCCATTCCGACCAACCGGCTGGTTAATGTTCGTTTCGCTATCAACGACGAAGTCCATCGGCAGCACGTGAATGATTTCCTTGTCGGCGGCAATCGACGTGCGGTACATATCGCTCAGCAGGTGGTCGATATCATCGGTCTGCACCTCATCGCCCGACGACGAGCGGGTAATGCTGCCGCTCGACTTAATCGAGGCCACGTGCGACCCGCTAAAGCTAACGTTAACCAATTGAATGTTTAAATTCGATTGATTGGACGCTTCTGCAACGGCCCGTCGGATGGCATTCACGGTATTGTTTACGTTGACAACCGATCCTTTGGCCACGCCGTCGGTCAAGGGCGTTTCGCCCACGCCCAGCACTTCGAGCGTCTCATGTTCTTTGTTGCGTAGCACCCGCCCCGCTACGGCGCACACTTTGGTGCTGCCGATGTCCAACCCCACTACAATTCTGTCGTCAATGCCCGTTGTTGTCATTCGCACACGATTTGATTTCGGTATTGGACGTTTACCCGGCTGTAGTAATTCCAACCTTTCGCCGGTAACACGTCCGTATAAAATAATTTCAGTTTTCTTAGTTTGGCATCTACGTTTGTGGGAGGACCAAGTTCAATTCGGTGCCCACCCACCTGCGGCCACATCGTTACGTCGCCCTGCTCATCCACGGCCAACTCGGCAATCTGCGCCCGCCAGAACGGCTCGTTTTGAAGAAGGACCAACAAGTCCAGCAACGGCCGGTTGCGCTGGCTTTGCAGCGAGCGGTTCTTCTCAAAAAACGTTCCCGTCAGGATGGGTACCCGCGCGGTGTAGTTCATAGAAACCGGAAAAAATCGTCCCTCCTCGCTAATGTACTGACCGGATGCGCTCCGCGGCCCGTCCCCGTTGGTCACCAACCGGGCTACCGGACGGGGCTGTTCTACCGTGACGAGCAGGTTCCCCTGCAAGTCACGCGCAACCTGACAATTTTTTACCAAGCCGTGCTGCCGCAGCCGCCCTTCCAGCCGCCGAAAATCAACCTCGGCGTAATCATTACCCCGTACAGGGTCGGCCCCCTCGTTAGTAAGGTAACCCATTACGTCGCGCTTAGTCAAAAAATGGTGTCCATCCACCTGATTCAACCGGACAATTACGTCTCGTACGTGCTTCTGACCGTGGCGTATTTCCGTAAACGCAATTAGACCAAAGAGCGTTAACAAACCCCCAATTGTCAATAACCACTTTCTGGTTGATTTAAAGGTAGAAAACATCTGTAAATAAGCTGAGTGAAGCAAGGAATATTTTTATCTATTGGTCTCTAACGCCTTCTTCAACGCCGGAAGTAGTTGGTCAATATCGCCCGCCCCAAGGGTGACTAACAGTCGGGGCTTGGTTGCCCGCACAACGTCGACCAGTTCGTCTTTGGTACATTTTTGTTTGGTTTTCGACCGAACGTCCCGGAAGATCAACTCCGACGTAACGCCTTCCATGGGCAGTTCGCGGGCCGGGTATACGTCTAATAACAGCAAATGATCGGCCAAGGAAAGGCTTTCGGCAAAGCCCTCGGCAAAGTCGCGCGTGCGGCTGAACAGGTGCGGCTGGAACACGGCCGTCAGTTCGCGGCCGGGATACAGCGCCCGGACTGATTCCAGAAACGCCCGCACTTCGGTTGGGTGGTGGGCGTAGTCGTCAATGAGCACGGCTTCGTCGGTTCGGAGCACGTACTCAAACCGACGACGAACGCCCCGGTAGCCGTTGAGCGCCGTCCGAATGGCTTCCGGCGCAACGCCCAGTTTGAGCGCCACCGCCCCGGCCGCCACGGCGTTTTCGACGTTATGGAAACCCGGTACCAGTAGGTGAATATCCGCAATGACGCCCCGCGGGTAAACCAGATCAAACACGAACGCTGCGTTGTCGACCCGCACGTTCCGGGCAAAGTAATCACCTTCGTGCAGGGCATAGGATTGCACCGTAGCGTTGGTCCGCCCGGCCAGTGACAGACCGGTCCGCATAAACAGCGTACCGTCTGGCCTAATCTGACTGACGAACTGCCCAAATGATTCCAGCACCGCGTCGTGCGCCCCGTAGATGTCTAAGTGATCGGCATCCGTCGAGGTAACAACGGCGAATTGGGGAAACAAAGTAAGAAACGAACGGTCGAACTCGTCGGCTTCGACCACGCAGATCACCGAACGCAGATCGTCGGCGGGTTCGTTGAGCAAAAAGTTAGTACCGTAGTTGTTGGTGATGCCTCCCAGAAAAGCCGCGCAGTTGACGCCCGCGTCGCGCAGGATATGCGCCACCATCGACGAGGTTGTGGTTTTACCGTGCGTACCGGCGACGCCCACCGTGGTCATTTGCCCGGCCAAAAGACCCAGCACCTGCGCGCGTTTCTGTAGGGTAAAGCCCCGTTCGGTTAGGTAGACATATTCAGCGTGGGTTTGGGGAACCGCGGGCGTGTAGATGACCAGCGTTTCGGCGGGATTCTCGCGAAACGCGACTGGAATCTGGGCGACAGCCTCCTCGAAATGAATGGCCATGCCTTCGGCTTGTAAGGCATCGGTCAGGGCGGTGGGCGTTCGGTCGTATCCAGCGACCGGGTAGCCGTTGACGCCGAACCAGCGGGCCAGGGCGCTCATGCCGATGCCGCCGATGCCGAGGAAGTAAATGTACTTGAACTGATCTAAGGTCATAAATTAGTCTACCAACTTTCTCACTTCGTCCGCAATTTCCCGCGCGGCATCGGGTTTGGCCAACTTCCTAATCTGCGTCCGCAACTGCTGTCGTTGCGCCGGGTCAGCCAGCAAATTCAGCGCGGCCGTCACCAACGCCTGCCGGGCGGCCTGGTCGCTGACGAACAAAGCCGCATTGCGTTCGACGAGCGCCAATGCGTTTTTGGTTTGGTGGTCATCAGTAGCCGCCGGAAACGGCACCAAGATCGCCGGCCGCCCAACCAGACACAACTCCGATACCGACAACGCCCCCGCCCGCGACACCACGGCGTCGGCCACCGCGTAGGCTTTGTCCATCTCGTAGATGAAATCGTAGGCCCTGACTAACGGCGAACCAACGGCCGTGACGGCCGCCCGCGCCCGTTCGAGAAAGGCAGGGCCAGTTTGCCAAATGACCTGCACGCCCGCATCAACGAACTGCTTCAAACCCGCTTCCACGCTTTCGTTGAGCGTGCGCGCGCCCTGACTACCCCCGATGACTAACAGCGTCGGACGGCTTTCTTCCAACCCGAACAGTACTCGCCCGGCGGCAACTTGCCCATCGGCAAACTGAATGTCTTTGCGAACGGGATTGCCGGTCACCCGGATTTTGTCCGCTGGGAAAAAAGTCTCCATGCCGGGATAAGCCACGCAGATGCGCTCCGCCCAGCGGGCCAGGACTTTGTTGGTCAGGCCGGCATACGAATTCTGCTCCTGAATCAGCGTCGGGATTCCCTTCAGCGACGCAGCCAACAGGGTCGGGCCGCTGGCGTAACCGCCCACGCCCACGGCCGCGTCGGGCCGGAAGTCCCGCACGATCTGCCCCGCCCGGAATAAGCTACGACCGAGTTTGACGGGAAAGGCCAAGTTCGCCAGCGTCCATTCGCGCCGGATGCCCACCACCGGCAAACCCTCGATTCGGTAGCCCGCCCGCGGTACTTTTTCCATTTCCATCTTACCTTCCGCGCCGACGAACAGAATGTCGGTGGTTGGGTCCATCGCCTTCAGTTCGTTGGCAATGGCAATGGCCGGATAAATGTGCCCGCCGGTTCCGCCACCACTGATAATAATTTTCATACTGACCGGTAACCCTAAATCTTACTTTCGTCGACTTCATCGCGGCTGACGCTCAAGACAATCCCGATGGCTAAGCCGGTAAAGATTAGCGACGTACCGCCCATGCTCAGCAGGGGCATCGGCTGACCCGTAACGGGCGCTAAGCCAATGGCCACGCAAATACTGGCAAACGCCTGAAAAACAATACTAAACGTCAGACCCGCCGATAGCAACCCGCCGAACGGCCTCGTGGCCTTTTGG
>CAXUEB010000045.1:12852-13753 GCA_964249775.1 uncultured Spirosoma sp.
GGTAAGCCAGTACGACCGGGATACCGCCGAATAACAGACCGTACTCTTCGACAATGATGGCGTAGATAAAATCCGAAAACGGGTTGGGAAGCGTGTTTCGTTGGTGACTGTTGCCCGGTCCCTGCCCCGTCAGGCCGCCGTTGGCGAGGGCAATGTATGACTGCTCAACCTGGTACACGACGGTATCGGAATCCATAAAACTTTTCACCCGGTTGGTCGCCGTGCCGAATCGCTGCCCCAAAATCAAGGCAAAGCCACCAAAAAAAATGCAAGCAGCCACCATGTACGCCAAAAACCGCACCGGCACCCGACCGATGTACATCAGCAAAAAGCAGGTAGCTCCCAGCAGCAGAGCCGTTGAGGTGTTCGACAAAATAATGAGCGAGCAGATAACGGCAATCCACAGAATTAGGTTGAACAACACAGTCGGGTCGTTCATGAACCGCTGTCGCTTGGCCAGCATAGCCGCGAGGTTGGAAATCAGGGCCAGCTTGGCTAAGTCGGACCGCTGAAACGTTTGATTGATAATTGGAATGGTCACCCAGCGCGACGCGTCGTTCAGGTTTGTTCCCTTGAAAAACGCCCACAACAAAAGGGGAATCGACAGCCACAACCCAAATTTTGATAGTCGGGCGTAGTAAACGTAATTAATCTTGTGCGCGAAGTACGTACAAGCCAAGCCGAGCAACAGGAGTGATCCGTGCTTAAACAAGAAAGCCTCCGTATTACCGTCGAGTTCGCGAAACGCCTTTGTTCCAATGGCGCTGTAAACGACCAGTACGCTCATGATCGACAAATACAACACGATGCCCCAGATCGGCAAATCGCCTTTGAGGTTTCTACGAATCCAGTCACGGAGGTTCATTGAGCTTAGGGTTTGTGGTTTGTGATTAGCGATTTT
>CAXUEB010000045.1:13763-23547 GCA_964249775.1 uncultured Spirosoma sp.
CCGGTCTTCGTAATTTTTAAATAAGTCGAAACTCGCGCAGGCCGGCGACAACAGCACGCTGTCGCCCGCGTCTGCCAAGGCTAAGCCGCGGGTGACAGCTGCCCCCACGTCCTGCGTTTCTTCCACGACGGGAATCGTATCTCTAAAATACTCAATTAATTTGTGGTTATCGACGCCCAAGCAGATTAGGGCTTTCACGCGCTGACGGACCAGGTCGGCAATCTGACCGTAGTCGTTGCCTTTGTCTAACCCACCCGCAATCCAAACAATTGGCGTAGTCAGGCTCGACAAGGCGTAGAAAACCGAATCGACGTTCGTCGCTTTCGAGTCATTGATGAACTCAACCCCGTTAATCGTTCCAACGGGTTCCATCCGGTGGGCCGCGTTCTGAAACGTCTTTAAACCTCCAACCAGCGCGTCGTTGGGAACGCCTACTGCCTGAGCCGCCAGCAGGGCCGCCAGCATGTTGATGGCATTGTGCGGACCGCGCAAAGGCGTGTCGGCCTGCGGTAGGTTGAAGGCGTGCTCGTTTACGCGCGCGGTTAGCACGCCATCCCGCCAATAACCGCCCAAATCGACGGTTGTTGCCAACGAAACGGGCAACCGGCGGATAAGTTCGCTACGGTTTGCCAGTTCGTCCGTAATTGGGCGGCTTTCGGCAAAGTAAATCAAGTAATCATCCGGCCGAGCGTTTCGCAAAATCCGAAATTTTGAGGCTACGTAGTTTTGAAAATCGTAGCCGTACCGGTCGAGGTGATCGGGCGTGATATTCAGCAAAACACGAACGTCGAGGTGGGTATCGTACAGATCGTCTAACTGGAAACTGCTCAGTTCCAGGACGAAGTAGTCGAACCGGTCGTCGATAACTTGGGCCGCAAAGCTGTCGCCGACGTTACCGGCCAACCCCACGTTTAGCCCGGCGGTTTTCAGCAGGTGATACGTCAGCAGCGTAGTTGTGGTTTTGCCGTTGCTGCCGGTGATGCCGATGAGTTTGGCGCGGGTGTAACGGGCGGCAAACTCAATTTCGGAAATAATTGGCGTTCCCTGCGCCCGTAGTTTCTCTACTAAGGGTACCGTAGCCGGAATACCCGGACTTTTGATGACTTCCGCAGCGTCTAAAATAAGGCGTTCGGTGTGCCCTCCTTCCTCAAACGGGATGCCAGCAGTTTGCAGCGCCGTCCGGTATTCATCTTGTAACGTGCCCCGGTCGGACAGAAACACCGCGTACCCTTCGGCCTGCGCCAGCCGGGCCGCGCCAACTCCGCTTTCGCCCCCGCCAAGAATTACAAGTTTTGATGCTGACATAGTCTGTTTAGACGATGGCAAAATAACGCATAAAACAAAAGCCTCCCGAACGTTCGAAAGGCTTTGCCTTAACTTTTCTGCACGATCCTACTTATTCGGAGCCAGCGAACTCGATAGTCTGGCCCGGTTTGCGAGTTTTACGAGCAGGAATATGGCCCAGGCCACAATCACAAATTGAACAATGTTATTCAGAAAATTACCGTACCGAATGGCTACTTCGGGGGCTGTTCCTACGGCTTCTTTGAGCACCACTTTCCACTGCGTGAGGTCTACCCCACCGATAAGCAAACCAATAATTGGATTGAGGATGTCTTCGACCAGCGAGTTAACAATCTTGGTAAAAGCAGCCCCGATAATGATACCAACGGCCAGGTCGAGAACATTACCCTGGGCGATAAACGTCCGAAATTCGCGTACCATAAGGGAGTTTGTTTAAGGTGAGGTGAGATAAACTAAACTAAACGACACGGTAAACTAAACAATGAATTGCGTAAATCAAACGCCGTCACTGCGTTACGCCGGTTCATCTAATTATCCCGTCCGGGAGCCAGCGGCTTTATTACGCCCGCTTCGACTTGCCTAAACGCGGTTCAAAACACTTCGACCTGTCTTGTTTGCAGGGTTTGTAGCGGAAAAATCGTCGTTGTTTCGCCGGTTCGCAAGGTTAATGACGTGCTATCAATCTTGATAATCTCACCTTTTACGTCGCCAATCCGAATGGTTTGCCCTTCCTTAAACTTGTTCTTCGAGTAAAACGACGACACGATGTTGGCCATCACATCGCGCGAGGCCAAGCCATAACCCAGGGCAAACGCGACGATGATGCCGCCGATGATTAAGTTGAAACTTGATTCCAGCAGCTCGGTATTCAAACCGGCCTGACCCAGCGCGTTAATGAGGGTGATAATAAAAAAGAAAAAAAAGATAAGCGTTCCCAGCATCCGACCCGCGCTGATGTTGAACGAATTGCACAGACCAATGACGAATTTTTTCAACCCCTCCGAGATAAACAGGCCGACTACCAGCATGAGTCCGGCCACAATCAGCTTCGGAATCAGGTTCGTAACGCCCAGCACCAGATCGGTCAGGGCCGCTACGCCGAGCATCTCCGCGGCTGCCGTGGCGAAAATGAGCACAATGAAAAAGTACAACACCTGCGCAACAATGGCGCTCACTTTAATTTCGGTGTTGAGCCGTTTGACCAAATCAATCTCATTGAGCTGCTCACCGATTTTGTCAATGCCAACCTTACCCAATACGGTCTGCACCACCTTGCGAACTAACTTGGCGATGAGCAGCCCCAGCACGAGGATGACGATGGCGCTGATGAGCCGGGGAACGAAATTGATTAACTGATTGATCAGGCCGACGATAATGTTGGTCAGAATTTCCTGTAAATTGGGTACGTTCGTCATGAGTTTGTATTAAGCGGGTTTGTCCTCGTTCGGAATTAGTCCGCTCAGAAAGGTGGTAAACACCGAAAAAATATCGTAGCCGTACACCTCAACGACTTGCAGCGCATTGCGGACCAGGTCGATTTCGGATATAATTTCGTTTTTCAGATGGGGCGGACAACGGACGTCCGGTTCCATCGCTTTGAATGGATTCGATTCGTTCATAGTGGATTAACGAAACGGCCACCGCACCGTCAAAGCGGCTTTGACGGCCAGCAGCAGCCACAAGACAGCGCCTTCGAGGTAATACTTGCGCAGCTTATCGCGCGAACGTTTCAGGCGCATCTTTACGGCGCTTTCGGTTAGGTCTTGCAAAGCCGCAATGTCTCTGATGCTGACATCGTCCTGGTATTTCAGCAACAGCAACGTCTGCTCGTCGGGGGCCAACTGGCCCAACGCCCGCTGCATTTGCTGCGCTTCCATTTCGGCCAGTTCAGCCAGGCCATCGTCGTCGTTACCAACGTCGAGCCGCTCCCAGCCCTCGTCCATGAACAGCTCGGCCCGCCGTTGGGGCGACCGTACGTGGTCGGTACAGAAATTATACGTAATCGAATAAAGCCAGGTCGAAAAGGTTGAATGCTGTTTAAAGCCGCTCAGTTTGACAACTAATTTCAAAAAAATGTCATGCGTTAAGTCTTCCGCCCGCACGGGGTCTTTGGTGAACGATAAACATTTTCGGTATACTTTATCGCAGTAGCGCTCGTACAGGCGCTCAAAGTACGCGTTTTGCTGCGTCTCAATGTACAGGCGCACCAACTCTTCATCCGTATACTGCTTCATAGGCTACGAGATATGCCGGTTAAGACTAAATTTTAGGAGAAAGTAACGGCTGTCCGGTCGACATTTGGCCGAGCCATCAAGTTTCCTAAAGCATAAATCCCAGCCAAGAAGCCAGGATTTAAGGTGAACTGGTTAGCCCACCAAACGTCGGTTTGTAAGGCCACCCAGAATTTAACCATTCGCTTCAACTTAACTGTCCCTTGCGGCAATTTCCCAGTAGTGACGCTTGAGCCGGTCGCGCGAACGCTTAAGCCGCATTTTCACGGCACTTTCCGTGAGCGTATGGGTTTGGGCCAAATCCCGGATGCTAACCTCGTGTTCGTACTTCAACAGCAGCATGTTTCGCTCCTCCGCACTCAGTTGATTCAGGGCCTGGGCCAGTTGCTGCGCTACCAACTCATCGCTGTCGGTGAAGCTATCATCGGCCTTGGTGTATACGGCTTCGAGGTCAGTTTCGTACCGGCTTTCTAAGCGCCGGGCAGGCAACCGGACCTGATCGGTGCAGTAGTTGTAGGTAATGGCGTACAGCCAAGTTGAAAACTTCGACTGCTGCTTAAAGCTGTTGATTTTCAACAACAGTCGTAAAAAGATGTCTTGGGTTAAATCCGTAGCCTGCGCTTTGTCTTTGATGAACGACAAGCATTTACGGTGAACCTTATGGCAGTACCGCTCGTACAAGTCCTCAAAGTAAGCATCGCGCTTGGTTTCAAGGTACAGATTGACCAGTTCTTCGTCGGTAAAGTTTTGCATAGGCTCCAAGCGTGGTTAATAAGCGGAGTGCATTCATTCTATGTACGTACATAGAATTTGATTTGGTTTTGCTAAGAAACTAAAATACCCGGCCAAATGACCGGGTATTTACTATACGGTAGGTGACATACGTCGATTTATCCAATCGCAACCCGCTTGAAAGCAGACACGGTTAACCCTTTACTGGTTTTGTCCAACAACTGCGCAATTGTCAATGAGCTGTCTTTAACAAACTCCTGGTTTAGCAAGGTATTTTCTTTGTAAAACTTATTTAGCTTGCCCATCGCAATTTTTTCGAGCATAGCTTCGGGCTTGCCTTCCTGACGGGCTTGTTCTTTACCGATCTCGATTTCGCGCTGAACGATGGTTGCGTCAACGCCGTCTTTATCTAAAGCAACGGGCTTCATAGCGGCAATCTGCATCGCCACGTCGCGGCCCACTTCGGTTACGTCGGTGCCGTTCGTGTTGCTCAAGCCAACCAGGACGCCAAGCTTACCATTCGAGTGAATGTACGACACGACTTTGTCGGCCGATACGTTCTCAAACTGGGCCACGTCGATTTTCTCACCAATCTTGCCCATCAGGTCCGTAATGTGGTCCTGCAACGAACGGCCGTCGGCTTGGGACGTTGCCAAGAGCGTAGCTTTATCGGTTGCCTTCGTTGCAACGGCGGTGCTCATCACCGTCATAGCCAGATTCTGAAAGTCGGCCACTTTCGACACGGGTTCGGTTTCGCAGGCGAGGGCGATCACTTTTCCGCTCTTACCATCTTCGCTCACGTGCGCCAGCACGATACCTTCGGCGGTCGCGTTGTCGGCCCGCTTGTCGGCTATCTTCTGGCCCTGCTTCCGCAGGAACTCTTTTGCTTTTTCAAAGTCGCCGTCGGCTTCGGTCAGGGCTTTTTTACAGTCCATCATACCGGCTCCGGTTTCTTGCCGAAGTTTGTTTACATCAGCAGCAGTAATTGCCATTTTCTTAACGTTTTCGGTTTTGTGGTATGCAGTTCCGGCGTGCTTAACAGACCGGTCGTCCTGCGTTTGGTTTAGCAAACAATAGCCCATAGCGGCTGGCTACGGGCTATCAATGTTATTGATCTGTTTGTCGGTTTGATTGTTCGGCGGTTCAAACAAATGAACAAGCAAACAGACAAGCAACCGAACAGTCCATTACGCGGCCTGCTCGTTCTCAGCAATGGCGGCCGGCGAACCGGTTGCTTCGGGTTTCGGATCAAGCTTGCTTTCGTCTTCGGCAATGGCCTGAACGAGCGTTTCGCTGCGTTTGGCTTCTTCCTCTTCCTGAACTCGCTGATCGTCCTTATCTTGCTTGCGCTCCATCAAACCTTCTTCAATCGCCCGGCCAATGGCGAGCGTAACCAGCGAAATCGACTTGTAGGCGTCATCGTTGGCTGGAATCGCGAAGTCAACTTCTTCCGGGTTTGAGTTCGTGTCGCACATGGCAAACACAGGGATGCCCAACCGGTGCGCTTCGGCAACGGCAATGTGTTCGCGTTTCACGTCAACGACGAACAGGGCCGCCGGCAAACGCGTCAGGTCAGCAATACCACCCAGTACGCGCTCCAGCTTTTCTTTGTCGCGGCTCCGGGTTAAACGCTCCCGCTTGGCGATGCTTTTGACTGTCTCCTCGTCTTTCAGCATCTTGTCCAGCGTTTGCATTTTCTTCAGCGACTTGCGAATGGTGGCGAAGTTCGTCAACATCCCGCCCTGCCAGCGGTCCGTCACGTAAGGCATCTTCAGCCGACGCGCTTCTTCCGAAACGATCTCCTGAGCTTGTTTCTTCGTCGCCACAAACATCACCTTTCGGCCCGAGCGCACGATGCCTTTGATGGCGTTCGACGCTTCGTCCAAGGCAGCCAGCGTTTTGTTGAGGTCAATAATGTGGATGCCGTTTTTCTCCATAAAGATATACGGAGCCATCCGGGGGTCCCACTTACGCGTCAGGTGGCCAAAGTGCACACCGGCGTCGAGAAGGTCTTTATATTCGATTTGTGCCATTTTCTTGTTGAAAAATTGGTGTTAACTGATACGCAGCACCGCCCGTCGGCATCATCTAAGGGCAGTCTGGACGAAGGATTCTGTTAAATGTTCGTTTGTTTGGACGTTGACAAACAAACAAACTGACGAACAGCCAAACAAGATTAACGCTTTGAGAACTGGAACCGACGGCGGGCCTTCCGGCGACCGTACTTTTTCCGCTCAACCATGCGCGAATCCCGCGTTAGGAAACCTTCTTTCTTAAGGGCCGGGCGGAAGTCGGCGTTCATTTCGACCAGCGCACGGGCGATTGCCATGCGCGTCGCTTCGGCCTGACCGGCCACTCCACCACCTCGAACGTTGACTTTTACGTCATAACCGCCGACGCCGTTAACCGTCGAGAAGGGCTGATTGAGGATAATTTGCAGCACTTCGGTCGGGAAGTATTGCTTGTAATCTTTGCCGTTGACCAAGATGGCCCCGCTGCCCGCCGACAAGTAGATGCGGCTGATGGCCGTTTTCCGGCGGCCAATGGTGTTAATACGATCCATTCGTCTGTGACTTAAAAAGTAACGGGTGTCGGTTGCTGAGCCTCGTGGGGGTGCTGATTACCGGCGTACACGTACAGGTTGGTAAACAACCGCCGGCCGAGCCGGTTTTTGGGCAACATACCTTTGACGGCATGTTCGATGACGCGCTCGGGAAATTTGTCGAGCACTTGGCGGGGCGTCGTAAAGCGTTGACCGCCGGGGTAACCCGTGTGGCGAACGTATACTTTGTCGGTCATCTTCGAGCCGGTCAGGCGCACCTTATCGGCGTTGATGACGATCACGTTATCCCCACAGTCAACGTGGGGCGTAAAGTTGGTTTTGTGTTTGCCGCGAATCAGGCGTGCGATTTGGCTGGCCAGCCGACCCAGCACTTCACCCTGCGCGTCAACCACAACCCATTCTTTCTGCGCCGTTACTTTATTGGCAGAGATGGTTCTGTAACTGAGCGTATTCACTGTTATGGAGACTAATTGATTGATTCTTACCTACTTGTTCACTCAAAAAAGTGCCCGCTTCAAAACGGGAGTGCAAATATAGGTGGTACGGGCCTTAAATACAAGGAGATAGCTACAATTTGACTTGAGTTGCGGTTTCGGTTCTACGACGGTACAATCGACTGGAATTCGTCAACGCGCTTTTTTAAGTCCAGCACCCGCTGCTTCACTTGTTCAACGTCGTCAGCAATAGCTTGTTGGATAAGTGCCTTCTCCGCGTCCGTTCGACCTTCCGAGTCTTGGCGAATACGTTCCCAGAACGCTTGTTTCTGTTGCTCATCCGTCAAACTCATGTATTCGTGCAACTCACGATGTAGTTGGCTCGTAGCTTGCTCCTGATTCATCGTCTGTGTTGTTTAACCGTTCGTCACTATCGTATAACATTTCAGCAGGTCGTCAATGGCTGATATGATCTGAAGTACTGGTCCTTTTAAGCAGAAATAATTTATCTACCGCAGCTTCAGCGTCGCCAGGGCCAGTACGGCCAGGATGATACCGACGATCCAAAAGCGCGTCACGATCTTCGCTTCGTGGTAACCTTTCTTCTGAAAATGATGGTGCAGGGGCGACATCAAAAAGATGCGTCGGCCTTCGCCGTATTTGCGTTTGGTGTATTTAAAATAGCTGACCTGCATAATAACCGATAGGTTCTCGGCCAGGAAAATGCCGCACACGGCCGGAATCATTAGTTCCTTCCGAATGGCCAGAAACAGCACGGCAATAACGCCCCCCAGCATTAAACTGCCCGTGTCGCCCATAAACACCTGCGCCGGGTACGAATTATACCAGAGGAACCCGACGCAGGCCCCCACAAAGGCCGCGCAGAAGATAACCAGCTCGCCCGAATAGGGAATGTACATGATGTTAAGGTACTGCGAGAAGTTTTTGTTACTCGACAGATACGCCATAACCCCAATCGTCAGGCCGATAATGACCGACGTACCGGCCGCCAGTCCGTCAATGCCATCGGTTATGTTGGCCCCGTTGGAGACGGCCGTGATGATGAAAATGCACACCAGCACGTACACAATCCAGGTGTAGCTATCGGGCAGCAGACCAAACAAGAGCGAACTGTAATCAAACTCGTTGTTTTTGACGAACGGTACGGTCGTCAGCGTCGATTTGATGTCGGTGTACACATCGGGCACGTTCGACGTGCTCAGCAGCCGGGGAGCGTAAATGCGAATTTTTACGTAATCGTTGAAATACAGCGTCAGGCCGACAATCAAACCCAAACCAATCTGCCCAACGACCTTGAACCGGCCTTCGAGTCCTTCTTTGTTTTTGCGAAAAACTTTGATGTAGTCGTCCAAGAACCCGATTAAGCCGGTCCAGACCGTAGAGACCAGCGCGAGCACAACATACACATTAGAAAGTTTGGCGAACAGCAGGGCTGGAATCAACAGCGACGCCAGAATGATGAAGCCACCCATCGTGGGCGTACCGCGCTTCTGCATCTGCCCTTCCAGGCCCAGATCGCGGATGGATTCGCCGATTTGCAGATTGCGCAGCGTGTCAATGATGCGTCGCCCGAAGATGGCCGCGATCAGCAGGGAGGTGACAACGGCTCCCAACGCCCGGAACGAAATGTACTGAAACACGCCAGCACCGGGAAAATCGTAGCGTTCGTCAAGAAATTGGAACAGGTAATAAAGCATTAGCGAAAGAGTGAATGAGTGAAAGAGTGGCTTATCGTGATGCAGCAAAAATATTCGCTCTTTCACTCTATCGCTCTTTCACTCGTTGAAAATGCTTCCCGCAGCACAGCCCGGTCGTCGAAGTCGTACTTAACGCCCCGAATTTCCTGATACGTTTCGTGACCTTTGCCGGCCACCAGAATGATGTCGTGCGGCTCGGCCAGCGAGACGGCCCGCCGAATGGCTTCGCGCCGGTCTTCGATGGTCAGCGTTTTTTTAAGATCGACCGGCGAAACGCCCGCCTGCATCTGTTCTAAGATTGCCACCGGGTCTTCGTTGCGCGGGTTATCGGAAGTCAAAATCACGCGGTTGCTGAAGCGGCAGGCGATGTCGGCCATAATGGGGCGCTTGGTTGCGTCGCGGTTGCCTCCGCAGCCGACGACGGTTATAATTTGCGGCAGGTGCTCCTGCTCGTCGGCGTGGCGCAGACCGTTGATGGTTTCCAGGACGTTTTGCAGGGCATCGGGCGTGTGCGCGTAGTCTACAATGCCAACGATCTTGTCGTCGGACACCACCTGCTCGAAGCGGCCGGGCGGGGGCGTCAGGGCCGACAGCAACGTTAAGGCGGCGGCCGGGTCTTCGCCCAGCAGCACGGCCGCCCCGTAAACGCTCAGTAGATTGTAGGCGTTGAACCGACCAATTAGTTTAAACCACACTTCGCGGTCGTCGACCAGCATATTCAAACCAAACAAACTATCGGCCAAGACTTTGCCTTTAAACGTCGCCAGAGTTTTCAACGAGTAGCTTTCCTTGCGGGCGGCC
>CAXUEB010000046.1:0-13282 GCA_964249775.1 uncultured Spirosoma sp.
GTCTACGCCGGCCTGCTGGCCGCCCTGAAAACGGCGAATGAGAAGCTGACCGTGGGTGGTCCGGCCGTGTCGGGCGACATTCTCTACAACGGTGACATTCTGAAGTGGAAGAAATTTGCCAACTCGCTGCGGCTGCGCTTGGCCAACCGGCAGGCGGTGAAAAAACCGGCGGAGTCGAAAGCCATTATGGCCGAAATTCTGGGCGATGCCACCAAGTATCCCGTGGTTCGCCGACAACGCCACGCTGAAAACAACCGAGGTCTTGTCGAGCAACAATGAGTTTTACTTAGTAATGGTCAACGATAGCCGCACCGACTGGAACATCAGTAAGACGCTGGCCGACCGGTTGAACGAACTGGGCGATGCCCGCATCACGGTCTACGCGCAGCCCAATAAAGCGGGTAAGTACGAAGGCCACGCCAACGGTTTGCCCGACGCCATCGCCACGACCTACCTCGGTACCAGTTCGAACATCGGTACGTATTTCATCCAGAAAACGGCTCCCGAAGTCATCATGACCTTCGCCGAGCTGAACTTAATTCTGGCCGAAGCCGCCCAGGACGGCGATATCAGTGGTTCGGCGCAGACCTACTTAGAGAGGGGCATTACGGCCTCGTTCGATCAGTACGGCCTGAAAGTCACGCCCGCGTATCTGCAAACGGTTGGCGCGGTGACTAAGGAAAAAATCATGGAGCAAAAGTGGATTGCCTTGTTCGGGCAGGGCCTCGAAGCCTGGACCGAATACCGCCGAACGGGTTTGCCCCAACTGCCCGCCAAGGACCCCCGCGCCGTGTTTGAGAACGACGGTGTGCTGCCGACTCGTTTGCCGTATCCAACCACCGAAGCTTCGCTCAACAAGGCGAATTACGACAAAGGAATTGCGCTGGTCGGCGGTAAGAACGACACGAAAGCTAAACTGTGGTGGGTAGAAAAGTAAGCGTTAGTCCGTAACAACCATAAGCTCCTAATTATGAAACAATCTAATTTCCTACGCGTAATAGCCGTTACCGCCATGTGTGGTTTGTCGGCCTGCGAGAAAGTAGACGATCCCTTCGTTGACCGCGTGGCTGCGCCGGTGCTGGTCGTCGTGGATAACGCGACGGGCGACGGGGGCGGCCTGACGGGCGAACCCGTTGTGGCGCAGAAAGTGTCAGGCCCGGTCACGCTGGCCGTCAAGATTTACGAACTCGACAAAAGTGGTATCTTGGACAAGAATGTAGGTATCGATTCAATTCCGGTCGCGTCGTTAGCCATCCGGCTAACCAAACGCGACGGCACGGCGCTCGGCACCCTGACGACCGACGCGGCCGGCAAGGCGAGCGTAGCGAAGACCTGGACCGAACTGGGTATTTCGGCTCCCAGGGCGGGTAGCACGGTGTCGCTTACCTGGGCGGGCGAGTACAAAGGGCAAGCCTTCAGTCGCCTGTCGCGCGTGCAAGGCGTAAACTGAGTCGAACCGATTTAGCGATCAAACAATTCATTGGTAAATCACTAACTTCTGACGTTTATGAATCTCAATCGTCGTGACTGGCTCCGGGCCGGTCTGCTTTCCGGCTTAGGACTGGCGACCGCCAATGCGGGCTACTGCGAACCCTGGTTGGATGCCGCCGAAGCGTCGGTCACGCTGCCGCCGAAAGGCGTACCGCTGAAGGCCCGGCTGTCGGCCAATGAAAACCCTTACGGCCCGTCGCCGAAGGCGCTCAAAGCCATTACCGAGGCCGCTCCCGATGGGTACCTTTATGCCATGCAGTACGCCACGCAGTTCCGCAAGCTGGTGGCCGAGACGGAAGGCCTTCCCGAAGATCACGTGTTGCTGGGAGCCGGCTCGGGCGAGTTGCTGACGGCCGCTGCGCTTTGGGCCGCTTACCGCACCAACCGCGACGGCGGACCGGCGGGTCGGACCATCGTTGCGCCCGACCCGACGTTTGACGCCCTGCCCCGCACGGCTCTTAAACACGGCCTTACCATGGACCGCGTACCGCTGGTGGCGGCCGATGGGTACGACATTAATCTGAATAAACTGGCCGAGCGCGTCGGCAGCAGCACGGGCATGGTGTACCTGTGTAACCCCAACAATCCAACCGCCATTATCGTCGACCCGACGAAGTTGCGGGCGTTCTGCGAGAGTGTTGGGGCAAAAACGCCGATTTTGGTGGACGAAGCCTATATCGACTACACGCCGGACCCGAAAGCGTATTCGATGGTTGACTTGGTTAAAAAAGGCTTGAACGTCATCGTGACGAAGACCTTTTCGAAGGTGCACGGCTTCGCGGGCCTGCGGACGGGCTATATGATTGCCAAACCCGAACTGCTGGAGCAGATCAGTAAGTTCGCCACCGGGGGCAGCGGCATGAGCATGACCACGTTGCGGGCGGCCATTGTCAGTTTGCAGGATAAAGACTTCATCAAATTTTCGCTCGGTAAGACCCAAGAATCAAAGGACTACTTAGCGGGTGTGCTCAAGCAGCACAATTATGAGCCGCTGTCGTCGGGCGCTAACTTTGTGATGTTTCCCATCAAGATGAAAGGCGAGGACTTCGTGAGCCGGATGGCGGAGCAGGGCGTCAGCATTCGGCAGTGGAAGTTCGACGGGCAGTACTGGTGCCGCGTCAGCCTCGGCACGATGCCGCAGATGCAGGCGTTCGCCGACGGTTTAAAAGTGATCTCCTAAAGAAAGAAAAGGCAGAAAGCTAAAGCGAGAAGGGAAGCTGCTGGTGCAGTGTTCCTTTCTCGCTTTAGCTTTCTGCCTTTTCTTTTCGTCCGTTTTACATCATTACACCCAGTTTCTTCGCAATGTCGGCGAAGGTTTCCGGGTCAACGTCGTAGGCACCGGGTGCGTTAAGCTGCGGCTCTTCGTCGAGGTCGGGTGGCGTATGGCCCGGAATTGCGCCCTGAATCACTTCCAGCGGCTCGCCCGTTTCGGGGTGCGGGCCGTTCCAGATGATGCCCGCCTGCTTGTAATCTTCCTGGCTAAACGTATACAGTTTCAGGTGCATCTTTTCTTTCATGAACTCCTTGGATTCCGGGAACGCGTCGTTGCTCAGGTCCGGGATGGGCAGCAACTTGCCGACGTTAACGCCCGTCAGTTTCTCCAGCGCCTTGGCGTAGGCCACCACGTGCAGGCCCCCGCGCACGAGCAGGTAACCCACTAAGGTGCGGGCCGTTGGGTCGCTCACCATCTCGTACACCCGCATCTTGTTGGCCCGTGCGCCACACTCCAGAAAGAAATTGTGCAGCAGGTCCAGCTTCAGGTTACCGCTGCTGAACACGTTCTGGCCAGTCCAGAAGTTTCCCATCGAATCCATCGGCAGCGCCGACTGTCCGCTGGCGATGTAATGGTACGTATTGCGGGCGTCCACACCGCTGGCAATTGGCGTGGTTGAGGGGTCCATGCCCCGCTTGCTGGTGCCGGTCAAGAGAAGGTTAATGGCGTAGGATACCGCTTCAATGTGGCCGTATTCTTCGCCCGCGATGGAGCAAAGCAGGTCGTAGAACGGCCGAAGGCGGTTCCGGCCCCGGAAGTTAAACGATTGATACGTGTAATTCATTAAGGTCGACATCTCGCCGAACTTACCGCCTAAAAGTTCCTGAACAGCGGCCGCGTCGTTGGCGGATGGATTGGAAGGGCGGGGCAGCTCAATGGGAAGCTGGTCCATCTTTAAGATCATAACCTTGTGGTTTTATAAGTTTGCGAACTGGTCTTTCCTAAACCAACCGTGCCGATAGACTTTAGTTATAAAACTTCGCCAAGAACAAAGGAAACAGAGGGAATGGCACGCGTTACTTTACCGTTACGGTCTTCGTCGGGTCGATGCGGAACCAAAGTAAGGCGCTGACGGAGAGGCAACCCGCAATCATAAACAGCGGGTAATTAAAGTTGCGGGTCTGCTCCACGATGATGCCGAACAGAATGGTGATGAAAAAGCCGCCTAACTGCCCGGCGAAGTTCATTGAGCCGGTCACCGTACCCGCGTTGCGCTGGCCAATGTCGACGCAGACCGCAAAGGCAACGGGTAGGGCCAGGTCCTTGAGTAGGACGCAGGTAGCCAGCAGGTAACCCGCCATCTGATTGTTGTCGGTTAATCCGGCCAGCAGAAAAAACAGGCTTGACAGACCCAAGCCACCCGCGCCCACCGCCCGACGCCCAATCTTTAGACCGTAACGTTTGGTTAGGGCATCACTCAGCAGCCCGCCGACGACGCAGCCGATTGCACCAAGGAAATACGAGAGCGAAATAAAGTTTTTGGTCTGGTCTTCGGTCAGGCCGCGCCCTTCCTGAAAATACACCGACGACCAGTTGGTGAAGAAATACGAGCCGTAGAAAAACAGGTGGCACATCCCCATCAAGGCCCACAGGTCGGGATTGCGGATAATGGTTTGCCACGGAATCCGGTGGTCGGTCGGCCGAATCCGACGCCCGGCTTCGATTTCCTGGACTTCGGCGGGGCGTATGCCCGGCTGGGTCTCCGGCTCATCGCGAAACCAGATCGACCAGCGGGAAGCGCAGAGCGCTCCGATCCCGCCCAGCACTCAGAACGCCCACCGCCAGCCGACCGCGTGCACGAGCGGAATCACCAACAAGGGCGTCAAGGCACCGCCAATCCGCCCGGCCGCCCAGATCACCGACTGCGCCAGGCCCACTTCCACGGCCGGAAACCAGCGGGCGATGACAATGGATGCGTTTGGGTACGCCCCGGCTTCGCCCGCGCCGAACAGAAACCGCACGGCTAACAGATAAACGAAGTTCGTGGCTGTGCCGGTCAAGGCCGTAAATCCCGACCACCATAGCACCACCCGCGTCAGGACGCGCCGGGGGCCAATCCGGTCGCCCATCGCCCCGGTTGGAATCTCGAACAGGGCGTAGGCCAGCGAGAACGCACCCAGAATGTAGCCGAACTGCTGATTGTCTAAGCCCAGATCGGTTTTGACGTACTTGCTGACGACATTCATGCAAACGCGGTCGAGGAACGTAATGGTCGACAGTAGAAACAACCCGGCCAGGACGCGGTAACGGTAGTTCATACGAAAGCAGTGGGTTTGTACTCGTCAAGTAAGCGAAAAAATACGCACCCCCGTACCTTTGCCCTATGTCAGCCGTAACGATCGCTCCCCTTGCCGAAAGCCTACCAGCTTTTCTAAATGCCAACGATTCTTCGGCCGTCGCCGTCCTTGCTAACAAGCACACGCTCAAGTTCTGCTATCAGGACGTAAAGCCCTTACTACCGAAGCGCACGCTCATCTGCATCAATACGGGTGAATAGTGAATTATTCACATTGTGTAGTAATTACACGACACGTATTTTTACGTTGTCATATCAAGAAAGATGGACGAAAGAACGATGTTACTCGATCTCAAATGGCATATGGAACGCCACCTTGAGAACCTCGAAGAACAACTTATTCTGAGTGACCCCCGTTAGGACGACGAACTGTATGAATTCTTAAACAAGAAAGCAGTTTACTATCGAGAGAAACTTAAGGAAATTGGACTACGATTAAGTGAGCTTTAGACAGGGGCGTTACCAACGCCCCACGAACGCACGTATGGAACAGGCGAAACACTATCTGGATCGGTATCAGCAAGCTAATCGGGAGGAGCGGACTGCGATCCTACAGGAGTACCGGGTGTTTCTGGATACCTTGGGCGAAGAGGACCGGCAAGCAGCCCGAACGTTTATGCAGACTAACCTACGAACTAAAATTAATGAAACGATAAACGAGTTAGATAGGCTGGCTGAAACGGCAACACTGGTGCTGAAGGGTAAGATTACGTACGAAGGACAAGAATATATTTTTGGGGACTGGGTTACAATTGCCGACTACTGCCGGCTGTACAATTTCAAGCCTGCACGCGTACAGAACTGGATTGATCGGGAAATCGTACCCCGCCAGAATGTGGTTGTGATTCGCGAACTGAACAACCTTAAATTAGTAAAAAACGTACCGTATCGGTCATAGAAGGTCAGCATCAGATCTGTGGTACGGAGCGACCCGCATTCCGTACCTTTGCCCTATGTCAACCGTAACCATTGCCCCTCTCGCCGAAAGCGTACCCGCTTTTCTGCAAACCCATGATTTTTCGGCCGTTGCCGTCCTGGTCGACAACCATACGGCTAAGTTCTGTTATCCGACCGTAAAGTCTTTGCTGCCCAAGCATACGCTGATTCGGATTAAGGCGGGCGAGGAACAAAAGCACCTCGCCACCTGCGAGCTGATCTGGGATGCCCTGACGCGGGCCAACTTCGACCGGCACGCCTTGGTGCTCAACCTGGGCGGGGGCGTTGTTGGTGACATGGGCGGTTTTTGCGCAGCTACCTACAAACGCGGCATTGCCTTCGCGCAACTGCCCACAACGCTGCTCTCGCAAGTCGACGCCAGCGTCGGCGGAAAGCTGGGCGTTGACTTTCGGGGGTTTAAAAACCACATTGGTGCGTTTCAGCAACCCAGCGCGGTGCTGATCGACCCGGTATTTCTCAAAACGCTGCCTGAGCGCGAACTGCGATCGGGCTTTGCGGAGGTAGTGAAACATTGCCTGATTGCCGACGCGGCTAAGTGGGACGAAATTCGCCGGCGCGACCTGGACGAGCAGAACTGGTCCGACCTGGTGGCGCATTCGGTCGCCGTTAAGCAGCGCATCGTTGAGCAGGACCCGACCGAGAAGGGACTACGGAAGATTCTGAACTTCGGCCATACGCTGGGGCACGCCGTTGAAACGCATTTTCTCTTGCAACCCCGCAAGCGACTGCTGCACGGCGAAGCGATTGCAGTTGGCATGGTGGCTGAAGCGTTCGTTGCCTTTGAAAAACGCATGATTGATGAAACCTTCCTGTCCCAAATCGAAGAATACCTGTTTGCCGTATATGGAAGAGTTCGACTAACGGAGGCCGACACCGAGCCAATTCTGGCGTTGACGCTGCAAGACAAAAAGAACCGGGGCCAACAGGTCAGGATGGCGTTGTTGGACGGACGGGGAAGCTGCGTTTTCGACGTGCCCGCCACGGCCGCCGAGATGCGCCGGGGACTGGCGTTCTACGGCGGCTCCGCTTAACGTTAAAATTTGGTTATAGACTCTTGTTTGCCAAACAATTGCGGTTAACTTTGGGTTCGACCCAGCAAATACCCGTCTTTTACTTAAAACTTCGATTGTCCATTCAAAAAACGTTTACACACAGGTGGTATGAAAAAGTGCATTGGAATTCTGTTTGCGTTAGCCGTTGTGGCGATGGCGGGCTGTTCGCCCAATCGATTATTCGTCGAACATGACTACAGCTACGAGGGTCACTTCAAGAATTACGAATCGTTCAACTTTTTGGAATGCGAGTTTGTGGATTCGACGCTGCTCTGCTCCGACATTCAGGATGCCATTCGCCATCAGATGGAAGCGCGGGGTTACAAGGTAAGTAACCGCGCCCCGAACTTGTTGATCTCTTATAACATTTTTCGCTCCGACCTGCGGTTCCGCGGCTATCAGCAGCCGGTTATTCGCGATTGGGTCGTGCGCGAAGACGACGATGCAACCTACAAACGCATTGATTATAACCTCGACGAAGGCACGCTGATGATTTCGCTCATCGACGCCGAATCGTACCAAGTGATCTGGAAAGGCTACGCGTCGAAAATGATGCGCAACCCCAATTTTAAGAACAACTACTTCAAGGGTATCGTCCGATCCATTTTCGATCAGTACCCGCTGATGGCGACAGCTCGATAGCGACCGGCCAAGACACAGTTAGCGCAAGAATTGCCCGTCTAATCTCACTCATGAACAGGTGAGATTAGACGGGCAATTCTTGTCTCTGGACCCAATCGAATTTGCGTAGTCGCCCTGAGAGAAGTAACTAACGTATTAATGGGTAAAATAACGTTTACTTAGACGCACATAAGCAGAATATTATTTTGATTGAAGGCAGTTAGTCAGTACGTTTAGGGTATTGACGCGGCTTTATGAGATATAGCATACTTTTTTCATTGGTATTATTGGCGTTGAGCACACCGGTTGACGCTCAACGCGTTCGGCTCAATACGGAAGCGGGTACCATTGTTCTTGAACTTTACGCCGATAAAGCGCCCGGCACGGTGGCCAACTTCCTGCGCTACGTCGATCAGAAGCGCTACGATAACAGTCGCTTTTACCGCGTTGTACGCCCCAATAACCAGGCCAACAACCCCGTCAAGATCGAGGTCATCCAGGGCGGTTTGCAAAACGACAGCACGAAGGCCTTTCCGCCAATTCCGCAGGAAACGACCCAGAAAACGGGTTTGAAACATCTCGACGGTACGCTTTCCTTGGCGCGCGGCAAGCCGGACAGTGGCGCATCCGAATTTTTTATCTGCATCAACGACCAGCCCGAATTAGACTTTGGCGGTAAGCGTAACCCCGATGGGCAGGGCTTTGCGGCCTTTGGGCGGGTGGTGAGCGGCATGGACGTCGTCCGCCGAATTCAACAGGGCGAAACCGGGTCGCCGGGTCCGACCAACGCCTACGCCAACCCGCTGCAACTGCTCAAAGCGCCCGTTAGCATCCTGAAAGCGGAACGCGTGCAGTAGGGCCGTTTCCTTAAGTATTTCCCCATTCAGTTCGTACTAACCCATCCATCTATGAGAAACATCTTCCTGTCTGTCACTTTTCTTTTCCTACTGGTAGGCCGCGTTCAGGCGCAGAGCCGGACGATAACGGGCCGCGTTGCGTCGCCCGAAAACGAAGGGCTGCCCGGCGTGAACGTCGTCCTAAAAGGCGCAACGACCGGTACCGTCACGAAAGCCGACGGCTCGTACCAGATTGCGGTTCCGGCCAAAGGCGGTACGTTGGTGTTCTCGTTTATTGGCTACAAAACCACCGAAGTAGCGGCCGGCGAGCAGGCCACAATGAACGTGCAACTATCACCCGATCTGACGAATCTCGACGAGGTGGTGGTAACGGCCAACGCCATCGTGCGCGAAAAGAAAGAGTTGGGCTACGCCGTATCGACGGTGGGCGGAAGCGAACTGGTCAAAGCCCGCGACCCGAACGTGCTCAACTCACTGGCCGGGCGCGTGGCGGGCGTCCGCATTTCGCAGCAGTCGGGTTCGGTGGGCGGCTCCAGCCGGGTCATGATTCGCGGGGCCAACTCCTTATCCAGTGCCAGCGAACCCCTGTTCGTGGTCGACGGCATTCCCATTTCCAACTCGTCATTCAACAACTCCGAGACCGACATCGTCACCGGTGGGGTGGATGTGGGCAACCGCGCCAGCGACCTCAACCCCGACGACATTGAAACGATGACCGTGCTGAAAGGGGCGGCCGCTTCGGCCCTCTACGGCTCCCGCGCCCGTAACGGTGTCATCGTGGTGACGACCAAACGCGGTCGGCCCGGTGCAAAAAAAATGAACGTAACGCTCAACTCGTCGTACCGCACCGACAACGTGCTGCGGGTGCCCGAGTTACAGACGGAGTACGCGCAGGGCAATTTGGGCGTCTACAACCCCCGCTTAGGCAACGGCTGGGGGCCGAAAGTATCGAGCATCACCGGACCGGTTCAGGATTACAAAGGCGAAACGGTAGATCAGTTGCAGGTGTATCCGCAGAACTGGCGCAACTTTTTCGTGACGGGCCACACGTTTATCAACAGCGTGTCGATTGACGGGGCCAGCGATCAGGGCGACTACCGCGTCGGTTACACCAACCTGCGGCAGACGGGTACCGTGCCCGGCTCCGAGCTGGGTCGGAATACGTTCGCCATTAACGCGGGCAAGAAAATCACCGACCGACTGGAATCGCGGGCGTGGCTCAATTATGTCCGCACAACCAGCGACGGCCGCCCGCAGCAAGGCTCGAATACCACGAATATTATCTCTACCATCCTGGCCGGGGTGCCCATTACGGTCGACATCAACGAGTTGCGCAACAACCTGTTCGCGCCCCCGACGCAGGCCGTACCCGCGGGCTGGACGGGCGATCTGGCGCGGGCCATTGACCTCGATGGTATCCAGAACAATCCGTACTTCGTAACGACGTTTAACCGCTTCTCCAACTCGGTGGATCGGCTATTCGGCGGCACGAGCCTGAACTACGCCGTCACGCCCTGGTTCAACCTGACGGGGCGCGTCGGAACGGATTTCTTTGCCGAGAACCGCCGGTCGGTAACGCGCCGGGGTACGCGCGGTCGACTGAACGGCCAATTTGACACCAACGAAATCTACGAGCGCGAACTCCAAACCGACCTGATTGGCACCATCACGCGTCAGATTTCGCCCAGTTGGGGCTTCAAGGGCATCGTGGGCCACCAGTTCAACCAGCGGACCATCCGGCGGTCGCGGGTTTTGTCGGAAGGGCTGAACATTGACCAGATGTATACCTTTGCCAACGCGCAATCGAACGTACCGTCGAATTTTTACAGCCGACGCGAGATTTTTGGCGTTTATGGCGACGCGAGCTTCGACTACAAAAATTACCTGTTTCTGAACGTGACGGGGCGCAACGACTGGTCGTCGACGCTGCCGGTGAGCAACAACTCGTATTTCTACCCGTCGGCCAGCGTGTCGTTTGTCCTGACCGAAGCGTTCCCGAATCTGGGTATTGTCAGCCGGGACATTCTGAGTTACGCCAAGCTGCGGGCCAACTACGCCAACGTTGGCTCCGACGAAGACCCCTACCAGTTGTCGTTTACGTACAATCCGCTGACCCAGGCCAGCGACATCTACACGTTCAATATCCTGTACCCGATCGGCGGAGCGTCGGCGTTTGGCGCGACGAACGTCTTGCCGCCGACTAACTTGCGTCCGCAGCAGCAAACCTCGTACGAATTTGGCGCTGAACTGAAGTTCTTCGGCGGGCGGCTGGGCTTGGACATGACGTATTACCGGACGCTGAACTACGATCAGATTATTTCCATCGCCGTACCGCAAACGACCGGCTACTCGGCCCGGCGGCTCAACGTGGGTGAAATCTCGAACACGGGCGTCGAAGCGATGCTCACGGTAACGCCCCTGAAAACCCGCTCCGGTTTGCGCTGGGATGCCGCCTTTAATTTTAACCGCAATCGTAACCGCGTGGAGTCGCTGGCACCGGGCCTGACCGAATTCGTAACTACGTCGGGCGACGGCTTCGGCATTTTCGTAGTCGCCCGGCCCGGCGAAACATTCAACCTTCAGGGCGTGGGCTGGCTGCGCGATCCGCAGGGCAACCTCGTCATTAACCCCACGACGGGCCTGCGGACGCCGGGGCCACGTAGACTGCTCGGCGCAATTTACCCCGACTGGACGCTGGGCATCAACAACTCCTTGTCGTTTAAGGGCTTTGATTTTAGCTTCCTGATCGACATGCGTAAGGGGGGCGTCGTGAACTCCCAGACCGTGAGCATCGTGCGGGGCAGCGGTTTAGCGGCCGAAACCGCCGTCAACGACAGGACGCCCTTCGTGGACCCCGGCGTGAATCGCAACGCGGACGGTACGTTCAGCCCCAATACCAAGACGGTTGCCAGTGTGCAGCAGTACTGGAGTCAGTTAGACAACTCGGTCAGTCCCGAAACCAATACGTTCGACGGCTCTTACACCAAACTGCGCGAAGTCCGGCTGGCCTACAATTTTCCCAGAAACTGGGTGGGTAAAACGCCGTTCGGCAACATCGCGCTGGGGCTGGAAGGCCGCAATCTGTGGATTATTCACTCGAACGTGCCCCACATTGACCCCGAAGCCAACGTACTCGGCACCGGCCTGATCGGCGAAGGGTTGGAGCGGGGTAGCATTCCCAGCAGCCGCACGATTGGCGCGAACCTGCGCGTAACGTTTTAAGCTAATTTTTCTGCTTGCTTAGTCACGATTTATTATGAGAAAACTCATCTATACCGTCCTAATCGCCGTATCGACTACGGCCTGTTTCAAAAACAGCGACATCAACGTTGACCCGAACCGCTCGACTTCCGTCGATCCCGCGCTGTTGTTTGCGGGGGCTTCGACGCAACTTTCGCTCCTGCGCGTGGGCGAACTGACCTGGCCCGTCGCCCTGATGAGCCAGATGTGGGCCTCGGGCGGGCGCTGGGGCCTGGCGCAGGCACAATATGACCAAACTCGCGTACGCAGCGCCTGGGGCCGTACCTATACCGACGTTCTGAAAAATCTGAATGTGGCCATTGCCGTAGCGCAGAGCGCCCAGCCTGTCAATAACAATGCCGTGGCCCAGTGCAAGATTCTGACCGCGTTCACCTACGCCCAAACTTCGCTGCTGTGGGGCGATGTTCCGTTTACGGAAGCGGCTACGGGCCAAGTCGACCTGCCGAAGTTCGACAAGCAGGCGGACGTGCTAAACGGGTGCGTGACCCTGCTCGACGAAGCCATCGGCCTGATCGACACGAAGGGTAAGGGTATTATTGCGCCTAATGATCTGTACTACGGGGGCGACATGGCCAAGTGGGCGAAGCTGGCCAACTCGCTAAAACTCCGCATTTTGTTCGCAATGGTAGACGCCGATCCGTCGAAAGCAGCCGCGATCGGGCAACTGCTGGCGGGCAATAACCTGATTGCGTCCACCGCCGACGCCATGCAGTTCAAGTACTACAACCAACCCGGTCGGCAAAACCCGCGGTTCTCGTTTACGGCGATTTTCCGCGGGGGCGTTCAGTCGGATTGGTACGCGTCCAACGTGGTGTATAACCTGCTGACGTCGTTAAAGGACCCGCGCATTCCGTATTTCTACCAGCCGGGGCCGGGGGCTGCGACGGGTGAATTCGTAGCTCTCAACTCGACCGAAACGTACACGCCAAAATCGGCCTTAGTGAACCTAAACCTCTTGCGGGCGGACCTGCCCGAGGTATCGTTTTCGTATTCCGAGCAACTGTTGTTTGAGGCCGAAGCCATTGCGCGGGGCTTTGCACCGGGCGGTTTCGATTTGGCGACCGGGCGGTTTCGGGCGGGCGTAAGAGAATCCCTACTGTCGTTCGGCGTGCCGGCCGCGCAAGCCGACGCGTACGCCAATGGTTTGCCCGCACTGACGGCTACGAATTACAAAACGCAACTGGCTCAACAGCAGTACTTGGACTTGTTTATGCGGCCCATCGAAGGCTGGACCCAGCATCGCCGGTCGGGTGCGATTGGCCAGGAAGTGCCGGTTATGACGACGCCGACAGGTGCGCCGGTAGCGGGTTTGGTGCGTCGATTGCTGTACCGCAGCGAAGAAGTCAACTCAAACCCCAACACCCCCAGCGGTCTGACGGTCGATACGCCCCAGTGGTTTGATAAGTAATTTGAATTCTCTGGGTGGGCGACCGCTACGGCGGACCGTTTAGGTCGCCCACCCAGAGAATTCAAG
>CAXUEB010000046.1:13292-20274 GCA_964249775.1 uncultured Spirosoma sp.
CCTTAAAAATACCTTCCAGCGAATTTTCCTGTTGCCGCAGCCCGACGAGCGTTAGATTCCGGTCGGCGGCCAGCCGAAAAATGGACGCCCGTAAGTCCGTGTTCGGGCCGGCGGTGATGCGGTACTGCCCCCGGCCCAGCGGCTCGACGCGTTCGACGCCCGGCACGGTCGTCAAGACATGCGTGTCCGGCAGATCGCCGGCGAACTCGGCTACGACAACTACACCTTCACCCGCCGATAGGCCCCGCAGTTGGCTCAACGGGCTATCCGCTACGATCTGCCCCCGGTTGATGATGACGACCCGGTCGCAGACGGCTTCGACTTCCTGCATAATGTGAGTCGAAAATAAGACCGTTTTATCCCGCCCGGCGTCGCGGATGACTTGCCGAATTTCAGCTAATTGATTTGGGTCGAGGCCCGTAGTGGGTTCGTCTAAGATCAGTACGGGGGGATTGTGCAGCAGCGCCTGCGCCAGCCCGACACGCTGCCGGTAACCTTTCGACAGTTGCCCAATACGTTTGTGCTGCTCCCGATTCAGGCCGACCAACTCGATGATGTCCGTAATGCGTCGGCTTAGATCACCACCGCGCAGTCCGTGCAGCGAACCAGCGAAGCGCAGGTACTCCTTGACGTACAGGTCCAGATACAGCGGGTTGTGTTCGGGCAGGTAACCGACGCTCCGGCGCACGTCCATCGGCTGCGTTCGGACGTCGAAGCCGTTGACTTCAACGGTACCGTCGGTGGGAGCGAGGTAACCCGTCGCGATCTTCATCGTGGTGGACTTGCCCGCGCCGTTCGGACCGAGAAAACCGACGATCTCGCCCGGCTGGACGGTGAGCGAAATCTGGTCGACGGCTCGTTGCGCCGACGTTGCGCCGACGGTTGCCCGGCCGGATCGACTATATTCTTTGGTCAGGTTCTGAACCCGGATCGACATACAAAGGGGTTTTGGGGTAATAACGCGCAAAAACCGGAAAGTATCTTTACTTTTAGCGGTTTAACGCGAATAGGCCCTGTTTTCGTCCTTTATCTATGTCCGCTCTCTTCCGCAAAAAAACCGTAACGCAAATCTTGAATGATGCCACCCAAGGCGAATCCCATAAATTAGTCAAGACGCTGGGCGTCCGCGACCTGACCTCGTTCGGCATTGCGGCCATTATTGGAGCCGGTATCTTCAGCACCATCGGTTTGGCGAGCTACAACGGGGGGCCGGCCGTCTCGCTCCTGTTTGTGTTTACGGCGATTGCCTGCGTGTTTACGGCGCTCAGCTACGCGCAATTCGCCAGCACGGTGCCCGTCAGTGGTAGTGCCTACACGTACGCTTACGTAGCGTTCGGAGAAATTTTTGCCTGGATCATCGGCTGGGCCTTAATTCTCGAATATGCCGTCTCGAACATGGTCGTCGCCATCTCGTGGTCGGAGTATTTTACGTCGATGCTGGCCGGCTTTGGTTTTACCTTCCCGAAGTATTTAGCGACCGATTACGGCTCCGCGTCCCGTGCTTATGATTTAGTACAGCAGACAAAACAGGCGGGCACTGCCCTGACTACTCTGCCCGAAAACACGCGTCTGCTGGCCGATGCGTACGCCAACGCGCCCCTGCTCGGCGGTTTAAAATTAATCGCCAACCTGCCCGCCGGGGCGATTACCGTGCTCATTACGGCGCTGGTGTACATCGGCATTAAAGAATCGCGCACGGCGAGCAACATTTTAGTTGTGCTGAAATTAGCCGTGATCGGGCTGGTCATTGGGGTAGGGGCCTTCTACGTAAAACCGGCGAACTGGTCGCCCTTCGCGCCCAACGGCGTAGCGGGCGTGTTGAGTGGCGTGGCCTCGGTGTTTTTTGCGTTTATCGGCTTCGATTCGATCTCAACGACAGCCGAAGAGTGCAAAAATCCGCAACGCGATCTACCCCGCGCGATGCTGTACTGCTTAGCGATCTGCACCGTGCTGTACGTCCTGATTACGCTCGTCTTGACGGGCATGGTCAACTTTAAGGAGTTGGGCGTAAGCGACCCGCTGGCTTACGTGTTTCAGAAAGTAAACCTCGATTTCGTGGCCGGCGTCATTTCGGTGAGCGCCGTGGTAGCTATTACGAGTGCGCTGCTGGTGTACCAACTCGGGCAGCCGCGCATCTGGATGACCATGAGCCGCGACGGCCTGCTCTGGAAACGGTTCTCAACCATTCACCCGAAGTACAAAACGCCTTCGTTCGCGACGATTATCACGGGTTTCTTAGTGGCCGTTCCGTCGTTGTTTATGGACCTTAAATTCTTTGTGGATCTTACCAGCGTCGGCACGTTTTTCGCCTTTATCTTGGTCTGCGCCGGCATCCTGTACTTGGACGCCCGAGGGCTTTCGGCCCAGTCGAAGTTTAAAGTGCCTTACATCAACGGCAAATACATCATTGGGCTGGCGTTTGGTGCAGCGCTGGCGTATGCCCTGACGGCCGGCAATCTGCTGCAAACGCTGGAGAACAAGCCTCTGCTTTTGGTGTTTTGGGGCGTGTGGGCGGTGCTGGCCGTGCAGGGCTTTCGGCATAATTTTTCCTTGCTTCCGGTCATCGGCGTCCTGACAAACCTGTACCTGATGACTGAACTTGGCGCGAGCAACTGGCAAATTTTCGGCATCTGGTTAGCCATTGGGCTGGTCATTTATTTCTCGTACGGATTCCGGAAAAGTAAGCTGGGGAAGCAGTCCTCCACGGTTTCTGCTTAGCTACAATTTAAATCTCAACGGTTAAGTGTACCTACATACGTTACCCAGTAGAACCGCTTACTTCCCGAAAAACATAATGTGCTGCTGCGGCAGCCGGTCGTCGTTTTTCAGTAATTTCAAGCCAACGGCTTTCATTTCTTTGGTTGCCTGCGCGACGCTTAGTTTGTGCAGTTCTTTAATCGGTACGCTCGGGTCTTCGGCGCGGTACTCGACCAGCACAATGCGTCCGCCCGGCTTCAGCGACTGGGCGATCCGCTGAATCATCTCGCGGGGGTACGAAAACTCGTGGTAGGCGTCAATCATGATGGCGACATCAACGGCGTTGGGGGGTAGCTTCGGGTCGGATTCGGTGCCGAGCACGGGCTGTACGTTCGCAATCCGGCGTTTAGCTTTGCCTTCGTTGAGGTACTCAATCATTTCGGGCTGAATATCGACGGCCAGCACGCGGCCCTTCGGCACTTCGGGAGCCATCAGAAACGTAAAGAAACCGGTTCCGGCTCCGATGTCGGCGACTACGTCGGTTGGCTTCAGGTCGAGCGCGTCGAGCAGGAAATCAGTGCGTTCTTCGCGTTCGCGCTCGGGCCGTTCGAGCCATGACGCGCCGAGGTGACCCATGACGTGCGCAATCTCACGGCCTTCGTAAAACTTACCGATACCGTCGCGGCTGGCGTCGCCGAAACGGTACGCTTTCGCCGAATCGGCGGGGGGGGCGTTGGTGGGCTGTTGCTGCGACGAACCTCGGCCGCAGGCCAGCAGGCAGGTGAGAACCAGAATCAGAAGGCGGGACATGGCGTTAACGTTTGATATAGTTAGTAAACCATCCCTGTCCGAAACAGTTGTTTAACCACACTAACTTCGCTTATTTTTCGCATGAATCTCATCTTACATCTACTGCTCGACGCGGCCGTCATTTTCGGACTGGCGTACATCATGCCGCAGATTGACGTGAAAAATTTCGGTACGGCCATCCTGATTGCGGTGCTGCTGGGCCTGCTCAACTTTTTTATCGGCTGGATTATCCGCTTCCCGCTCAACTTGGTTACGTTCTTTTTACTTTCTGGCCTTGTCCGCATTCTCGTAACGGCTATTATTCTGAAGCTGATCGACAAATTTTTGGATAGTTTCACCATCGTCGGCTTCTGGCCCGCGTTGGTCATCGCCGTTGCCGTCGCCGTAGCGGGTACACTAATCGACCGCTCGGCTCCTTCGCAGCAGATGGTCGAATCGGGTTATGTCGTCTTGCGGGCAGCAACTCCTTTGCGATTCGCGTAGCAAGTTTTGGGGTAAGGTAAACAAAAAGCCACGTCAGCAACGACGTGGCTTTTTGCTTTGAGCAGTGTGGGATTGGTTGGCTCACCGCGCCAACCGGCGATTAGCTACTCCGGCGACCGCCCAGCAGGATGCTGGCGTAGTACAGTAAGGTGGCCAGCGAACCCAAAGCGGCAACGACGTAAGTCATGGCGGCCCACCACAGGGCATCTTTGGCGAAGCCGTACTCCCGCTCGTTCACCACGCCGTTCGTCTGAACCCAAGCCAACGCCCGGCGGCTGGCGTCGAACTCGACGGGCAGCGTCACGAAGCTAAACAGCGTCGTCAGGGCGAACAGCGCCACGCCGATGGCCAACGGAATAGGCGTGGTTTGCAACAACAGCACACCGGCCAGCAAGACCCACTGCATATACTGCGAGGCCACCGTCAGCACGGGCACCATCGCCGAGCGAAACTGCAACGGTCCGTAGGCTACTTTATGCTGCACGGCGTGACCGCACTCGTGGGCGGCTACGGCCGCGGCCGCCACGCTCCGGCCGTAATACACATCGGCGCTGAGGTTAACGGTTTTGTCCTGCGGGTTATAATGGTCGGTCAACATGCCTTCGACGGACAGGACGCGCACATCGTAAACGCCGTTTTGGTTCAGCATCTGCTGCGCGACTTCGGCCCCGCTCAGGCCGTTGCTCAACCCAATTTGTGAGTACTCGTTGAATTTGCTTCGCAACCGCCAGCTTACGAACGCACTCGCGCCGAAGATGGCAATCATGATAATCCAGATCGACATAGTTGGTAAGGTTAGGTTGGTTATTTTCGTTAACGGGCAACCTACCGGCCCGGTATGTATAGAACAACGGTTGAGCTTAAAAAGTATCCCAGTGAATAAACCATTTTTCCTCTCCTGCGTCCGTTCATACAACGAAGCGGCCCGTCGTTCACTACTGAACAATAGATCAAGGACTTTGAATTGAAACGGAAAGGCGGTAAGCTGGGTGAAGCCACATCGCACCTCCATGCGGCTATTGGTCAGAGGGGGCGCACTGTTTCCGGCAGTTGCGCTCTTTCACTATTAGAGCAGTAGTTGAGTGCGTACGTCAATCAGAAAATGACCTGATCCACAGGTGGGGTCCATCATTATAGATTAGCTTGTCGTTATGATAAGAGGGATTACCGAGAATGAAGTGACATCACTTTCCCTCTTTTTGTGCTTCGTAGGATGCGAAGCGCGGCACGGTTGCGAGTGGCTGTTCTGACCGACGATGCATGTCGCGAAACTCTTTCCAACCGATGCGAGGCCGCTTTGTTGAATCAGCCGGATCAGGCTGGTTTCCGGGTCATGACAAACTTTTTACCGATGAATTTAAGGCCCTTAAACACCACGACGGTTATGCTGTGGGGGGCATTCATGCGCAGTTCAACGTCTAAGTGCATGCCAGTTTTAGGGTGAATCAGTTCGCCCCCGGACCACGTCTGACCGTCAAACGTTAATTTGCTGATTAGAATAGAATCCTTAACCAAACCAAAATTTGTTCGCCCAGCCGAATCGGTCTCGGCCACGCGAACGAAATACCGACCCTCGGACCGGAATATGTCGACGCTCGATCCTTTCGACGGAAATAGCCAACGGCCCACAATCTGGTCGGCGCTGCGGTCGGTAGACGACTCACTGGGGACGGGCCAAGCGCATAGCAACAGCAGACTTAATAGCCACAGACGGCTTTGGGGCAACAACAAGGTCATCAGTGTACGCAGCAGTTTACAAAATGCGATCGGGTAAAACCGATGGTTTACCTGGGCAGTTCGGCCATCAAACGATTAAAGATAACGGATTTTCTTGCAACATCCCAGTAACCTGATGGACCAAATCTATACGCTTGGCAAAAATCGATACTCCGGCCGGCTCACCAACCCGTAGTCCGACAACGACGCGTCCCCAGCGAGTTTGTTCCGGCCGGTCAATAACTTTGCTTAATGCGTTCGATGAGTTTGGTGGTCGAGTAGCCCGGTACGAGCGCGATGGTTTCGACGCGGCCCCCGCGAGAAAGCACAAAATCCGCGCCAACGATGGTGGCCACGGCGTAATCGTTTCCTTTGACCAAAACGTCGGGCTGAACGGCTTCGATCAGGTCGAGGGGCGTCGGTTCGCCAAAGAGCGTAACGGCGTCGACAAATTGCAAGGCGGCCATAAGCCGGGCGCGGGCGTATTCGTTGACGACGGGCCGCAGGGGACCTTTGATGCAGCTAACCGACGCGTCGGTATTGAGGCCCAGCATGAGCCGGTCGCCGAGGGCGCGGGCTTTTTCGAGGTAGTCGATGTGGCCCAGGTGCACAATATCGAAGCAGCCGTTGGTAAATACAATCTGCTGACCGTCGGCCCGCCATTGGTTGGCCCGCTGAATAGCCTGCTCGCGGGTAAGAATCTTGGATTCGGTCGTGAAGGTAGCCATCACCGCCCTACGTTAATCGCGTCCGTTTCGGTCAGGACACCGTCGGCGGGGCGGGTTTTGTTACCCCGCAGGAGCACCACCAACAAGGCCAACACGCCCAAGATAATAATCATCACCGTCGAAACGCCGTGGATAAATGTCGCCAGAATTTGCCCGTCCTGACTTGTCAGGCCGTAGAGCAAGGCGACTTGCCCCACCAAAAGGTGAAACGAGCCAATGCCGCCCGGCGTGGGAGCGGCCATACCCAGCGTTCCAACGACCAGAATCGTCAGACCAGCCAACGGACCCAGGTCGGCCGTAGTGGGTAAGGCGAAAAAGAGCGTGTACGACATCAGGTAGTACATCGTCCATATTAGCAGCGTGTGGAACACAAACAGGCCCGGTCGGCGCAACTTCCGAACGC
This sequence comes from uncultured Spirosoma sp., assembly GCA_964249775.1. GTDB lineage: Bacteria > Bacteroidota > Bacteroidia > Cytophagales > Spirosomataceae > Spirosoma. The sequence continues at coordinate 20,130 of CAXUEB010000046.1, forward strand.
TCAGCAGGCCCGCCAGCAAACCCTGCGCGAACGCGTGTACCTTTTGGTAAAGCGGATGCCGGCCCAGCGCGTCGCGGTAGCGGTTAAACAAAAACCAACCGAGCAGGCCCAGGCCCACCAGAACCGCCCCGGTCAGCAGCAACAC
>CAXUEB010000046.1:20403-22558 GCA_964249775.1 uncultured Spirosoma sp.
GTTCGGCCCGGCTCCAGTGGGCTACGAACGTGAGTACGGCCGACAGCAAAACCCACCGGTAATCGGCCGCCTGGATTTTGGCCCACAGATCGCCCGCGTCGAGGTGACTTTGGCTGAACGTAAACCAAAGCAAACCACCGGCCAGCGCCAGCGAAATCAAGTATTTAAGGACGCTTTTAAGATTCATACATTGATTGGACGGACACGCTGTCGATTCGTTACCTTACGCAAGGTGGACGGTTTAGGCACCCACAAAAAACTCCGCCACAAAGTAACGGAGTTTCGACCATACCGGTATTATCCGTTCGTGACGGATGGACTAAGTCAACCGTTCACCAACCGGTTGTTCTGGTCGGGGAAAACAACGGTTGGCTTATGGGTTTTGGCTTCGTCGGGCGTCATCATCGCGTACGAAATGATGATGACAATGTCACCCACCTGCGCCCGGCGGGCCGCGGCCCCGTTGAGGCAGATAATGCCCGACCCGCGTTCGCCTTTGATGACGTAGGTAATGAGCCGCTCGCCGTTGTTGTTGTTAACGACGTGCACCTGCTCATTTTCGAGCAGACCGGCCGCGTCCATCAGGTCTTCGTCGATGGTGATGCTACCGACGTAATTCAGTTCGGCCTGCGTGACTTTGACGCGGTGAAGTTTCGATTTTAAAACGTTGACAAACATGGTTTGATGAGGTGGTGCGTTCGGTTGGTCGCCGTTCGCGGCTTGGCCGAAGGCGCGGCAAAGGTACAGGGATTACCGGCCGATTACCAACTGCACTCCAAAAACAGCCCGGTTGTGAGCTTGGTTCCGGGGCATAAGCGGTGTGAAAAAACGCCCCTTCGCATCAATACACCGCCATTTCCGGCTCGATCGCGCGCGCCCAGGCGTCGATCCCGCCGTCGAGGTTGTAGAGGTTGGTCAGGCCGCCCTGCGCGTACAGGTAGTTGGCAACGTTGGCCGAACGAATACCGTGGTGACAGTACACGATCACGGGCCGGTCGGTGGGGATGCGCTTGCGGTTGTTGGGAATCATACCGACCGGAATCAGCACGGCTCCGTCTAAATGGCACAGGTCGTACTCGGGCCGCTCCCGAACGTCCAACAGAAAGATGTCTTCGCCCTGCGCCAGCCGGTTGGCCAGTTCGTCCGCCGAGATTTTTTGCGGGCCAGCCGCCACCAGTGCAGGCCGCGAACCGGCCGATTGAAGGCCCTGCCGGGCCAGCTCCTCGGCGTCGGGCCGGCGTTTGGTCCGAATTCGCTGCTGACTCATGGCGAGCAGGTCAACCATTAGCAGGTGTTCACTTAACGACTGTCCAATGCCGGTGATGAGCTTAATAACTTCGTTGGCCTGGTACGTGCCAATCACGCCCGGCAACACACCCAGTACGCCCGTGTCGTTGCAGTTGGGAATCTCGATGTCGTTCGGGTATTCGGGAAACAAGCACCGGTAGGTGGGTCCTCTTCGGTGCTCACCCAGATCAGCGTTTAAGACGGCCACTTGCCCCTCGAAGCGGTGAATGGCCCCGTAAACGAACGGCTTGCCGAGCGTTACGCACACGTCGTTGACCAAGTAACGCACTTTAAAATTGTCGGTGCAATCGACCACGATGTCGTATTCTTCGATGATGGCGCGGGCGTTGCCGATTTCCAGCGCCATCGTATACGTGTCGAACGTCAGGCCGGGGTTGAGTCGGTTGAGGTGGGTCACGGCGGCCTTGGCTTTGGGCTGACCGACTTCGTTGGTCGTGTAGATAACCTGCCGTTGGAGGTTGCTCAGGTCCACCACGTCGGGGTCGATAACGCCGATGGTGCCCACGCCGGCCGCCGTTAGGTACAGTAGCACCGGACAGCCCAGGCCCCCGGCTCCCACCACGAGCACCCGCGCGTTCTTGAGTCGCAACTGACCGGCCAAACCAATTTCGGGTAAGTTCAGGTGTTTTTGGTACCGTTGTTTCTCGGCGGGTACTAAGCTTGTCATTTCCATCAAGATCGGGTTTGGGCAGGTCAAAACGGGGTTGCATTACTCCAACAGTTTTGGGGAAACGAAAATTGCGTAGTCGGGTTGCAGGTCAGCAATTATTTTGCGAATACGATTCGCTGCAACGTCCGGTGACTGACGGGTCATACCTTCAAGGAACCACCCGGATGCTGACGCTGC
>CAXUEB010000046.1:22568-23083 GCA_964249775.1 uncultured Spirosoma sp.
GCGCCCGCAAAACACCCGAACGGCCGACTCGTATCAACAGCGTCAACTGCGCTGAACCACCGGCTGGTACGTTACCCAGCGTCGCGCTGACGGTCGGCCCGTCGACGGTTAGGCCGCTGGTGCTGGCGAGCGGCCAATCGGGGGGTAGAAGCACCTGCACCGTAGCCGAGCCAACGGCCGCCCCACCCCGGTTGCTGACGTTGAGGGTAACCGTTACCGGTTCATTCGCCGGTGTCGTCAATCGGTCGGCGCTGAGCGCGAGGCTTACATCCGCTTTGGTAGGCTCGGTCGGCGGCTGATTCGACTCGACGGCGGGTAGGGGCGTTTGAGCCGGATTGGGCGAGACGACCAAGGGTCCATTAGCCAACGAACCGTCGGCATTCCGGGTCCTGACATCGGCTTGTCCAGTGTCGTCTTCGCCGTCGGCCGTGCCCGAGTTGGGTTGGCTGTCGGGGTCTTCAGTGGCCGCACTGACGATCTGGGCCGCGTTGACAAACGCGCCGGCGACGTTGGGC
>CAXUEB010000047.1:0-6025 GCA_964249775.1 uncultured Spirosoma sp.
GCGCGGAGACGCGTTGAGCTGAGCCGTACTAATGGGCCCCAACGCGTAGTCTATCGACGCTGCTGTTAGGTAGGGGTGTGGGTAGTTGTTTTCTTTCTGTAGGCAAAAGACAAAGTCTTATAATGTAGTAAAGCCGTATAGCTTTAAAGAGCATTGGAGGTAGCCGGGGCGCGTGGCCTTGGGTTGCCGTAAGAAACAGACCGGTTGGTGCTGGTAAGGCGGGTGGCCACCTCTTCCATTCCGAACAGAGCCGTTAAGCCCCGTACTGCCGATGGTACTGCTGTCAAAGGCGGGAGAGTAGGAAGGTGCCACCGGTTGGCATTGTCAAGTAGGCGAAAGCCGCTGCCTTATCAGGCAGCGGCTTTTTGCGTTTGAAGCCTTTGGAAAACAAAAAGCTGATTGTAAGTTCAGTATCTGTAATCACTTAAGATTTACATTATTGCTAACTCAAGCTCATACGTGTTAGAGACCTGCTTTTGTAACAAGGGCAACGTTATTTTGTCAAGCAGTTGCTCTTCTAACAAGGCTGCCCAAACGTTCAAATAAGCTACTACGTCGTTTCGTACATTGTGCTTTAGAAATCGCTTTTCCAGCGGAAACCGGGCAAGCACTTCACGGTCATCAAGCTTTTCGAGGTGTTTAAGGTCTTCAAGTGTCAGGCCAGCATTAAGCATTTCGTTAATAATTAAATCGATCGGCATTCGACTCGTTGAACAGTAATCATCAACCTGCTCATTCCAATCGCCGTAACGCTGCATTGCATATTGGTGAATTTGATCTTTACTAAGCTTAGTCAATTCTTGGGCGAGATTCCCACAATTACAACCGCCCATGTGACCCCACTGGTAAGGAGCACCGTTTAGCAGGTTTTTAGCCGTTTGACGGAGTGCATAGATTAACTCAGGAGTTGGTCTTGCCATGATTACGTTAATTTTTAGATTGGCCAGTTAGAACCGTTAGTTGATTGCCGAACAGCATGTTATTAGGTTTTGTTTCCGCTTTACGTTAACAGAAAGTCCGCTTTAGTAGCGGACTTTCTGTTAACGTATCAATTCCATAAGATCTTTATCATTAACCTCTTTGCGAATATCCGCCATGTCTAAGAAGCGAGAGTAAATTCCGTCAAGCGCGGGTTTATCGTAACGGTAACCCAAGAGTTCAAGCCGATGTTTTAAAGCGTGACGGCCACTACGGGCGGTCAACACAATTGACGACTTGTCAACACCGACGTCGTGCGGGTTCATAATTTCGTAGTTCTCCGAGTGCTTCAGGAAGCCATCTTGATGAATGCCTGACGAATGAGCGAAGGCATTCCGGCCGACGATAGCTTTGTTGGCCTGCACGGGCATCCGCATCATTTGAGAAACTAAATTACTGACCGGAAAAAGCCGGGTTGAGTCGACATTAGTATGAAAGCCCAGTTCTTTTTTTACTTTAATGGCCATCACAACTTCTTCGAGCGATGTATTACCCGCCCGTTCGCCGATGCCGTTCATTGTCACTTCCACTTGCCGAGCACCATTCATAATGCCCGATAACGTGTTCGCTGTGGCTAAGCCGAGGTCGTTATGGCAATGAATGGAGATGGTGGCTTGGTGCACGTTCTTGACATGCTCGTAGATGTATGCAATCTTCTGACCATATTCGTGCGGTAGGCAGTAGCCAGTTGTGTCGGGAATGTTAACCACCGTAGCGCCCGCAGCAATGACGGCTTCCGTTAATTGAGCAAGGAAGCCCAAGTCAGCCCGACCGGCGTCTTCTGCGTAAAACTCTACATCCTCAACGTACGTCTTGGCATGTTTAACGGCGGAAACTGCTTGTTCCAAAATTTTCTCACGGGTGCTACCAAACTTGTTGCGAATATGAATATCCGACGAACCAATGCCTGTGTGAATTCGACTGCGTTTTGCCCATTTCAATGCTTCACCAGCCGCATCAATGTCTGCCTTTACGGCTCGGCTGAGGGCACAAACAACCGGTTCGGTAACAGCCTTTGAGATTTCTACTACGGAACGAAAGTCGCCGGGACTGGAGACAGGAAAACCAGCTTCGATAATGTCGACGCCCATACGTTCCAGCTCCTTAGCTACAACAACTTTCTCTTCGGTTGTTAGCTGACAACCGGGTACTTGTTCGCCATCGCGTAAAGTAGTGTCGAATATGTAAACTCGCTGGCTCATATCCCTTATCCGTTAAATTATCTTTGGGCTTTCTCTTTAACAGCATCATTAGATGATGTAACATAACCATTACTCAGCGAAATTTCGCTAAGCGCGTAATTACACTGCAAAAGTATAAATAATACAGATTGTCACAAGAATGATGTATGCACAGTGGGCCTTTAAACCATTAACTGACTGATAATTTCATTACCCATCGCATCAGTGCCCAGTACCTTCTCGGGTGAAGTATTCATGTCAGCTATGTCTTTTGTACGAAATCCTGCTTTCAGAACGCCATCCACGGCGGCAACAACGGCTTTACCCTCGGTTGTTAAACCAAATGAAATATCAAGCATCAGCCCTACGGACAGCACAGAGGCCATCGGATTTGCTACGCCCTTACCAGTTATATCGTGCGCTGAGCCATGAATTGGTTCGTAAAGACCGACTGTATCACCCACCGAGGCTGAAGCCAACATGCCCATTGAACCAGCAATTTGACTGGCTTCGTCGGTTAATATATCCCCAAAAAGGTTGCCCGTCAAGACAACGTCAAAGCGTTTAGGGTCTTTGATAAGCAACATAGCGGCAGCGTCCACAAATTGATGCTCAACTTCCACGTCAGGGTAGCGCAGGGCAGTCTCTTGCACGACCTCGCGCCACAGCCGGGACGATTCCAGCACGTTTGCTTTGTCAACTGAACAAAGCTTTTTACGGCGGGTTATTGCAGCCTCGAATGCTTTAATAGCAATTCGTTCAACCTCGTAGCGGCTGTAAATCATTGTGTCGTGCGCCGTATTGCGGTCTACCGAGCGGCCGCGTTCGCCAAAGTATACGTCACCGGTTAGTTCACGAAAAAACAAGATATCGGCTCCACGCAGTATTTCTGGCTTGATACTCGACGCGCTTAGGAGTTCGTCGAATAGCTTGATGGGTCGAAGGTTAGCGTACAGGCCTAAGGCTTTGCGAATGCCCAGCAGGCCCTGTTCCGGTCGTACCTTAGCCGACGGGTCGTTATCGTACTTGGGGTGGCCAACGGCACCAAACAAGATAGCGTCTGAAGCTTTGGCTTTGCTAATAGTTTCGTCGGGTAGAGGAACACCGGTCGCTTCAATGGCCGCGTGACCAATTAGAGCTGTATCGAACGTAAATTCGTGATTGTACTTCTCCGCGATGGCTTCCAGAACTCGCTTTCCAACGGCCGTTACTTCCTGACCGATGCCGTCGCCGGCAATGACGGTGATGTGTTTTTTCACTCGCTATGCGTGGGCTAAATCGAACTTCCTAATGTCTTCTTTCAGGCTCAACAGATAATCAATATCGTCATACCCGTTCATTAGACATGTCTTTTTGTATGTATTAATGGCAAACGACTCGCTTTCGCCGTTTTCAAGCGAAATGATTTGGTCGGGCAAATGTACAGTTAGCAAGGTGTGCGGATCAGACTGAACAGCCGCAAAGATTCTGTTCAGGAATTCGTCAGATACTTGAACCGGCAATACAAACGTGTTCAAGGCATTATTCCGAAAGATATCAGCGAAGAAACTTGACACAACTACCCGAAAGCCGTAGTCGTGGATGGCCCAGGCTGCGTGTTCACGGCTGCTGCCCATGCCGAAGTTTTTGCCCGCAACCAATATCTCTGCGTCAGCATAGGTTGGATTGTTGAGGACGAAGTCGGCTTTTGGCTGATTATCGGCTGTATAGCGCCAGTCGCGGAACAGGTTGTTGCCGAAGCCTTCGCGCGTAGTAGCTTTCAGGAACCGGGCTGGAATGATCTGATCCGTGTCAATGTTTTCGATCGACAGCGGAGCAGCCGTTGCCGTGAGAACATGGAATGTTTCGTTACGCATAGTTTGGAAGAACGCCGACAGGGTGAATTAACAGGGCAACAAGCAACAACAGCAGCAGATTAGGCTAATTCCCGCACATCGACGACCCGGCCCGTCACGGCAGCCGCTGCGGCCATAATGGGGCTGGCCAAAAACGTGCGCGCCCCCGGTCCCTGCCGACCTTCAAAATTGCGGTTTGAGGTGCTAATACAATACTTACCCGCGGGAATTTTGTCTTCGTTCATACCCAGACAAGCCGAGCAACCCGGTTCGCGCAGTTCAAAGCCGGCTTCAGCAAACACCCTATCCAATCCTTCGGCGATGGCCTGCTTAGAAACCTGCACTGACCCCGGCACAACCCAAACTTCGACACCTTCGGCTTTTTGCTTGCCTTTTACGAAGTCGGCCACGATACGTAAATCCTCAATGCGCGCATTGGTGCAGGAGCCAATGAACACGTAGTCGACGGATTTATCACGCAGTTCCATACCCGGCTCTAAACCCATGTAGGCCAGTGATTTGGTGTAAGACGCTAATTCGTGTTGCGGAATTTCGCTGAGGTTCGGCACGTGTTGGCCAATGCCGATGCCCATGCCAGGGTTCGTCCCGTAAGTAATCATTGGCTGAATGTCTTCGGCCTGGTAATTTAGTTCGACATCGAACTGGGCATCCTCGTCGGTTTTAAGTTCGCGCCAGCGCGTAATGGCCTGCTCAAACGCGTCGCCGTGGGGCGCGAATGGCCGACCGCGCAGGTAATCAAACGTTACGTCGTCGGGCGCGATCACGCCCCCGCGGGCACCCATCTCGATGCTCATGTTGCAGATGGTCATGCGCGCTTCCATCGACAGGCCACGAATGGTATCGCCCGCGTACTCGACGAAATAACCGGTGGCACCGCTGGCTGAAATTTTCGCAATGATGTACAGAATGATGTCTTTAGCCGTTACGTTTCGGCCCAGCGTACCGTTGATGCTGATCCGCATCCGCTTCGGCTTGTATTGCAGAATGCACTGCGTAGCCAGCACCTGCTCGACTTCGCTCGTGCCGATGCCAAATGCTACGTTGCCGAATGCGCCGTGGGTGCTGGTATGGCTGTCACCGCACACGATGGTCATGCCGGGCTGCGTTAGGCCCAGTTCCGGCCCAATGATGTGCACAATGCCCTGAAACGGGTGGCCGAGGTCGTACAACTCAACACCAAATGCAGCGCAGTTCCGGCGCAAGGTTTCGACCTGATGACGCGACAAAGCTTCCCGAATGGGCAGGTGTTGGTCTTTCGTTGGTACGTTGTGGTCGGCCGTAGCAGTGGTGCGGGCGGTATTAAAAACACGAATACCGCGTTTACGTAAGCCGTCAAATGCCTGCGGGCTGGTCACTTCATGGATGAAGTGGCGATCAATGAACAGGGCATCCGGGTGACCTTCGGCGCGTTTAACGACGTGAGCATCCCAAATTTTATCGAAGAGCGTTGTGGGCTGGTTGTTCATGTTAATCAAATCAAAAATTCAAACAAGTCCGGCTTATCATTCAAGTACTCAAACTGAATGCGGGCGTTACGCATCCGGGCCAGCAGTGGCTCAAAATCGGCTTTGTTTTTTAATTCTAAACCCACCAGCGCCGGACCACGTTCGCGGTTGGTTTTTTTGGAGTATTCAAACAGCGTAATGTCGTCGTTGGGTCCGAGTACGTCGGTCAGGAACTCCCGCATAGCCCCGGAACGTTGCGCAAACCGGATAATGAAGTAATGCTTCAGTCCCTCGTACAGTAACGAGCGTTCCTTGATCTCTTCGGTCCGTGTAATGTCGTTGTTGCCCCCGCCAACCAAGCAGACGACGTTTTTGCCCCGAATCTCGTCTTTCAGAAAGTCCAAAGCCGCGATGGTCAAGGCACCAGCCGGCTCGGCCACGATGGCTTCTTCGTTATAAAGTTGTAGAATCGTCGTGCAGACCTTGCCTTCGGGAATTAGCACCACCTGGTCAAGATTTCGGCGGCACACGGCAAAGGTTGTATTACCCACGCGCTTGACGGCCG
>CAXUEB010000047.1:6035-10667 GCA_964249775.1 uncultured Spirosoma sp.
TCGATTTCCTCCAGCGTTACAACGTGGCCCTCGTCAATGGAAACCTTCATGGACGGTGACCCGAGCGGCTCAACGCCAATCAGTTTGGTTTTCGGGCTTAGCTGCCGGAACACTGTCGAAACGCCCGCGGCCAGCCCGCCCCCGCCAATGGCCATCAAGAGGTAATCAATCTTGAAGTCCGAATCTTTGAAAATCTCCAGCCCAACCGTGCCTTGGCCCTCCATAACCAGCACATCATCGAACGGGTGCACAAACGTACTCTCGTGCGTTTGAACGTACGCAATGGCCGCGTGCTACCCAACGTCGTAGGTGTCACCAATCAACATGACCTCCACGAACTCTTTGCCGAACAGCTTGACCTGCTTAACCTTTTGATTCGGCGTTGTCGTCGGCATAAAGATCGTGCCCCGAACGCCCATTTTGCGACAAGCGTACGCTAAGCCTTGTGCGTGGTTACCCGCACTGGCACACACGACGCCTTTGTTCAGGGCTTCCGCAGGTAAGCTCGCCATTTTATTATAAGCACCCCGGATTTTATAGGAACGTACGACCTGCAAGTCTTCGCGTTTCAAAAAGATATTGGCTCCATAGCGGTCCGACAGGTTAATATTTTCCTGCAAGGGTGTGTGCGTCGCCACGCCCCGTAATCGTTCGGACGCCAGGTAAATGCCGTCGATTTCAGGGAGTATTGTTTTGGGTTCAGCTTCGGCTACGGTGCTCATTCGTTCGTGATTACGTATTCTACAAAAATACGAAAACTTTGTCAACCCTTTTTAGTCGCCACAACTACGCCGGTAGACCAAGCTAATCTTGTTAACAACAGGTCGGTACGGCTACCCAACTGGGTCAGTAACGCGTCTACTTTCGCCTGATGGCCCTCCGGCCAGTTCGGTTGCGGCAGTAAATCATCAACGATGTACAGACCACCCGGATTGAGCAGGGCAAGCGTTTCGTTGAACCGTAGGTACTTACCGGCCCAAGTGTCGGCAAAGATGAAGTCAAACCGGTCGGTGTTTGCGTCAAGCCACTCTTCACCATCTTGACAAACCAATTGCAACCGTTCATCATCACCCAAAAACTGCCGGGCTATGGCTTGACAGACGGAATCGTTGTCCACCGAAATTAGCGTGGAGCCGCTGTCCATGCCACTCAGAAGCCAAGCGGTCGATAAGCCGGTTCCGGTGCCCAGTTCCAGAAACTTGCCGCAGGGCTTCAATCCGGCCAGTGTTCGTAACAACGAAGCCGTCAGAACGTCGACGTTCATGGTGAAGCCCAGTTCAGCCGAAGCGGTAAGAATAACAGCGTGATGCTGGGCAACGGGTTCGGTAATGGCGTCGAACATGGAATGGCTAAGTAAAGCAGTAAAGCAGTGAAGCAACGAATCAACTCCGCTCCGGGCGTAGGCCCCGCACGGCCGTACCCGCCTGCCACATTTCGGATTCGCGCAGTTCGGACAACTCGCCTTCCAATTTTTCGCGGTAATCGGGTTGCGAATTGCGTGTAATGGAAATGTTGGCTTGTTCGCCAGCTTTTACGGAATTGTAAAGCTGTTCAAAAACGGGCTTGGTGGCGTCGCGGAATGGCTTCCACCAGTCGAGGGCACCGCGTTGGGCCGTCGTAGAACAGTTAGCGTACATCCAGTCCATGCCGTTCTCGGCCACGAGCGGCATCAGCGACTGTGTCAGCTCTTCAACCGTTTCATTGAAAGCTTCGGACGGACTGTGGCCGTTGGCGCGCAAGACTTCATACTGCGCGGCAAAGATGCCTTGAATCGCGCCCATTAGCGTACCGCGTTCGCCGGTTAAGTCGGAGGTCACTTCTTTGTAAAAATCGGTCTCGAATAGGTAACCCGAACCAACGCCAATGCCCATGGCGATGCATTTTTCGCGGGCGTTACCCGATGCGTCTTGGTAAATAGCAAACGAAGAGTTCAAGCCTTTGCCTTCGACAAACAGCCGGCGTAACGACGTACCCGAGCCTTTCGGCGCAACCAGGAACACATCCACGTCGGGTGGCGGCACAATACCGGTCTGATCCTTATACGTGACGCCAAAGCCGTGCGAAAAATACAGTGACCTGCCAGGTTTAAGAGCGGCTTTCACCGTTGGCCAAAGTTGAATTTGGGCGGCATCGGAAAGCAGGAAGCAGATGATGGTGCCGTGTTCGAGGGCTTCTTCAATCTCGAACAGCGTTTCGCCGGGCACCCAGCCGTCGGAGACGGCTTTGTCGTAGGTTTTGCCTTTACGTTGCCCAACAATAACGGTGAAGCCGTTATCGCGCATGTTTAACGACTGACCAGGGCCTTGTACGCCGTAGCCAATCACGGCGATCACCTCATTGGCCAGCACCTCGCGGGCTTTTTCAAGCGGAAATTCCTCCCGCGTCACGACTTGCTCCTCAACTCCTCCGAAATTAATTGTTGCCATCAGGTACTCTATTTAGGTGGTAAAAATTAGTGACTACGTTGTTTTTTGTCATTAAGCGTCTATCATCCCGACGTAGGAGGGACCTTAGGCGTTTTGAAACCGTTCAGTTAAGTAGGTAAGCTCAGATTCCGCCTGCATCGGGATGACAAAACGTAACGTTATAAATAATACGCCCACTCCGCTTCGGGTAAGTACTCGACTAAGCCTTTCTCTGTCTTGCCGACCGCAACGCGCCCTGAACGGACGAACTCCAGTATTTCATGCTGCTGCCGGAGGTAGCCGAAAAAGTTGAAGATGTCGGTCTCCGTGCCGGTTTTTTCGATGACGACGTAATCAAGCCCCCAATACACGACCCAGGCTTTGTGTTGCTTATTGATCGTTTCAACGTCCAGCGCCTTGCCACCAAGGGGCGTCGAGACTTTGAACAAGGCAATTTCGTTGTACACAATCTCGTCGTTGAGGTAGCCAAACACGGCCATCACTTCTACGATTTTACGAATCTGACGCACCAGCTTCTCTACCTCTTCGCGCGACTCGTGCTTAATGACGATTGTGAAGCGTGATACGCCTTTGCGTTCGGTTTCTGACACCGTCAGGCTTTCGATGTTGATGCGCCGGCGCGTGAAAATAATCGTGATGCGGTTAAGCAACCCGATGGTATTCTCCGTGAAGATGCAGATGGTATAGGTCGTCATGACAAGCGAATCTGCGACACACTGGCCCCGGATGGCACCATTGGAAATACGTTTTCTTCTTTCTCAACAATCACTTCGAGTAGATACGGCCCGTCGTGCGCCAGCATCATGTCCAATGACTCAGACAACGTATCGCGCTCGCTGCATGTGTGACCGTCCATACCGAAGCCACGCGCGATGGTGATGAAATCGGGATTTTGTAGTTCAACAAACGAGTACCGCCGTTGGTGAAACAACTGTTGCCACTGCCGCACCATGCCCAAAAAATTGTTGTTGAGAATGATGGCTTTGACCGGCTGCTTGTTCTGCACAATGGTGCCCAGTTCTTGCAGGGTCATCTGGAAGCAGCCGTCGCCAATGATGGCCACTACGTCGCGGTCGGGAGCGCCGACCTTCGCGCCGAATGCAGCCGGAAGCGCGAAGCCCATTGTGCCCATGCCGCCGGACGTAACCAAGCTGTTCGGTCGGCGGAACTGGTAATAACGCGACGCCATCATTTGATGCTGCCCGACGTCGGTAACCAGAACGGCCTCGCCCTTCGTCTTTTTCGAGAGGAGGTCAATCACTTCGGCCATACGAATTTTGCCGTCCTGATTCGTCAGCTCGGGTACCGTAATCCGCTCATGTTCGATGACATCGTACTTCCGAAACTCGTTGCGCCAGACCGTATGGTTATTCGGATGTACGAGCGGTAGCAGCGCTTTTAAGGCTTCTTTTGCGTCGCCAACGACCGGTGCATCAGCGTGAATAATTTTGTCAATTTCGGACGGGTCAATTTCAATGTGAACGACCTTCGCTTGTTTGATGTACCGGCTGGCGTCGCCCGTTACGCGGTCGTCGAAGCGCATTCCGATGGCGATGATGACGTCGGCCTGATCGGTCAGGACGTTGGTGCCGTAGTTGCCGTGCATACCCAGCCAGCCCACGTAAAGCGGGTGATTGGTCGGAATGGTTGACTGACCCAGCAGCGTCGTTGCAACGGGAATACCGGTTTTTTCCAGAAACGCCCGCAGTTCGTCTTCCGCTTTGGCAATCTGAACACCGTGACCGACGAGTGCATAAGGCCGTTTGGCCGAGTTAATCAACTTGGCAGCCGCTTCCGTCTGCTCTTGTTTAGGGATTAGGCGCGGTCGGTAGCTGATGATAGACTGGCAGCGCTCGTAGCCGAACGGCTTAGTCATCAGTTCCAACTGCGCACTTTTGGTAATATCAATCAAGACGGGTCCCGGCCGGCCCGATTGCGCGATGTAGAACGCTTTCGACAGCACGTCAGGCACCTCATCGGCGCTGGTGATCTGGTAATTCCACTTCGTAATTGGCATAGTAACCCCCATCACGTCGGCCTCCTGAAAGGCATCCGTGCCCAACAGTTTTTTGCCAACCTGCCCCACGATGCACACCATTGGCGTAGAATCAATCAGGGCGTCGGCGATGCCCGTTACTAAGTTCGTTGCCCCCGGCCCCGATGTCACAAGGCAAACACCGGCCCGGCCCGTCACGCGGGCGTACCC
>CAXUEB010000047.1:10677-22984 GCA_964249775.1 uncultured Spirosoma sp.
CCGCGTGGGCCGCGCCCTGCTCGTGCCGCACCAGAATGTGGTTGATGCGGTCCTGATAGTCATAAAGCGCATCGTAAACCGGCATGATAGCCCCGCCGGGATAACCAAAAATTGTGTCAACGCCCTCGGCAACGAGCGCCCGCATAAGGGCTTCGGAACCGGAGATGAGAACCTCTTCCGGCTTAATTTTTATTTCGGCTAAGACGCTGACCGTTTCCATAGCGTTGGTCTGTTTCAAGTTGTTACTGTTCCTTCTCCTTCTCAAGCGTATTGAGAACACTTTCAATCGAAATTAGAAGCGGAGTTGCCTCTTCGGTAATTGTTACCAGACAATCATTAAGTCTACGTCAATGTATTGATGAATAAGTCTGTCACGCATTCCTGCCATGTCTCTTCAAGGTACATTCGGAAAACGTTCTCGTAGGGACATTGAAATGCGTTTCGTGGCTTCTCCGGTAATTTTCAATTGGCGGACACAGGCATCCTGCGTTCTTGAGTCGTTCAGAAAATCTTCTAACGTCATATTTTCGGCGTATTCCAACAGTTTCCGAAGTTATATTTCATCCGTCACGCACCCCTCGCTTGCACTTTTTACACTTCGAATGTATTTGCCCAAAACGCCTTTCGTGAAGCGCGGGGCGGGTTGCGTCCAGCGGCTCCGCCGGTCGGCCAGTTCTTCGTCCGATACGTGCAGCGTTAACTGACGAGTAATGGCGTCGATGGTGATGCGGTCGCCGTCGCGGATGAGCGCAATTGGGCCGCCTTCGTAGGCTTCGGGCGTTACGTGCCCGACGACGAAGCCGTGCGTGCCGCCCGAGAAGCGGCCGTCGGTAATCAAGGCCACTTTGTCGCCCAAGCCCGCGCCCATGATAGCCGAGGTCGGTTTGAGCATCTCGCTCATGCCAGGGCCACCCTTCGGACCGGCGTTCCGAATGACCAACACCTGGCCCGGCAGGATTTCGCCTTTCGACAGGGCGTCGATGACTTCACCTTCGTGCTCGCACACTTTGGCCGTGCCGTCGAACCGCTCACCTTCCTTACCCGTAATCTTCGCTACCGAGCCGGTCGGCGACAGATTACCACGTAAAATCTGGATGTGGCCGGTTCGTTTGATGGGCCGGCTTAACGGCCGCACGATGGTTTGCGTTTCAAAGTTTAAGTCGGGCGCGTCGGCGAGGTTCTCAGCGACGGTTTGGCCGGTAACCGTCGGGCAGTCGCCGTGAATAAGGCCGTTCTGGTACAAGTATTTCATCACGGCCGGAACGCCCCCAATGCCGAGCATATCTTCCATGTAATACTTGCCGCTTGGTTTCAGGTCGGCCAGAAACGGCACGCGGTCGCTAATGACTTGAATGTCGTCGAGCGTCAAGGGGATGCCGGCCGCCCGTGAGATGGCTAAGTAGTGCAGCACCGCGTTGGTCGAGCCGCCGAGCGCCATCACGACCGTCAAGGCATTTTCGAGCGATTCACGACTGATGATATCGGCGGGCGTAATGTTCCGTTCCAGCAAGACACGCATGGCCGCCCCAATTTTCCGGCATTCGTCCTGTTTGCCTTCGTGCGTGGCTGGGTAGCTGCTACTAAATGGCAAGCTCAAGCCCATCGCTTCGATACTGCTGGCCATTGTGTTGGCCGTGTACATACCTCCGCAGGCCCCCGCGCCGGGAATGGCATTTTGTACGACGCCTTTGAAATCCTCATCGGAGATAGTACCCGCGTATTTTCTGCCAAGTGCTTCAAACGCCGACACAATGTCTAACTTCTGCCCTTTATAATGACCCGAACGAATCGTACCGCCGTACACCATAATGCCGGGTCGGTCGAGCCGGGCCATGGCCATGACCGCACCGGGCATATTTTTATCACAACCAACGACCGTCACAACGCCGTCGTACCACTGAGCGGCTACGACGGATTCAATGGAATCGGCGATGAGGTCACGGCTGGGCAGGGAGTACCGCATCCCGTCGTTGCCGTTGGTCATACCGTCCGATACGCCAATCGTGTTGAAAATTAGCCCGACCAATCCGTTTGCCTGAATGCCCTGCTTTACGTATACGGACAAGCCATTCAGATGCATGTTACAGGTGTTGCCTTCATAACCTGTGCTGGCAATGCCAATCTGTGGCTTATCCAGATCCGCTTCGCTAAGGCCAATACCATACAGCATTGCTTGCGCAGCCGGATTGCTAATTTCCTGAGTTAAAACCCGGCTGTAGCGGTTTAATTGAGTGGTCGACGAATCAACAATCATAATTTACAATTAGCGAAATTTCGCTGATAGTGTAATCACACTGTAAAGAAGGCATTCTTAAAAGATTTTTACAACTTATTTTAACGATTCTTAATCACCGGCATGCACAACAAGCTACGTACGTGACTAGCTAACTACCTTGTGAAGGTATGATTAGCGGGTTAGCCAGGTCAGAAGATGTAGATTGATTATAAGAAGACAAGTTTACGCTTCCTTCAAGCGTAATTCTTCAGCCAGCATTAACCGGGTTTGCGGCAAACTTTGTGGGTACTCGTCGCGCACGAACGCCACGAGTTGCTCGCGGATGTGGCAGCGGAGGTCAAACGCCGAGGGAGAGTCCTGCGCAGATACCAAAAGCCGCACCACAATGCAGGTTGGCTGGGTATCGGTCACTTGAACAGCAAACACATCCCCGTTCCAAAGTGGGTCAGCTTCGACCAGTTCGCGGGCTTTTTCGCGAATTTTGTCAACCGGGACGGTATAATCGAGGTACAGGAAAACGGAACCCGTAATGGACGCGTCGGAGCGAGTCCAGTTTTCAAACGGCGTTTCCACAAAGTAGGTAATGGGTAGAATAAGCCGACGCCGGTCCCACAAACGCACAATGACGCTCGTCAGGTTAATCTCTTCGATGCGGCCCCATTCTTTTTCAACTACGACGGCGTCGTCTAACCGAATCTGCTGATTAAACGCAATTTGAATGCCAGCCATCAGGTTTGCCAACGTTTTCTGGGCCGCGAAGCCAATCAGCACCGAGACGACCCCAGCCGAGGTCAGCACACTCAACCCAACCTTGCGACTGCCCTGAAACGTAATGAGCAGCAACGATGCACCAATGATAATGACCCCAATGGCGACCATCCGGCGGATGAACCGTACCTGCGTGACGAACTTACGCTGAGAAAGGTTGACATCCTGCGTGGTGTCGTACTGCCGAATCAGCAACAATTCGCCAACCTTTAGCAACTGCACAACCAGCCAGGTAGTAGTAATAAGAAACAACACCTCGGCGGCTTTGTCGGTGACCGGATGCCGGCGCAGGAAGCGCTCCGATTGCAGGTTAGTGGCCAGCAGAAAAAGCAACGATGGTACAAACGTCCAGAACGCCCACCGGAGGTGCGTCCGAATGATGGTCAACGTTTGAAACGGCCGACGGCGAATAATGAACCGAATGACCTGCGTGACAACAAAATCAACGGCCAAGCCCAGCAAGCCTGCCGTGACCAGCAGGACCCAGCCCGACAAATCGCGGTTGGGCACGTAGCCCGCCCAGCGAATTACGTTTCGAATCCAGGTGTCTAACTGTTCTTGCATAACGCAAAAGTAACAAGGCGCGCCACGGAACAGTTTTTCGCCAAGCCGCTAATTGACCACTAAGCTCAACCGTTTCCAGATTTCGTTCTGGTAGGAAAACGGCACCGAAGACAAATCGGGTGAGTCACCCATGCGCATGATCACCAGCTTCTTCGACGGAACGATGTTCAGTAACTGCCCATTTTTACCCATAGCCGCAATCATATCGGCCGGGGCATTCGGCGCAATTGTTAGGGGGAAGACCGTTTGTGATGTTGGTACCATGAGCGAGGATTTGCCGTTTAGCCACCACAGGTAGCCGTAGGCATTGTTCATATTTTGCGAAGTGGTAACGCTGGCCGTGTAGAATTGAGGATCGTTAAGAATCGGCTGCCCTTCCCAAGTGCCTTGGTTCAGCATCAACAAGCCAAAACGGGCCATGCTGCGGGCGGTCGAGTAGTAGACGTGGTTATCGTCCATCCACCGCCATTGCCCATCCATGCCGATTCGATTTTTTAGCTTCACGTTAAAGTAAGCATCGAAGTCTTGCCCAACGGCCTTGCTGACAACGCTTTGCAGCAGCGTGTAAGGTGCGTTGTGGTAGGCCCATCGGGTTCCGGCGTCCGCCTTGTACACCAAGCTTGACGGACGGGTGTTGTCGGAATTAGCAACGCCATCGTCCAAGCCCGTCGTCATGGTAAGCTGGTGGCGGACGGTGATCAGATTTTCTTTGGCCGGGGGCAGCGACGTCCAGCCAGCACCCAGATAAGCCGAGGTTTTTTGGTCGATTGACAAAAACTTTTCTTCCTGCGCCTTGCCCACTACAAATCCGGTCAGGGTTTTCCCGGCCGACGCCCAATACCACGGGCTATTCTGATCAAATTTCCCCGTTTTGGTTATGTTTGCTCCGAAGTATTTTTCCAGGACGATTTTGCCGTCGTGCAACACCACAAACGCCCTGGTTTGAGTGGATTCTAAGTAGTCGTACAGCGCTTGGATGTTCCCAACAGACCACCCTACTGACTCAGGCGTAACCGTTGTCCAGTCGGTCGAAGCGAGGGGCGGAAAGTATCCGTTTGTTGGTCCAGAGGCCGGAACATCGGAGCTGTTCTGGGTGCAGGATACGGACAAAAATAAGGTTACGAAGAGAACGTAAGCATAGTTCATACAATCTTTCGGATGACGATGACACCGCTTGGAGCCATCGACCGGCGAAAGGTTTAAAGGCTTATTTATCAAAGGTGATTCTACGGTAGATCGCTTCCATTGGCAACTGGACATTACCCAGTCGCACGATTAAATCCAGCGTCCGGTAATCATGGTTTAACCACTCGTCGGGCGTTTCGGTACGGCTGTACACTGATGCAAACGGGCGGTATTGGTCAACGAACAAAATAAATTGCAGCGACGGAATAAGTTTGTAGTAGCTCAGCTTCTCTTCCAGATCGAATTTGCGCGTACTCTTCGACAGCACCTCGACGACGATTTCGGGGTTCTTAATGCGCATTTCCGTGGGTTGGCCATTGGGGGTTGTACCATACTCAACGGGTTCTTTAACAACGGAAAGGTCAGCGTTGACGTCACCTTCCCGGTTAGGAATTACAATTTTCACGTTACTACCCAATATGTCATATTCTTCTTTATCAAAGAAATAAGCAGACAAGAGTACACCTAAGACAATGATAAGTGACTCATGCTGGCGGGTGGCCTGACTCATGATGATTT
The DNA here is from genome assembly GCA_964249775.1 of uncultured Spirosoma sp. Taxonomy (GTDB): domain Bacteria; phylum Bacteroidota; class Bacteroidia; order Cytophagales; family Spirosomataceae; genus Spirosoma. The sequence goes on from CAXUEB010000047.1 coordinate 15,950, forward strand.
CGCCGTTTAAATATTGGATTGTCTGAGAAGTGCTCTCCGCCAAATCAAGATACTCCTCCCACGTTGCCGGCAAGCGCAGCAACTCATTCTCTTCCAGCGAATCAGGCAGTTTAACGGATACGGCTTCCATTGGTTTTATTGATCTAAATAGTAATCTGGCGAATTCATCAAAAATACAGATTGACCAGCTTCCAAAAAAGCGGCTGGCCATTTATCGAAAATAGCCAGCCGCTGTGGATAAGGTTACGCACTCTCTACGCCAGCAACGGCTTTACCACTTTGCCGTGCACGTCGGTCAATCGGTAGCGACGGCCCTGGCTTTTGAATGTTAATTTTTCGTGGTCAACGCCGAGCAGATGCAGCACCGTCGCTTGAAAGTCGTGCACGTGAACAGGTTCTTTGACGACGTTGTAGCCGAAATCGTCGGTTTGACCGTATACCAAGCCCTTCTTAATGCCGGCCCCAGCCATCCAGATCGAGAATGAACGGGGATGGTGATCGCGGCCGTAATTGTCGCGGGTCAGCTTGCCCTGCGAATACGGACCCCGACCAAACTCACCGCCCCAAATAACGAGCGTATCGTCCAGCAAGCCCCGCTGTTTCAGGTCCAGGATGAGCGCGGCCGAGGGCTGATCGACACTCTTCGCCTGAATTTTGATGTCGTTAGGCAGGTTACCGTGCTGGTCCCAGCCTTGGTGGTACAACTGGACGAACTTAACGTCTTTCTCGATGAGCTTGCGGGCGAGCAAACAGTTGGCCGCGAACGTACCGGGCTTGCGGCTGTCGGGGCCGTACATATCGAAGATATACTTCGGTTCCCGCGATATGTCGAGCGTTTCGGGCACCGACGTTTGCATCCGGTACGCCATTTCGTACTGCGCCATCCGGTTGTTGATCTCCGGGTCGAGTACGTGTTTAGCCTGCTCTTGGTGCAGCTTGGTTAGGTAATCAAGCATCCGCCGACGGCTCGTTCTGTCGATGCCAGGCGGGTTATTCAGGTAATACACTGGGTCAGGACCCGACCGAAACACCACGCCTTGGTGCACGGACGGCAGAAAGCCGTTGCTCCACAGCTTAGCGTAGAGCGGTTGGTCGCCGTCGCGGCCTTTGCTGAGCAAGACCACGAAGGCGGGTAAATTCTGGTTGTCTGATCCCAGGCCGTAGCTAATCCAAGACCCAAAGCTCGGTCGCCCCGCCTGCTGACTGCCCGTCTGGAAGAACGTAACGGCGGGGTCGTGGTTAATGGCTTCGGTGTGCATCGACCGGATAAACGTCAGGTCATTGGCGACGCGGGCCGTGTAAGGCAAAAGCTCGCTGATGGTCATCCGGCCAGGACCGTACTGCGCAAACTTGTACTTCGACGCGGCCAGCGGAAAATGGCTTTGCCCGGCCGTCATGCCCGTCAGGCGCTGTCCTTTGCGGACTGATTCAGGCAGGTCCTGCCCCCACATCGCTTCGAGCTTCGGCTTGTGGTCGAACAGTTCTAATTGTGACGGTGCCCCACTCTGGAACAGGTAAATGACCCGCTTCACCTTCGGCGTAAAGTGCGGCTTACCGGTCGACTTGTCCTGACCACCAATCACCCCCGCGAACAAATCTTTAGGATTTAACAGCGAAGCTAAGGCAACGGCCCCGAGGCCCGCACCCGCTTGTCCCAAGAAATTCCGGCGGCTGAATTGGTCATGAATCTGATCTTGAATATCGGACATGATTTATCGCTTAATTATCGCTTCGTCAAAGTTCATCAACGTACTCGCTACCACCGTCCAGGCCGCTAACTCAGCCGGGTTCAGTTTCTTGTCGACCGGGTATTCACCCACCGCTAAGAGTTCCGCTGCCCGCTTAGGATTCTTCTTGAAGTCAGCCAGTTCGTCGGCGTAGAACTGCTTCATCAACTGCACTTCCTGCGGCCGGGCCGGTCGGCTCACAACAGCTTTAAAGAACTGATTGATCGTTTGCTCATCGTCGGCTTGCTTGGCGACCTGCTGCGCCAACACGCGGGCGGCTTCCACAAATTGGGGGTCGTTAAGCGTGACGAGTGCTTGCAGGGGTGTACTTGTCTTCTGCCGTTTGACAACGCACGTATGCCGCTCGGCCGCGTCGAAATTAAGCATCATCGGCGGGGGTGACGAGCGTTTCCAAATCGTGTACAGGCTGCGCCGGTATAAGCTGTCGCCGTGGTGCTGTTCGTACTTCACCGCGTTACGCGTCGCCAGGGCTTCCCAAATGCCCGCCGGCTGGTACGGGTGAACACTCGGCCCGCCGATGCGCCGGGTCAACAAACCGGCCGCGGCTAACGCGCCGTCGCGAACTTGTTCCGCCGACATTCGGTAGCTGGCTCCCCGTGTCAGAAAGGTATTGTCTAAGTCCGCTTCACGCGTTTGTTCCCCCACCGTTGACGATTGCCGATACGTAGCCGACATGACCATCTGCTTATGTATCGCTTTTGTGTTCCAGCCTGACGTGCGAAACTTGACGGCTAAGTAGTCGAGCAGTTCGGGGTGGCTCGGCATGGCTCCCTGATTGCCAAAGTCATCGCTGTTTTTAGCCAACCCTTGCCCAAAATACTGCTGCCAGAATCGGTTGACCATCACCCGGCTAAACAGCGGATTTTCAGGCATTAACAGCCACTGCGCCAGACCCAGCCGGTTCTTAGGCATGTTGTCGGGCATCGGCGTCATGCTGTGCAACACGGCGGGCGTGACCACCTCGCCCGGTGCGTCGTAGGCCCCGCGTTTGAGCAGGTGCGTCGGGCGGGCGTACTTGCGCTCCCGCATCACCATCACGTCGATTTGCTCGTTCAGAACGCGGGTTTCTTCGCCCAACTGCCCTTCGCGGACAAGCCGCCGTTCCTGCGCCGAACGGTCGACGTTAGTCAGGTAGTAATCAAACAAGGCGGCAAGCGTCCGGGCATCCGGTTGAGCGGGCGTCCGTTGCAGATTGCGTAGGGCCGCCTGCAACTCATCGCGCTGGGTGAACAGGCTTCGTACTTCTAACGGCGTCAGCTTGCGGTCATACACCCGCAGTTCGTCAACGGCGTAGCCTTTGAAGTTGTAATCGTGCCGCTGTCCAATGCTGAAATTTGGCGTTCCCGCTCCCCAGTTCGTCCGGTTCTTACCCCAGATGGTGCTTTGCGTCAAGTTATCCGTGACGACGCGGGTGCGGGTTAGCTGGCCATTGGCGTACAAGCGTAGGCCGCTTGCCTGACTTGACCCGTCGTACGATACGGTTAGATGCGTCCATTTGTTGAGCGGCAACTTACCGACCGTTTCAACGTCGAGGGCGTCGTCAGGCCAGACGTTGCTGAACCGGAACGCCAGCCGGCCGTCTTCGAGCCGGACGCACTCGTAACCCCGAAACCCATTGAATGGCCCCAAACTGCGGTTGAACAGCGGTCCCTTCAGTTTGGCGTCTTCCACCTTGATCCAGATGCTAACCGTGAACGGCTGATTCCGCTCATACCAACCCGGTGGATAGCTCGCCGAAGGTTTGTCCTTGCCGTTCCAAGCATCGAAGCCGTTGACGCCCTTCAGTTGCAGGAAGCTTTCGCCAACGAGTCGCACACCTTGCCCAACCGGGCTTTCTATGAACGGAACCTTGGCGTCCAGATCACCCTGCGTTTCCAGTGGCAGCGTGTCGTTGGCCACGTTCGCGTACAACCGACGCATTTTGGGTGTGGCCACTTTTTGCGGCTTCTTGGTCTCAGCCGAGTGCGTTATTTTTTCCTTTTTCTTTTTGATTGCGTCTTTCTTCGGTCGGTCCGACGATACCTCTTCGCTCTGGTCAAACGGTACGTAAATAGCTAAATCCTGGTCGGCGGGCATCCCTGCTTTCGCCGGATCGCGCTGAGCCTGGGCGAGCCAGTTGGTGAACCGTTGCTTCGCTCCGGCGTTCACGTCCGCCGTTTGCTGCTGATCGACCGAGCGGATGCGTTGGCGGATAAACTTCAGTTTGGCTTCCGCTTCGGGCGTCGACAGGGTGATGTGGGGCGAAGGTTCGCCGTTGTATGGAATCTGCCCGTATTCGTTGTTTTGCGCGAAGAAAGCGCCCAGCGCGTAGTAGTCTTTCTGGGAAATGGGGTCGTATTTGTGGTCGTGGCAGCGGGCGCACTCGACCGTCAGGCCCAGCATCGCCTTGCCAAACGTTGCCGTGCGGTCGGCAACGTATTCTACCTGGTATTCTTCCGGCACGATGCCACCTTCCTGACTTTGCTGGTGATTGCGGTTGAAGGCCGTCGCCACCATCATGTCTTTAGTCGGGTTGGGTAACAAGTCCCCGGCCAACTGATACGTAGTGAAGCGGTCAAAACCGAGATTCTGGTTGAAAGCCCGAATGACCCAGTCTCGGTAGGGCCACATCGTCCGCAGGCCGTCGTCTTGGTAGCCGTGGGTGTCGGCGTACCGCGCCACGTCGAGCCACTCAACGGCCTGCCGTTCACCAAAATGGGGACTGTTGAGCAGGCGATTAACGACCTTTTCGTAGGCGTTGGGCGATTTGTCAGCCAGAAAGGCGTCGACCTCGGCGGGTGTTGGGGGCAGGCCCGTTAGGTCCAGACTAACGCGCCGGAGCAGGGTCGTTTTGTCGGCTTCGGGCGCGTGGGTCAGTTTTTTAGCTTCCTGTTTGGCCAGCACGAAGCGGTCAATGTCGTTTTTAACCCACTTTTCGTCTTTCACCCTGGGCAGTTCAGGCGTGGTGGGCGCAATCAGCGACCAGTGCTGCTTGTATTCGGCTCCCTGTTCAACCCACCGCAGCAGCAGGGCTTTCTCTTCGGCGTTCAAGCTCAGGTGCGACTCGGGCGTGGGCATGACCACGTCGGGGTCGGTGCTGACAATGCGATGATAGAGTTCGCTGGCTCCCAAGTCACCCGGCACGATGGCTTTCTTGCCACTTTCGGCCAGCGCTTCGTACGCGCCTTCGGGCGTGTCCAAGCGAAGGCCGGCTTGCTGCTTGGCCTGATCAGGACCGTGGCAGGCAAAGCAGCGGTCCGACAAAATGGGTTTAACGTGCAGGTTGTAATCAATTTTTTCGGGCAAGTTGGCCTCAGCCGCTACCACCTCGGCGGGCTTTTCAACCGAAGAATGGCAAGCCGTCAACCAAACCGATGCGCCGAATAAGCCGGTCGTTGCGCTCAGAAGAAAATACCGGAATCGTGTGTTAGACCAGACAGTCATTGAACAAACACGTTGGATAACAAAAACTTTACAAAAATAAGAACGCAACGGGTATGCGGATTCTACTATTTTAACCGATTACTCGACAAGCTTAGCGCTTGGTGCTGGCTTCGTCCATGTTCATGATGGTGCTTACAACGATTGTCCAGGCGGCTAACTCGGTGCGCTTGAGGGCTGTTACGGGGGGCGATTCGCCCACGGTTAACAACGCATTCGCCCGTTTCGGTTCGTTTTCAAAGGACAAAAGCTCGTCAGCGTATAACTTTTTCAGCAGATCGACTTCAATGGGCTTTGCCGGTCGGCTGAGCAGTGCTTTGAAGAATTGGTCAATTCGATCTCGTTCGTCGTTTGCGCGTACCGACTGCGCCAACACGCGGGCGGCCTCCACAAACTGCGGGTCGTTGAGCATCACCAGCGCCTGGAGGGGCGTACTGGTTTTTTGCCGACGAACGGTGCATTGGTGGCGTTCGGGCGCGTCGAAGTTCAGCATCATTGGTGGGGGCGCGGTGCGTTTCCAGATCGTGTACATCGACCGACGATACAAGCTGTCGCCGTGATGCTGTCGGTAAGGCGTGTTTTGGTTAAGCGTCTCCCAGATGCCCACCGGCTGGTAGGGATGAACGCTTGGTCCGCCAATGCGCCGGTTCAGCAACCCGGCAGCCGCCAATGCGCCGTCGCGTACTTGTTCGGCCGACAGCCGGTAACTCGGTCCCCGTGCCAAGAAGAGATTGTCGGGATCAGCGTCTCGTTTTTGAAGGCTAACGACTGCATCGGCGGACTGGGACGACTGGCGATACGTAGCTGATAGAACGATGTCGCGTAGTAGGGCTTTCACATTCCAGCGAGAACCCGGCTGGCTATTACCTAACAGCGGCCAACCGTCTCGAAAGCGAATGGCTAAATAATCCAGTAGTTCAGGATGCGTCGGCAGGTTGCCCTGGTTGCCGAAATCATCGGCGCTTCGGACTAAGCCCTGCCCGAACAACTGTTGCCAAAAGCGATTGACCGTCACGCGGGCAAACAGCGGATTTTCGGGCCGTAGCAGCCACTGCGCCAATCCCAGCCGATTTTTGGGCAGGTCCGTTGGTAGAGAGCCGAGCGACGTAAGCGTGTTTGGTTCAACGCGTTCGCCGGGGGCATCATAAGCCCCACGTTTGAGCAGGTGCGTCGGTTGGGCGAAGCGCCGTTCGCGCATGACCATTACCTCCGGCTGCGCGTCGTACACGTCCGTTTCGGCTTTGCGCAGGTCGCGAAGCTGCCGTTGCCGCCGGACGGATAGCGAATCAACCACATCCCGAAATGAGGTTAACGTAGGCACCGATGGCTGATTCTGGCTTAGGGCCAGCACCTCGTCGGGCGCAATGACCTGGTCATACACGTTCAATTCATCGACCCAGAAGTCAGCCATCGAATCACGAAACTTGGCCCCAATCTGAAAGTTGAACATCAGGTTGAACCCATTTTTGTGGTCCGGTCCGTACAGGATGCTTTTCTTTAAGTTGTCGGCAAACACCCGCGTGGGTGCTGATTGGCCGTTCACGTACAGACGCGTCCCGGCGGCTGAACCTGAGCCGTCGTAAGTAACGGCAACGTGCAGCCATCGACCCGTGGGTACGAGCTGCGTCGTGTGCAGGTCAATGGCATTATCGGGGTAATTGTGCGACAAGTTGAAGCTGAGCGTTCCGTCCTTGTGGCGTTTTAGTTCGTAGCCCCGGTCGCCGTTATCGAGGCCATTTGAGCGGCTGAAGATGGGGCCGCGTCCGCTGGACTTCAGAAACTTGACCCAGAGTCCAACTGAAAACGGCTCGTGGCGCTCGAAGTAGCCCAGCTTCGGGCCAAGGTCGATGTTGCCCTCCCCGTTCAC
>CAXUEB010000048.1:0-6057 GCA_964249775.1 uncultured Spirosoma sp.
TTTTTCGAGGACGTTCTTGCGGAAACTGTCGGCCGCAGCTTTGTTGTCCAAGCCACCCTTTTCCTTGAAAAACTCAAAGGCGTCGGCGTCTAAAACCTCGCTCCACTTGTAGCTGTAATAGCCGGCCGAGTAGCCGCCCGCGAAGATATGCGAGAAGGCCGGACTAACCGCTACGCCTTCCACGGGCGGAAACAGGTTCGCCACCGAATCCACCTTACTTTCCACCTCCGTGATGCTTTCGCCGGTTGGCTTCTGACCGTGGTAGTACATATCGACCAAGCCGAAGCGCAACTGGCGCAGGTTACCCAGACCGGCCAGGAAATTTTGACTGGCGCGAATTTTCTCGATCAATTCGTTCGGGATTACCTCGCCCGTCTGGTAATGCTTCGCGAAGAGTTTGAGCGCTTCGGGGTCGTAGCACCAGTTCTCCATCACTTGTGACGGCAGTTCCACAAAGTCGCGGGGCACGCTCGTGCCGCTCAGTCGTTCGTATTGGCCATTGGCCAACATGCCGTGCAGCCCGTGACCAAACTCGTGGAACAAGGTGCTGACTTCGTAGAACGTCAGCAGCGATGGCTTGGTATCGGTGGGGCGGGTGAAGTTGCAGACGTTGACTACGTGCGGCCGGATGTTTTCGCCGTTCTCCATTCGCTGGCTCTGTACATTGTTCATCCACGCGCCGGCGCGTTTGCCCGGCCGCGGAAAGTAATCACCGTAGAACACGGCCAAAAACTTGCCGTCTTTGTCGAACACGTCGAAGGTCCGTACTTCGGAGTGATACACCGGAATGTCTTTCCGCTCCTTGAAGGTGATGCCGTAGAGCTTGTTGGCGACCGTGAACGCGCCGTTCAGAACGTTATCGAGCTTAAAGTAAGGCTTCAGCGTTTCGTCGTCGAGGTCGTACTTTTCTTTCTTGAGCTTCTCGGCGTAGTAGCTGTTGTCCCAGGCTTGCAGCTTGTCTTCGGTGAAGCCGTGGGCTTTGGCATAGGTCGTCAGTTCGGCTAATTGGCGCTCGGCGGCCGGGCGGGCGTAGGTTACCAGTTCATCCAGGAAACTTTGCACCTTGTCGCGCGAACCGGCCATGCTTTCTTCCAACACGAAGTCGGCGTGGGTTTTGTAGCCCAGCAGATTGGCCCGCTCGTAGCGCAGGTTTACAAGTTTCTGGATAATGGCCGAATTATCGTTTTTGTCGCCGTGGAAGCTGCGTCCGCCAAAGGCCCTATACAGCTTCTTGCGCAGTTCGCGTCCGTCGGCGTACTGCATAAACGGCCCGTAGCTGGTAGCCTGCAACGTGAACACGTATCCGTCTTTGCCTTTCTGCTTGGCCGTTGACTTGGCCAGTTCGCGCACGTAATCGGGCAAGCCGGCGAGGTCTTTCTCGTCGGTGACGACCATCGTGTACTCGTTCGTTTCGTTTAGGACGTTCTCACCAAATTGCAAGGACAATTGCGATAGCTCCTTGTCGATGGCCCGCAGCCGTTCTTTGCCCTTCGCGTCGAGGTTTGCGCCGTTGCGGGCAAACCGCTTATACGTTTTTTCGAGCAGCATCGCGCTCTCGGGGTTGATCTTGAGGCCAGCGCGGCTGTCGTACACGGCCTTGACGCGGGCAAACAGTTTCTCGTTCAGCGTGATGTCGTTGCCGTATTCGCTCAGCATCGGCGACGCTTCTTTGACGATGCCCTGCAATTCAGGGCTGGTTTCCGCGCTGTTGAGGTTAAACAGCACCGACGTGACCTTGCTCAGCAAATCGCCGGAGCGTTCGAGGGCCACGACGGTGTTTTCAAACGTCGGCTTGGCGGAGTTGCTGACGATGGCGTCTACGTCCTTGCGGCCCTGCGCCAGCCCTTCTTTCAAGGCTGGCAGATAATTATCGTTCTTAATCTTGTCGAACGGAGCCGTTTGGTGGGGTGTCGCGTACGGCGCTAAAAAAGGATTATTACTCATGTTGGGGTGCTGAACCGACGGCTGGGCCAGCGCGGTTGTTGCCGCAACCGCCAGCAAGACGCCAGTTGGTTTGATTCGTTTGGAGATAAACATGCAGCTTTAGAGTCTGAGTTTCCCGGAAAAATACGAAACAAAAACCGGTCGGCCAACCGAACGTTGCTCAAACGGCTGGAGTTCAGACAAACGGCGCTCGAACGCAACGAAGTGCTACTACCTCGCGGTCGTCGTCAACGTATCAACAATCAACTGAACCACTTCCGGTCCGCGCACGCCCACTCCAACCTTAGCGCGGGGCCGGTGCCGCCACGGCCGCAGGGCCTCGGCTTCTTCGTGGTCCGACTCGCCCAGCGACGGCCAGGTTTTGCCCCGGCCGATGCCCCCCGATGCATCAACGCGAATGGGGTAAGACCCAAACGTAAATAGGTCAGGAGCGAGCAGGTACGCAATCACCGTGGAGTCGTGCACGTACAGGCCGTCGATGCGGTTCACCCGCTCGTAGAACGCCTGGTAGAAGGGAATGGTCGCCGACACGAATGCATTCAACTGGCCCGGTAGCTGCGCCAGTTGACTGATAACCGCGCCCGTCATGTTGACTTGGTGGGTCACGTCCAGCCCAATCATCGTCACGGGCCAACCGGCACCGAGCACCCGATCAGCCGCGTCCGGGTCCGACAGGACGTTGGCTTCGGCCGCGGGCGTCGCGTTGCCCGCGCAAAAGGCGTTGCCGCCCATCATCACCACTTCCACGACCTTGTCCGCGATGGTTGGGTCAAGGCTAAGCGCCCGCGCCAGGTTGGTCAGCGGTCCGAGCGTAACGAGGGTCAACGCGCCGGGCTGCGCGTTGATTAGCCTAACCAAAAATTCAGCGGCCGGCGTCGCAACGGCCTGGTAGGGACTAACCGGCCGGAATGTATTGCCCTGCCCATCCTCGCCGTGCACGTGCGGAACGCCCACGACCACCGCCCCTGATAAGGGCGTGCTGGCCCCGGCGGCCACCGGAATATCCGTGCGCCCGGCCAAATCCAGCAGGCGCAACGCATTAGCCGTCGTCAGGTCAACTGGCACATTGCCGAAGACCGTCGTTAGAGCTACTACGTCTATTTGTTGCGCGGCCAGCGCCAGTTGAATGGCCATCGCGTCGTCAACGCCGGGGTCAGTGTCGATAATGATTTTTCGGTTCATACCTCAATGAGCGAACACGGCTTGACTCTACGGTGGTGCAGACGTGACCGTGTGCGGTTCCTTAACGCGAAGGTAAGGTAGTCGACAAACAAAAACAGCCGACCAACGTGGCCGGCTGTTTCCTCTACTCCCTATCTCACTTAATAGCCATACGGGCCGTAGCCTCCGCGTCCATTGCCGTATCCGTTGTTGGAACCCCGGTTTGACCCGCGACCGGCTGTCCGTTCGTAGGGCCGCATGTGCTCAATCACCCGGCTGCGCTGACCGGAATCGAGCACGGCCATCATGTCAAAAAACTCGTGCTGCCGCAGTTGGCGGAAGGCATCGCGCTGACGCGGGTCGCGGGGGTTCAGGCTGCGCGTTTGCGCCGTAAAGCGTTCGCGAATCCGACGAATTTCGCGCTCCTGCCGGCGCGACAGGTTCAACTCGCGGTCCCACCAGTCTAAATGCTGGTCGAAGCGGTTGTCGTCGTAATCGTAGTTGTACTGACCGTACCCTTGGTTGTAGCCCGGTTGGCCGTAGCCCCGGTCGTTGTCGCGTTGTCCGTAACCTGGTTGGCCGTAACCCGGCTGTTGGGGAACATTGGGGAACCGTTGCGCCAGTGCGCCGGTCGAGAGCAGAACGACCAAGGTAGCGGCCGTCATCAGTGCGTTTTTCATGGTGGTTGTCAATTCAGTCGGACCGCCGAAGCGGTTGAATTTGTCCTTTTGAACCATCTGCCACCGAATGGTTTAATCCGTTCCTCGAAAAATAATATGATTCCCTATTTTTCTGATTAAGTCACCTATTGAAGCGCTTGAATTTCGCTCTGTTAACATTGAACTTTTTGAATTGCAATTATTGCAGAAAGGGTACTAACCTGCCAAGATACAATCGGCTAACCATGAATTATACGTTACCTTCAACTCCCGTAAACTTCACATTCTGTACATCAATTCATTATGCGAATAACCCATCTACTCTTCTTCTTTTTGCTGAGCGTGTGTCATTTTCAGGCCCGCGCTCAGGTCACGACAGCTTCAATTTACGGCTTCATCCGCGACGACAAAGACGCTACCCTACCCGGTGCTACAATCGTAGCAGTTCACCAGCCGACCGGTACGCAATACGGCGTAACCACCCGCGATAAGGGCGAGTACAACCTGCCGAACCTGCGCGTCGGTGGTCCGTACCAGATTACCATCAGCTACGTCGGTTACCAGTCCGAAACCATCGACAATGTATTTCTGAGTTTGGGCCAGAAGCTGCCGCTCAACGTGTCGATCAAAAGCGACGCCCAACAACTCTCCGAAATCAACGTGCGGGGCAATCCGAACGACGTGCTCAACAACAACCGCACCGGCGCGCAAACCAACATCGGCAGTGAGCAACTCCGCAACCTGCCGACCATCAAGCGCTCGATCTTCGATTACACACGCCTGACGCCGATGGCCGGGGGCGACGGCTCGTTCGGCGGGCGGAACAGCCGCTTCAACAACTTTGCCCTCAACGGCGCGATTTTCAACAATCCCTTCGGTTTGGATGCGTCGACGCCGGGCGGACAGGCCGATGCGCAGCCCGTGTCACTCGATGCCATCGAGCAGATTCAGGTCGCCCTGTCGCCCTTCGACGTGACCCAGTCGGGCTTTACGGGGGCGGGCATCAACGCCGTCACCAAGTCGGGCACGAACCAGTTGCACGGTACAGCCTTCGGCTTCGCGCGCAATCAGGATTTGACCGGTAAGCGCGTGGCGGGCACCGACATCATCGTGCCGCAATCGAGTCAATTGCAGTACGGTTTTAGCCTCGGCGGACCGATCATCAAGAACAAGCTGTTTTTCTTTGTCAACGCGGAGTTTGACCGCCGGTCGGACCTCGGCACAGCGGGTTGGGTCGCGGCCCGGCCGGGTTTGACGGGGGCGAACGTGTCGCGGGTGGCGGCTGCCGATCTTGATCTGGTATCGAACACGTTACGGTCGCTGTACGGCTACGAAACCGGTCCGTACGAAAACTTCACCCACCGGACGCAGAACGCCAAAGGCATCGCCAAGCTCGACTGGAACATCAACCGGGTGCACAAACTGTCGGTGATCTACAACTTCTTAGACGCATTTCAAGACAAACCCGCCAATCCCTCGGCCATCGGTCGGCGCGGACCAGACTTTCTGACGTTGCAGTTCCAGAGTTCGGGCTACCGCATCCTCAACAAGCTCAATGGCGGCATCGTCGAGCTAAACTCGAATTTCAACGGCAAGTTCGCCAACAAGCTGCAAGTCGGCTACACGGTCTTCCGCGACGCCCGCGATCCGTTTTCGACGCCGTTTCCGACGATCAACATCAACCGCGACGGCATCCGGTACATCGTGGCCGGTCACGAGCCGTTTTCGATCAACAACCGGCTGAATCAGGACGTGCTTCAGTTGACGAATAACTTCAACATCTACGCCGGCAAGAACACGTTTACGATTGGCGCCAATTTTGAGAAATTCAGCTTCGACAACTCGTTTAACCTCGGTACGTACGACGGCGTGTTCGGGCCGGGCTACGAGTCGGTTGGGGCGTTCGTGACGGCCGCGTCGAGTACCGATTTCCGAACATCAGTTGATAACGCGCGGGCAAGGTTTGAGGAGGGGAACTGGGCCTTGGCCGAAACCAACGTCGGGCAGTTGGGCGTCTACGCGCAGGACGAAATTGCGGTCAACCCCAAGCTGACACTGACGCTCGGCTTTAAGGTAGACGTGCCCCTGTACTTCGATACCCAGCAGAAGATTCAGGAAAACATCGACCGCAAAGGTGGGGAAGCTGGAACGTACCAGCCCAACAATCAGTACTACGACGAGAACGGCACGCCGGTTAGACTCAATTCGCTGCAACTGCCCAAGCAAACACCCCTGCTGTCGCCCCGTATCGGCTTCAACTACGACCTGACCGGCACTGGTACGCAGAAACTGC
>CAXUEB010000048.1:6127-7290 GCA_964249775.1 uncultured Spirosoma sp.
TTTACGGGCCGCTTCCCGTTCGTCTGGATCGGCAACCAGGTGGCCAACCCCGATTTCTTTTTCTACTGCACGACCTCACCCGACTTCAAATTTCCGCAGGTCTGGAAAAGCAGCTTGGGCTACGACCGCCGGTTCGGCAACGGCTGGATTACGTCGGTGGATGTGCTCTACAACAAAGACATCAACGCGATGATCGTCCGAAACTACGGTCTTAAGCCACCCACGGGCCTGCTCCAGGACCCCAGCAACCGGCCTATTTACCAAGCTGCGGACCAGGCCGTTAACGCCTTCGGTGGAGCAACCAGTGCTTACGTCTTTACGAACACGAACCTCGGTTCTTCCTTCAACGCGAGTGCTCAGGTGCAGCGGACGTTCCAGAATGGGTTTTACCTCAGCGCGGCTTACAACTACTTAGTGGCTCGGGAAGCCTCGTCGCTAAGCGCCGAAATTTCGTCGGACGCCTACGCCCGCAACCCGGCCTACGGCAACGTCAATCAGGCGGTGCTCGGACCCGCTTCTTACGGTAACCGGCACCGCTTTGTGGCGTCGGCGTCGAAGCGGTTCCAGTACGGCAACCGCTGGGCCACGACGCTCTCGGCCGTGACCGAATACACCGAAGGCAGCCGGTTCAGCTTTACCTACGCCGGCGACATCAACCGCGACGGCTCGTTCGACAACGACCTCCTGTTCATTCCAACCGACGCGCAACTGAACCAGATGCGGTTCACGGGCACCGACGCGCAGCGGGCCGCGCAACGCGATGCGTTCCGGGCCTACATCAACCAAGACGCGTATCTAAGTACGCACCGCGGGCAAGTGGCCGAAAAGTTCGCCCAGTTTACGCCCTGGTTCTCGACGCTCGATTTGCGGCTTCAGCAGGAATACCGGCTGGCGGGTCAGCACGTGATTCAGGCCAGTCTGGACGTGCTCAACTTCGGCAACCTGCTCAACTCCAACTGGGGTGTGCGGCAGTTTGCGTCGTACACGGGCTTGGCCCAGCCACTCGGCGTTCAGGTCGATGCTACGGGCGTGCCGACGTACAGCTTCGACACCAACCAGCAGACGACGTTCTTCAACGACGCCCTACTGACTTCCCGCTGGCGGATGCAGTTCGGGTTGCGGTATTCGTTCTAACGAATCGATGGGCGTAAAGCGAAGCGGGC
>CAXUEB010000048.1:7300-22813 GCA_964249775.1 uncultured Spirosoma sp.
ACCTACCCGCTTCGCTTTACGCCCAACTGATCAATACTTCACCTCCGCCAGGGCATCCTCTTTCTGCCGGCGCACGACCCGCTCGTATTTCGCCCGGTCGAATTCGCCTTCGTTGTTGGCGATAAAGATTGTGGCGACCGTGTTGCCGATAATGTTCGTAATCGAGCGGGCTTCGGACATGAACCGGTCGACGCCCAGCAAGAGGGCCAAGCCTTCGATGGGAATTACCCGGACGGCCGTTAGCGTACTGGCCAGCACGATAAAGCCGCTGCCCGTCACGCCCGCGGCTCCTTTCGACGTCACCATCAGGATGCCGATGATGGTCAGTTCCTGCCCCAGCGTAAGGTTGATGCCAAACACCTGCGCCAGAAACACCATCGCCATCACTAAGTAAATCGTCGTGCCGTCGAGGTTGAACGAGTAACCCGCCGGCACGACCAACCCGACCACCGACCGCGAACAGCCCATCATCTCCAGCTTGTCCATGATCTGCGGCAGGGCCGATTCCGACGACGAGGTGCCGAGTACAATCAAGAGTTCTTCCTTGATGAACTTCAGCACCGACCACAGGCTGATTCGGTAGTAGCGCAGAATCAGGTTCAGCACCACAAAGACGAACAGAAACATGGTCGCGTAGACGGTACCCATCAGTTTGGCCAAGGGCAGCAGCGTACCGAGTCCATACTTACCGATGGTAAACGCCATCCCGCCGAACGCGCCCAGCGGGGCCAGAATCATGACGACGCCCAGAATGTTGAAAAACACCTTCGATAGCCGCTCGAACGTCAGAATTAGTGGTTTCCCCCCCTCGCCCATACGCGTCAGCCCAACGCCGAACAGGATTGAAAACACCAGCACCTGCAAAATGTCGCCCTCGGCGAAGGCGGCCACGGCGTTGCTTGGCACGATGTGCAGAAAAAACTCCGTCCAGTCCATGCCCGCGCCCTGCTGCGCGTATTTCGATACATCTCCGGCCTTGACGGCCGTTGTCTGAACGCCCTCGCCGGGCCGGATCAGGTTGGCCAGCAGCAACCCGATGGCCAGCGCGCCCGTCGTGACGACCTCGAAGTACAGCAAGGCCTTGCCCCCCACCCGACCAACTTTCTTAAGGCTGCCCATGTTGCTGATGCCCAACACGATGGTCAGAAAGATAATCGGCGCGATCACCATCTTAATCAGGCTAATGAACAGGTCGCCAAGGGGTTTGAGCTTGGCGGCCGTTTCGGGGAAAAAGTAGCCCGTCAGGATGCCCAGCGCAATGGCAATCAAGACGCGGACGGTCAGGTTATTGAAGAGTTTCATCGGCCGGCAAACGCCCGTCGTAATCGTTCGGGGCGGGTTTATGAGTGAACTAAGGTAGCGAAATCAACGTACCGCAACTACCGGCGTAATCTGCTGCTTGATGTCGCGGATACGGTCTCCAAAGTTCAGATTGGCGAAGTCAATGTTCGGCACGAGCGTGGCTTGGAGGTAGCCCGTCACGATATCGTCGTGCGGAATGCGCTTGCCGGTAGCCACGCTGATGTACTTAGACGTTACCCAGAGCACGTTTTTGAGGTGCGTTTTGCCGTCGTCGGTCATGAAGTATTCCGTCACGGTCGTGTCGTCGTTGTAGTAAATCAGCCGCGACATGATCCGCACCCACTCGCTCACCCGCGCGGGTTGGACGTACGCAATCTGGTGCTGATACACAACCCAACTGGTTTTTAACTCGCGGAACAACTGACCGGGGTTGAAGTCGTACAGTTTGGCAACCTGATCTTCGCGAGCGTTAAAGTAGTAGTCGAAGTATTTGGCGTTGTTGAGGTGTTGCAGGGGGTCGCAGTCCTGGAAGCGGACGATAGTCCGCGATTCGGTTTGGGTTGGGTAACTGCGGTTGGGATCGGCTTTAAACATATTGGAACCTTGATTTGTCAGATTAGGCTGATTCTCGATTTCTGATTTTAAAAATCGAAGTAAGTCAGTTTAATGGGAGGAACCAAGGTTCAAACAATTTTCCGCCATCTTTACGTTATACACCACAAAATCATCTATCATTCCACGGTTTAGAACTCATGAAAATCTTACCTTTTTTGCTTCCACTGCTCACAGTATGCTTTTTCCTGACCGCCTTTGCGCCGATAGACGATTCGGACGCCGTCGTCGGCACCTGGCTCAACGGCACCAAACGCGGTCACGTGCAAATTTATAAGCAGGGTGGTACGTATTTCGGTAAGCTGGTTTGGTTGAAAGAGCCAAACGACCCAACTACTGGCAAACCCAAAACCGATACGAAAAACACCAACGAATCCAAACGGTCGCGGCCGTTGCTGAACCTGCCGCTCATGTACAACTTTAAGTACGACGGCGATAATGTCTGGAGCGACGGCAAAATATACGACCCCGAGTCGGGCAAAGAATACAACTGCAAAATGACGCTCAAAGACCCGAATACGCTCGACGTGCGCGGTTACGTCGGTATTTCGTTAATTGGCAAAACCCAAACTTGGACGCGGGTGAAATGATTGGTTCGAGTTTCATGTTCAAGGTTTGATTGACCGTTCCGTTTGGAGCCTAAGACTTGAACCAACAAACACTTATCATCGGCGCGGGACCGGCCGGCTTGGCGGTAGCGGGCCACTTGGCCCAGCGGAAGCTGCCATTTACCGTGCTGGAAGCCTCCGAGCACATTGGCTTCGCCTGGCGCAACCACTACGACCGGCTTCACCTGCACACCGTCAAGCAGCACTCGGCCCTGCCCCATCTGCCTTACCCGGCCGATTACCCGACCTACGTGTCGCGGCTGCAAGTGGTCGAGTATCTCGAACGGTACGCCGAACGCTTCGCGATTAAACCCCTATTCAACCAAGCGGTCGTTCGCATCGAACGAGATTCTACGGGCGAAGGCTGGCAGGTAGTAACGGAAACGGACCAGTTTACGGCCGGGCGCGTTGTGGTGGCAACGGGTTACAACCGCATTCCCAACGTACCGGAACTGCCGGGTCAGGATACGTTTCGGGGCATTCTTTGGCACAGCCGCGAGTACCGCAACGGCGCGCCCTTTCGCGACGAGAACGTCTTGGTGGTGGGTATGGGCAACACCGGGGCCGAAATCGCGCTCGATTTGCTCGAACACGGCGCGCGACCCGTTATTTCCGTGCGCGGACCCATCAATTTGGTTCGGCGCGACTTGTTTGGTCGCCCGACGCAGCCAACGGCCATTTTTCTGAGTCGATTCCCGAACTGGTTCTACGATCTCGTGGCCGGTTGGTCGCAGCGGCTGACCGTCGGTGATTTATCACCTTACGGCTTGGGTAAGCCCGAGCGCCCGGCCTCCTATGACACGCGCCGGGGCAGAATTCCGGTGATTGACCAGGGCACGCTCGACCAAATCAAGGCGGGCAAGATCAAGGTCATGCCGGCCATCCAACGCGTCAACGCCAAAACCGTCTCGTTCACCGACGATCGGGAGTTGCCCTTCGACGCCATTATTCTGGCAACGGGTTACCGGGCGGGTCTCGTGCCTATCTTGGGCGACGATCTGTCAAACCGGATTCTTGACGAACGAGGCTACCCCAAGCGCCTGTGGTTTGACGACCCGGCCCTGCGGGGGTTGTATTTCTTAGGTTATACGACGCCCCTGACGGGTATTATCTACAATCTAAACTTAGATTCGGGGAAGATTGCCCGGCACATCGCCGAAAACAATCCCGTTCCGGCGTAGTTGTGTGTGGTAATCAAGGCGATTACTGACTATCATTCTTAAACACGACGACCATGAACGAAACGACTTTAAGCGGTTACTGGAACGAACTGAAAGGCAAACTCAAGCAAGCCTACGGCGACCTGACCGACGACGATTTGAACTATACCGAAGGCCAAGCCGACGAGATGTACGGCAAAATTCAGCAGAAGACCGGCAAAACGAAGGACGAAGTCGCTAAAGCCATTACCGATCTGTAAGCAGTGCCACCCGAACAGCAAGCCGGAGCCGCAAGCTCCGTTTTTTTTGTTGCCCTCGTTTAAGCAGCTTCAATCGATACTTCACTTCTAACGGACACAAAAAAGGGTCGAACGTTTCCGTCCGACCCTTTTCATTGTATAGGTTATTAGATTACTCAACGACTGCTTCGGGCTTCCGCACCGTGATCGTCAGTAGTTCACCTTCACCGCTGTAATCGGCCAGGATGACGTCGCCTTCCTTTAACTCACCCTTCAGAATTTCCTCGGCGACGGGGTCTTCGAGGTAGCGCTGAATGGCGCGGCTCAAGGGGCGGGCACCGTACTGCGGGTCGTAACCCTTCTCGGCTAAAAAGTCTTTGGCTTTTTCGGTCAGCTCAACTTTATAACCCAAGCTGGTCACGCGGCCCAGCAGTTTATTCAACATCAGGTCGATGATCTTGTGGATGTCTTCGCGCAGCAACGAATTAAACACAATCACGTCGTCCAAACGGTTCAGAAACTCCGGCGAGAACGCTTTGCGCAGGGCGCTTTGAATCGTGCTCTTCATCAACTCATCCTGGCTTTCGGCCGACTTCTTGGTTGCGAAACCGATACCCGCACCGAAATCTTTCAAGTCACGTACCCCGATGTTCGAGGTCATGATGATGATCGTGTTGCGGAAGTCTACCCGGCGACCCAAACCGTCGGTCAGGATACCGTCGTCGAGCACTTGCAAGAGGATGTTGAACACGTCCGGGTGCGCCTTCTCGATCTCGTCCAGCAGGACCACCGAGTACGGCTTCCGGCGAATCTTCTCGGTCAACTGACCGCCTTCTTCGTAACCGACGTAGCCCGGAGGAGCACCAACCAGCCGGCTGACGCTAAACTTCTCCATGTACTCCGACATGTCGATCCGCACGAGGGCGTCGTCTTTGTCGAATAAATACGTAGCGAGTACTTTGGCCAACTCGGTCTTGCCGACGCCCGTCGGACCCAGGAAGATAAACGAACCAATCGGCTTCTTGGGGTCTTTCAACCCAACACGCGTCCGCTGAATGGCTTTGACCAACTTGTCGATGGCCGACTGCTGACCAATCACTTTGCCTTTTAGCTCCTCGCCCATGTTGACGAGTTTCTTACCTTCGTCGTTGGAAACGCTCGTGACCGGGATACCCGTCATCATCGCCACCACTTCGGCCACGCTTTCTTCGTTGACCGTGTAACGACGCTTCTTGGTGTCTTCTTCCCACGCCTGCTTGGCGCGTTCGAGCTGGTCGATCAGGCGCTTCTCCTTGTCACGGAGTTGGGCGGCCTCTTCGTATTTCTGGCTCTTGACAACCTGATTCTTTTCCTTCTTAATATTCTCGATCTGCTCTTCGAGCTTCAGAATGTCTTCGGGAACCGTAATGTTCGAGATGTGCACGCGGGCACCGACTTCGTCCATGACGTCGATGGCCTTGTCGGGCAGGAACCGGTCCGAGATGTACCGCTCCGACAACTTCACGGCCGCTTCAATGGCTTCCTTGGTGTAGTTGACGTGGTGGTGATCTTCGTACTTGTCCTTAATGTTGTTCAGGATCTCGATGGTTTCGTCAATCGACGTAGCGTCGACCATCACCATCTGGAACCGACGGGCCAGCGCACCGTCCTTCTCGATGTACTGCCGGTATTCATCCAGCGTCGTCGCACCAATGCATTGAATGTCACCGCGGGCCAAGGCCGGCTTAAACATGTTCGAGGCATCGAGCGAACCCGACGCACCGCCCGCACCCACGATGGTGTGCAGCTCGTCGATAAACAGAATGACTTCGGGCGATTTCTCCAGCTCGTTCATAACGGCCTTCATGCGCTCTTCAAACTGACCGCGGTACTTCGTACCAGCCACGAGCGACGCCAGGTCGAGCGTAACGACGCGCTTGCCAAACAAGACCCGCGACACTTTCTTCTGCACGATGCGCAGCGCCAGACCTTCGGCGATGGCCGTCTTACCGACGCCCGGCTCACCAATCAGGATCGGGTTGTTTTTCTTCCGGCGGCTCAGAATCTGGGCCACGCGCTCAATTTCTTTTTCGCGACCAACGATGGGGTCGAGTTTGCCGACTTCAGCAAGTTTGGTCAGATCACGACCGAAATTGTCGAGAACCGGCGTACGGGACTTCTCGGAGCCTTTCGGGTCTTTACCCGACGAAGAACTGCCGCTGCCACCGAACATGCCCCGGTCGTTGTCGTCATCGTCGGTTTCGCTCGCCATCGTCGGGCGGGTGCCCGTTGATTGGTATTCCAGCATTTCTTTAATGACTTCGTAGTTCACATTAAACTTGTTCAAAATCTGCGTAGCAACGTTGTCCTCGTCGCGCAGAATCGACAGCAACAGGTGCTCGGTACCGATGAGCGGGCTTTTAAAGATTTTAGCCTCCAGGTACGTAATCTTGAGGGTTTTCTCCGACTGACGGGTCAGCGGGATATTCGCCAGATTTTTAACGTTATTGGTGGCAGTGCCTTTCGTAGCCTGTTCAATCGTGACCCGGAGTTCGTCGAGTGAGATGCCGAGCTTTTTCAACAAGCCGACAGCGACACCCTCGCCCTCCCGAATCATACCCAGCAGCAAATGTTCGGTGCCGATGTAGTCGTGGCCTAAGCGCAAGGCTTCTTCCCGGCTCAGCGAGATAACTTCCTTGACGCGGTTTGAGAATTTTGCTTCCATTCGCTTTAGGGGTCTCCTTAGGTAAGCGTATACTGGTTTAACGCAGTGTAAACGGGATTTGTTCATTCCTGAAGGCCAGCCTTCAACACGTCCTTCGTGGCCGGTCCTTGGCAGAACAATAGGTCAAGGATGCTCAAATTTGGTACAAAATCTTGGCCAAAATTCTGCGCATACGGCACCGGGCTGTGGAATACATACGATTCCGGCCCGTTTCGCGGATTCACCGTCGATCGAGCGTCAAATAGACCGGTCGACGGTTCTTTTTCGTACCAATCTGTCAGACTTAGGGGGATGCGTAACCCCAACAAGTTAAGACAAATTGTCAGCAGCGTCTGGTTCAGATCAAACAGAAGCGGCCAGGATTGTCGGTATACCGGCTCGATCTCGGGACCGTAATACTCAAAAAACGGAGCCTTGCCGTAGGCCGCCCGTAGGCATCGCCAGTGCTGCTGCTGCCAGGGCTGCCCATTGTCGATGCGCACGTCGCGGATAGGCCAATGGCGAGTTCCTCCCTGTACCGGCACCGTCAGCGCGTCTACGCTATTCGCCGACCGGACGTAGCCGCGATTTCTGTAACTTTGCTTTTGGTAATGCTCGTGTGCCTCCAAGCAGACGCGCTCGAACTGGATCAGCCCCGACACGTAATCGATGCAGGGCAGGTAATGTAACTCAATGAGCAACGCAGCCGATTTGGGCCGTGGTTGGTACTTTTCCAATACGCCGGGCGGATCTGATACCAAATAACGCAAAAAACTAATATCCCCAACGGATTTCGGTATTTTTTTAATTTTCCGGTGAACGATAGGCTAAAAGCCCGATTCGCCCGCCTGTTTTCCCCTCGTGCCCGAATGAGCTTGTTTCGTTTGCTGTCGCGCCTGCCCCTGAGTGTGCTCTACGGCCTGTCCGACTTCTTGTACTTTTTGTTGCTGTACGTCGTTCGCTACCGCCGACGGGTCGTGCTGGAAAACCTGAGCTTGTCGTTCCCCGAAAAGTCAGCGGCTGACATTCAGCGAATTGCGCGGGGTTTCTATCGCAACCTTACCGACCTGATCGTTGAAACCATCAAGATGCCGGCCCTTGCGCCGGATGACCTGCGGCAGCGCGTCCGGTTCACCAACCCCGAACTGGTCCGGGATCGGCTGCGGGCCGGGCAGGCCGTTATTGGCATGGCGTCGCACAGCAGCAATTGGGAGTGGATTCCGTCGGCGTCGGTCCTCCACGGCATGTCGACCGACAGCATTTATAAAACGTTGAACAGCCCGTTTTTTGAAACGCTCATGCAGGAAGTGCGGGCGAGTCACGGCGCGGTGCCGGTGCCGATGCACACCTTACCCCGCCGGATGGTGGCCAAAAAAGACGTTTCCCGCATTATCGCGCTCGTTGCCGATCAGGTGCCCGACGTGCCCGAGCAAGCCTACTGGACCGATTTTCTCTACCGCGACACGCCGTTTTACCCCGGCTCCGAACGGCTGGCCCGTAGCCGAAATCTGCCGGTTTTTTATACCGAACTGGCGCGCGTGCGCCGGGGCTACTACGAAGTCACGTTTACTTGCATCGGTGAGCCACCATATGCGAATCTGCCGCCCGGCGCGATTCTGGAACGCTACCGCGACTTGCTCGAAGAAACCATCCGCAAGCACCCGTCCGACTGGCTCTGGTCGCACAAGCGCTGGAAGCACTGGCGGGGTAAATACCCCAAGATTGAGGTGAAGCTGACGTAGAATAGAATGGCGTTTTTTGTATCTTGCCAGGGTCACGCATCCCCGTGCTTTCCCCCTAACGCCCCATGAACCTTTCTCATCTTCCTACCCTGTCGCTTTGGTTACTGATGCTTATTTGGTCAGCAACCCCAACTCTGGCGCAGCCGGACTCGCTGACGGCAGGCGATACCGTTCACCTGACCAAACGGCGGTTGTTTCTATCAACGCTCCGCCAGTACAGCTACCATCACGCGACCAACTTAGCCGACGTTCAACTGCTGCCCCTGCTCCGTAACTCACCGGATTCGACGGTTCAACGGTACACCCGGCGCGGCCGGCGGGCGCAAATCATCGGCACCAGCCTGTTTGTTTCGGGTTACGGGTTGATGCTGGGCGGACTGGTATCTCCCTTGGTCCGGCCGGAAGTTCGCGCGTCCATGATGTTCGGCGGTTTAGGCCTATTCTACGGTTCGCTTATACCGATGCGGCAACGGACGCACCGGTTTGAGCAGGCCCTTCGGATGCATAATCAGTTGGTGCGCAGCCGGGCCGACGCGTATTACACGCCCGTGTTTGACCTTTCGCCCAACGCCGACCGGTTGTCGCTTGCCGACACGGTCACCGTGGAGCGCCGGGGTTTGAAAACGCGGTATACGTACCGGGGCATTCGGCTGGGACCTACGCGCCAGCTAACGCGGTTAGCGGACCAACTTAATGACCAAGACGTAAAAGACGGCTTTCTGTACACCCGGCGCGTGGGCGGTATCGCGGGTTTGGTCGGCGGCTTTGGATCGAGCTTTCTAAGCACGTCTTTGTTGGTGTGGGGTGTCCGGCGGGCCAACGGCGCTTCGGCCACGTTGAACACGCCCGTATTCTGGAGTTCGCTGGCGGCCGTAACGTTTAACTACGGCCTGCGCATCCACGTGGGTGGCGTGCAACACCGTACCGTTCGGCTGCTGAACGAGCGGTTACGGAATCGCTTCGGCAAGCCAGTTGGTGACGAACCTATCTCAAAACCGTAACGTTTTTCGGGTAGGTGACTAACCGGCCGAACGACGGCTTTTTGCGTACCTTTGTTACGATGATGGGCGTACCAATCGTCTGCGAGCGGTATCTGTCCTAACCATTGACTGCGCCAACCGGCCCCGCCGAACTTTAGTATGCTTGACTCACTGCTTACCCCATCCATCGCAACCGCCACCCTCCCGTCGCCGGTTTTGTACACGCCTTCGTTAACGAGCTACGTTCGCCGGAAGACTATTACCGTTAACATTGGCGACGTGCCGATGGGGTCCGATTACCCAATTCGGGTGCAGTCGATGACCACCGTCGACACGATGGACACGGCCGGTTCGGTCGAGCAAACGATTCGGATGATCGAAGCTGGTTGTGAATACGTGCGCATCACGGCCCCGAGCGTAAAGGAAGCGCAGAACTTAGAAAACATTCGTAAAGAACTGCGAGCGCGGGGCTACACCACGCCCTTAGTGGCCGACATTCACTTTACGCCCAACGCGGCCGAACTCGCGGCCCGCATCGTCGAGAAAGTGCGCATCAACCCCGGCAACTACGCCGACCGCAAGCGCTTCGAGTACATTGATTATACCGAAGCCGCTTACGCTGCCGAATTGGAGCGGATTCGCGAGAAGTTTCTGCCCTTGGTCCGTATTTGTAAGGAGTACGGCACGGCCATGCGCATCGGCACGAACCACGGCTCGCTGTCGGACCGAATTTTGAGCCGCTACGGCGATACGCCCGTCGGCATGGTGGAGTCGGCGCTTGAATTTCTGCGCATCTGCGAGGCCGAGAATTATTACAACATCACCCTTTCGATGAAGTCGAGCAACCCACAGGTGATGGTGCAGGCGTACCGGCTGCTGGTGCAACGACTGGACGAGGAAGGGCTGAAACCGTACCCGCTCCACCTCGGCGTAACGGAAGCGGGTGAGGCCGAAGACGGGCGCATTAAATCGGCGCTGGGCATCGGTACGCTGCTCGAAGACGGCATTGGCGATACGGTCCGGGTGTCGCTAACCGAAGAGCCGGAGCGCGAAGCCCCCGTGGCCCAGGCCCTCATCGACCGCTACACGAACCGGGCGGTTCAAAGCCGGCCGATTCCGGCCGTGACCCGGACCGCCGGACCGCCGGACCACGGCCAGACTTACCCGATTAATCCGTTTCAATACACCCGCCGGATGACGCACGAGGTCGCCAACTTCGGCGGTTCAAACGTGCCGCGCGTCGTGGCGGATTTTAGTCAGGTAGCCGTTACGGAGCATAGTGACCTCGCGCCCATCGGCCACTTCTACCTGCCCGTGCCCGACAAGTGGCGCATGAACGACCTGGGGGCCGATTACATCTATACTGGTTCGCAGCCCGCGCAGTTCATGCTACCCAACGGGTTGAAAGAGATTCTGGATTACGCCCGTTGGCGAACCGTACCGGACCAAACGAACACGTTCCCGCTCCTGACGGCCGACGAATACCGGTCACTTCGCCCGGTGTTCGGTCAACTACACGACCGGCTGAACTTTGTCCGGTTGTCTTTACCCGACTGGTCCGACGACTTGCTGAACGCGTTACGCGAAGACCCAACGGTTGTGCTGATGGCAACGACTGCTAACGCCCACGCCATGCCCGAACTGCGCCGGTTATTCATTGAACTGATTAATCAGAAACTGACTACGCCGGTTGTTGTGCAGCGCGGCTACCCCGACGTACCACGGGAAGACGTCCCGCTCTACGCGGCAACCGACGTGGGCGGTTTGCTGATCGACGGCTTGGGCGACGGCATTCTGCTGTCGGCTTCCGACCAGCCCGACGCCGACGAACTGAAACGTCTGAACGGATTGGCGTTCGGTATTTTGCAGGCGGCCCGGACGCGCATCACCAAGACCGAATACATTTCGTGCCCGTCGTGCGGGCGGACGCTGTTTGATTTGCAGGAAACGACCGCTCTGATTCGGCAGCGTACCGATCACCTGAAGGGCGTAAAGATTGGCATCATGGGCTGCATCGTCAATGGCCCTGGCGAGATGGCCGACGCCGATTACGGTTACGTCGGCATTGGGCGCGACAAGATTGCGCTTTACCGGGGTCAGCAGGTGATTAAGAAATCGGTTCCGGCGGACCGGGCCGTTGACGAACTAATTGACTTAATTCGCGAAGACAGCCGCTGGATCGAGCCGGAAACGGTTACCTACGCATAAATGCTACGTATTGATAATCAGTAATCTAACAATAACAGGCGACTACTCTAAGTTTGGCGTAGTCGCCTTGTTTTTTCCTGCTAATTCGGGAACAATTCGCTTGAACACCTCCTTATTTATACAGAACAACCCTAATGAACGTGAGTAAGATAGGTGATTATTTTAAGATTGGGCCGGTTTTTCAGTACTTCTTACGGGTATTCAGAAAGCCCGACCCCAATCACCCGACGAATGTGAACCTGCGCATGATGCACGGCATCAATCGCATTTCGATCGTCCTATTTTTGTTTTGTATTGGCGTAATGATTTTTCGGGCTTGCACCCGTTGAGTATCTTCGTGGGATAGTTCAATCACTTCCCACGATGGATATTGAAAATCTGCGCACGTATTGCATAACGAAACCCGGCGTTACGGAGTCGTTTCCTTTCGACGACGTAACGCTGGTGTTTAAAGTACGGGATAAGATGTTTGCCCTGTTGGACACCGAAGGCCGCCCAACGACCATTGCCCTCAAGTGCGATCCCGAACGGGCCGTGCAGTTGCGGGAAGCGTTCGCGGCCGTTCAGCCGGGCTACCACCTGAACAAAAAGCACTGGAACACCATTACGCTGGACGGCAGTCTTCGAGATGATGAGCTGCGGGCGTGGATTGATCACTCTTACGAATTAGTGCGCAACGGTTTACCAAAGGCCGTACGTGAGCAATTAATCTGGGGAAAAACCTTGGCCTGACCGGGGTAAAAATTGTAAATTCGCCCGCTGTAAAATCAGACTGTGTTATGGAAGTTGCGGTGTTGAGTCTGTTGTTTGTGCTGTACCTGACGATTCGGTATTACGTAGTGGATCATGATACGCCGACCGATAAAGATCGGAATCGGTTCCAGAAGGGGATCGAATTGGTTGATAACCGGACGTTTGAGGAAGCGCATCGTTACTTTGACGATGCCGTCCGTCAGCACCCCAAATCGGCCTTAGCGTACGCTTACCGAGGCAAATGCCAATTGGCACAGGAAAATTTCTATTCGGCGATTTACGACTTCACGCAGGCCCTCAGTCGGGACAATACCTTGGCGGAGTGCTATTTAGACCGGGGCATTGCTTTCTACTCCATTGAAGAATACCAAAACGCCTTCCGCGAATTCGACAAAGCGGTCTGGTATTACCGCGATCAGCAGCCCGACGCCTACCGCTGGCGGGCACTGGCCCGGATTCAGGGTCGGCACCTCCCGCAGGCTGAAAATGACCGCCGGCGGGCGGTGGCCTTAGGCGACGAAAACTCGTTTCATCTCCTGCTCCAACCGCCGTTCACCCGGCCGGTGTATCAACAGAAGTAATTCATTTTGAATTAACTATAAATGTGTAAGAGTTTTAGAGACCAATCTGTTTAGCTTTTTACGTTGCTCTTTTGACTTTACATAACAGCACTTATACAACATACTCAGTAGTGAAAATTGAAGACTATGTAGGTTTGACTCATAAACCTGCCACTGATGAAGAAATTGCCCTGTTTGAGCGAGATTATAATCTAACTATACCTGAGCAATACAAAACCTTACTTAAGCTATCGAATGGGGTAGAAGTTGAAGGCTTCCTTAAATATCCGCTGTATCCAGATGCAGAACTTATGCTCGCTCCGTATATTGCCTCAATTGATGGCTTAAGAGATGGCTCTATATCAATAAAAGATCTAAACTCATTAGGAATGAGGTTTCAGTTGCAAGACAAACTATTAAGAATTAGTTCTACTCATGAACATCACCTAATTGTGTTAGGCCACCAAGATCCAGTAAAAGGGAAGGTATATTTAATTGACGACGAAGAATTAATACCTGGCCACGAAGCTCCTCTTCATTTAATTGCTGACTCACTATTTGAATTTTTGAAAATGATTGAACCATTCTCAAGCGACGAATAAGATTTCTTTTATATGCTCAAAAATTCTTAGTATAACTCTACTATAGATTATTTCTCTTTACATAATCTTAGTTATCAAACTCATCTTAGAAAAAGCCTAAGCCTCAATTATGTATCTCGGCTTAGGCTTTGGCTTTGGCATTTTACGTCACTTCAATTTCCCCATTTGCTCCACGTTCCGGCGGGTGTCGAGCCGGGCGGTTTGGGCTAATTCCATTGATTTCTGAGCGGCTTTCTGAGCGTCGGTAGTCTTACCGCCCCGCCGATAGGCTTCGGCTAATTCATAGTATAAATCAGCCTGTTCTTTCTGCGGAGGCCGCATGGCCAAGGCTTTACTAACCCACTTAGCTACCACTGGCGCGTCGACGGCGTCGGGGCTGGTGCGGTTAAACAGCCGCGAAATATACAGGTATTCGGGCACCGACAGTTGGTTGCTGTTCACCTGGGCGTCCATCCGCTCGACGGCCTTGGCGGTCTGCCGAGCGCGGAAATGGGCGTTTACCTCGGGCAACAACGTCCGGTTGGCCGCTACTTTCGGATCGATGCCAATCTTGGCCAGTCCCTGCCGAATCTCGATGATCTTGCCCACCGGGTATTGCGCTCCGCGACTGCTGTACAGCGACGACATCAGGATGTTTTCGGCCACCTGCTGCGTCGGTTCGGCTCCGTAGGCCCGGCGGTAGGCGTCTAAGTGCCCCAGCATGTACTGGAACATCGGGTTTTCGTAATCAAGAATCAATTTTTGCAGCGCCAGCCAGTTCGTTTGGTTGGCATACGTAGCGGGCGACTGCGTCCGGGCGTAATCGTTCGTGGCCGCAATCAGCGCGGTCGTGTCCTGATTAATGCGGCTCAACATGGCGTAATCGACCAAAAAATTGGCTGACCGTTCGCCCTGCTGGTAGCGCGCCTTCATGGTCTGACTGCGAAGTTGCGGGGTGAGCGCGTTGCGGCCGTGCCGAATCACCTCGTCGGTCGAGTTGTTGCTCATGGCGAAGTGCGCCAGATTCTGCTGCGGATCGAAATACAGAAACAAGGGCAGCGACGGCACGAATAAACGGTTGTTTTTGAGGAATGCCTGCGTCGACGGCTGGCCGATGTCAAGCTTCGTACTCAGAAACTTATCGTTGTAAAATTTACCTACTCGACCGTCGGCCAGCGTTGGCACGAAACTCTGGCAAACGTGACAGGTCGGCGAATAAATCTCTACGAACACCGGCTTGCCCGTGCGCTTGGCGTCTTGAAACACTTTAGTGATTGCAGTCTCCCGAAACAAAATGCCCCGCGTGGATACGCCCTGGGTGGGTTTGGCTTTTTGTGCCAGCACGACGTTTGCAGTCAGCAGGCACAACAGAATCAGTTTTTTCATAGTTTAGTACTGGTACGGTTCAGCGTCCGCTACGACTGTTTTTTCTGTTCGTTAATTTCGTCTTCGAGTCGTTTGCTCAGGATGCGGCAGGTGTTTTCAATGTCGGCGGCCATGCGTTTGTCGCCCGTCGCGTTGATTGCCGTATCGGCGATGCCGCTCATTATTTCGATCAGGAAGCGCTTCATGTCGACCACCTCCATCTCCTTGGTCCAAAGGTCAATTTTCAGCGTACTGTTGTGGTAATGATCCCAGAGCGCAACGGCGATGGCACGCGTATCGCTCAGTCCTTCGTTGGGGTTATCAGTAGCGTCCCAGTAGATTTTATCGGGAACATTCTGGTTGTCTAACTCAACCGAGAAGTGAATATCAGATTTTTTCATAACCACAAAGATACGCAATTGTAGCTCTGGCACCACAAAACGGCCGCCCGCTTCGTGCGCCGCCACGATTGCCAGAGCTACTTACTTCTACTTACTTCCAAACACGCGACGTAACAACTCCGACACGCGGGCGGCTGGGTTCTCGCGGATGCGTTTTTCTTCCTGCGCGACCAAAACGAACAGGCCATCGACGGCTTTGTTGATGGCGTATTCGGTCAAGTTGGGGTTGACCCGCTGCACCAACGGCAGTTTGTTGTACGTGTTAACTAAATCGCCGTAATAGCGGGTCGCGTTGTTTTTTGCCAGCGCGCTGTCGATG
>CAXUEB010000049.1:0-1672 GCA_964249775.1 uncultured Spirosoma sp.
AAGCAATTGGGGTAACAAAGGTCGTTTTTTGAAACGTTACCTCAGTTACCCCAACGTGTTTACTATAGATCAACTGAACGTTAGAATGCGGGACTTGATCGTTGCTACTAACTGATCCGGGCAGCACTTCTTTTCCATCCGTTTTGTCAGCAGTTCCTTAACCTCTTTTTCAAGATGGTACATCTGAATACAGGGTTGGCAGGTTTCAAGATTGATCTTGAGCTTAGCCAGTTGCTGTTCGGTAGCCTCCCCGTCCAGAATCAATTGAATCATCTTCAGGCAATCCGCCTGATGATCACAGTGCTGTTTCATGTCAGGCTGAGCACTGGTTGAAGATGAGGGCAACGACGTTTGCATTGGAAAAGTTAAATTTATTCCAAGATTATTAATATGTCAAGTTACTAGCAGAACCAAAGTATGGTTAGAAAAAGTTCGGTTTATTCTTCATTTTCTTCGTTATAACCCATTGAGGACGCATAATCACGTAATTTTTCCTTCAACAGATTACGAGCGCGGTGCAAACGGGAGCGAACGGTGCCAATCGGAATGTCCAAGATTTTAGCCATCTCCTCGTAGGTAAACCCTTCAATGTCACACAGAATGATGACGGTTCGGAAGTCGACCGGCAACGAGTTAAGCGCCGTTGCTACTTCATCCCCGATCAGATCGGAAACCGATTCGGCCCGGAGGTCGACGGTGTGCTCGGTCTCGGCATCCTCCGAATTATAAGTCGTTTCAACGTCTTGATAATCGACCTTTGCCGGCTCCTTACTCTTCTTCCGATAATCGTTAATGAAGCTGTTCTTCAATATCCGAAACAGCCACGCTTTTGCGTTAGTTCCTTGCTCAAACGACGAAATAAACCGAAACGCTTTTAGATACGTATCCTGCACGAGGTCATTGGCGTCGTCCTCGTCGGTCGTTAGTCGGAAAGCAAAATTGTACATGGAGTCGATGTGGGGCATGAACTCCTTGTTAAACACCTGGTATTTTTGCTCATCGGTATAGCGACGAACTGGCGGTTCGGCTGAGGGTTGCTCAACCGAACCGCCATCGGGCAGCAGTTGGTCTGGTCCACCGTCACGGTTTTGGTCGTCGCGGATTGGCGTATCTGACATAACTTGGGGTATGGTCGCCATAAAAGTAAGAGTTAATTGCCGTTTACCGGCGACAGAACCAACGAATTCAAGGATTATGTAAAAACTGATTCGTCAGACCCTGCCAGATTTTGACTACAAAAACCAATCCTTTGTTCAAAAAAGGTTTAAAAATCAGCGTAGTATGACGATTTGACAGTGAACGTTTTGATATACCCGGATGTTAAAGCCGGTCAGTTGCTAACGAACACGAGTTAGCAACTGACCGGCTCTTGAGCTAACCGAATGCTAAGCCGTTACCGATTTAAAATAACGCTTTAACCAGGAATCAATTGCCCGGACGCGCCAATTAGCGGTAAACTCCGCTTTCGTCTTCACCAACGTATTGAATACAACCGAATCCGGCGTCAGCGAGCCGTCGGCAACGGCGGCTTTAAGGCTCGGCAACGCAAACGTCTGCACCGACCCATCCGCCGACTGCACAGCCGCCGACCGGTCAAAAAAGTCTACCGGTCGGTGTGCCGCATCACCGTCGACACGACCGTCGGCCGCTGCCTCATCTCCGAGATCGTCCC
>CAXUEB010000049.1:1682-6913 GCA_964249775.1 uncultured Spirosoma sp.
ACCGATTTGTTCGCCAAGGTCACGTAATGTTCGCACCGACGCGTCGATGGAACAACCGCTGGGCAGGTTATAACCTTCATCAACGCCAATCACCACGAAGCGGTTTTCCATCACCTGCGCCGATGCCAACAGGGGTTGTCCGTGCGCGGCCCACTGGTTTAAAGCCGGCTGCAAGGCCCGCCGAATCGTCGCTACGTCATCGTCCGAGAGCGGACGATTCGCTTGGTACACCCACACGCGAGCGTCGTCGGGTAAGTTGTCAAAGTCAATGTACATGCTGAAAATTGTTTGGTGGTTTGGTTGTTTGTCAGTTCAGCCGTTAACAAATGAACAAACAACCAAACAATCTTATAATCCTTCCCCTTGCGCGATGAGTTCCGAGATGTCGTAGACTCGGACCGAATCCTCACGATTCTGATTTTTGACGCCGTCGGCCATCATCGTCATGCAGAATGGGCACGAAACGGCGATGGTATCGGCTCCGGTTGCCAGCGCTTCCTGAACGCGCTCCACGTTCACGTCTTTCTTACCCGGTTCGGGTTCTTTGAAGTACTGCGCACCACCCGCTCCGCAACACAGGCCATTGGCCCGCACGCGCTTCATCTCAACCAAATCGGCATCGAGCGCTGCCAGTACTTCGCGGGGTGCTTCGTAGATTTTGTTGGCCCGGCCGAGGTAGCACGAATCGTGAAACGTAATTCGACGCCCCTTAAATGACTGCCCATCTTTCACTCGAACGCGGCCTTCGTTAATCAGGCCCTGTAAGAACTGCGAATGATGAATTACTTCATACGAACCGCCCAGTTCGGGATACTCGTTTTTCAGCGTATTGAAGCAGTGCGGGCAGGCCGTCACGATTTTCTTGACGTTATAACCGTTCAACACCTGAATGTTGGCCATCGCCTGCATCTGGAACAGAAACTCGTTACCTGCCCGACGCGCCGGGTCACCGGTGCAGGCTTCCTCCGGCCCCAGCACGGCAAACTTGATACCCACGTGATTCAGAATGCGCACGAACGCAATCGTCACGCGTTTATACCGGTCATCGAACGAGCCGGCGCAGCCGACCCAGAACAAAATTTCCGGTTCTTCGCCCGACGCGGCCATATCAGCCATCGTCGGAACGCTGTATACTTTCTCGGTAATCATTTCTCCTATTTTGTTACAGGTTCGTTTACCTGATCGGCCCAGTTAAAGCGGTCGCTCGGCGAGAATTTCCACGGGGCCATGTTGTTTTCAATGTTGCTGAACATGGCGTTCCACGAAGTTGGAGCCTGCGACTCTTCCATCACCCGGTAGCGACGCATTTGTAGAATGATGTCCAGCGGATTGATGTTGATGGGACAGGCGTTGATGCAAGCCTGGCAGGTTGTGCAGGCGTTGAGTTCTTCGGCCGTGATGTAATCGCCCAGCAGCGACTTGTCGTCTTTGTAATCGTCGCCGTGCGTTTGCCAGCCGCGTTGAATTTCTTCGAGCCGGTCGCGGGTATCCATCATGATTTTCCGGGGCGACAGCTTTTTGCCCGTAATGTTGGCCGGGCAGGCCGCCGTACAACGCCCGCACTCCGTGCAACTGTAGGCGTTCATTAAGTTGATCCACTTCAGATCATACACGTCTTTGGCTCCGAAACGGCCGATTTCGCCCGATGTGACTTCGGTCGATTGTTCACCGTTGTCGTTGGCTTGCGAACCATCCGGCCCAGTCGTGAGAGGCAGGCCCAGCGCCAATTGCACTTCCTTCGTGATCTCCGGCATGTTTTGCATTTCGCCCTTCGGCTGCAAGTCCGAGTAATACACGTTCGGAAAGCCCAGTGCAATGTGCAGGTGCTTAGAGTAGGTCACGTACACAGCGAAGGCCAAAATACCCAGGATGTGCCCCCACCACGACGCCCGCTCGTAGGCCACCAGCGCCGTATCGCTGAAACTGGCAAACAATGGTTTCAGGTACTGACTAATAATGAAATCTGGTACAACGCCCCGCAACTCGCCGTAATGACCAACACTGCGGTCGCGCAAGACGCTATCCGATGCGTTCCAAGTCAGGAACAGAATCATCAACACAATCTCGGCCGACAAGATAATCGTCGCATCGGGAACGGACCAGCCGCGCAGCTCGCGGTGCCGGCTTACCTGCAATCGGCTGATGCGCGTGACGAACCGACGGGCCAAAAACACCACGCAAACGGCCAAAACACCAAACGCCAGCACCTCGAACACGTCGATCAGGAACGGATAAACCGGCGTGATATACGGCGCAAAGAGCCGGTGCGTTCCCAGGATACCGTCTAAGATGATTTCCAGAATCTCCACGTTGATGATTAGAAATCCGGCGTAGATGACAAAATGCATAATGCCTACCAGCAGATTAGTAAACATCTTTTTCTGACCGAACGCGACGAGCAGCGTCGTTTTTATCCGCTCGCTGGCGTTGTCGGTACGATCTTCGGGGCGGCCGAGGTTAATGGCCCGCGCAATAAGCCGAACGCGTTTCGTGATATACCAAGCGGTTACAGCTAAAGCCGCGACAAACAAAATTTGCTGAACGATGTCCATTTGTTTACAAAACTTACTTCGTCTGATAATCAACGGAATGATTAAGCAGACGACGTTGCGCTAAAATTTTTCTGACTAATGTGTTGTAAGTAGTCGTTAAAAGCGTACTTTTGCACCCACGTTTCGACGGTCCGCCGTTGCGGTGATGTAGCTCAGTTGGTAGAGCAAAGGACTGAAAATCCTTGTGTCGTTGGTTCGATTCCAATCATCACCACCCGAACGCAAGCCTTCTCAATCGAGAAGGCTTTTTTTATAAGAACATTTTAGTGATTGCCCCATTAATAGTATGCACGCATACTATTTCTTCGGTTAGCAAAGATACAACTTACTGCTATTTTAACAAGCGTGTCAGTGGGTTGTTTTTGGCATCATTTCGTTTATCTCAATACCAATTGCCTGCATCAACTGACTGGCGTTAAAACTTTGGCAAATACCATCGCGGAGTTTATAATCAAATACTAACTCGCCGTCTTGGAGGTCGGACTGGAAATGATAATTGCGCACAAAGTCGGTGGCGTCGGTCAGTTGGCCAAGTTCAAGGTCGTGCGTCGACACAAAGCCGGAAGCAGTCGTTCGGTGCAGTTGGCGAATGAGGGCTTCCGCGCCCCGGTGCCGGTCGGCCGAGTTGGTACCTTTTAAAATCTCATCTAAGAAATAAAGTACAGGGGTGGCGTTGACTTGCTTTGACAGGCCAATCAGTGCTTGCAGACGCTTGAGTTCGGCGTAGAACGACGACGTACTTTCTTCGAGCGAATCCTGGGTTCGCATACTGGTAAACACCCGCACCGGCGAACACGCAAACGCGTCGGCGCACACGACCGCCCCTGTCAGCGCCAGCACGACGTTTGCCCCGACCGTCCGTAGAAACGTACTTTTGCCCGACATGTTCGAGCCGGTGATGAGCACCGTTTGCCCAGAACCAGTTAGCGCGAGTGAGTTGGCAACGCTACGGTCGGGCGGTAGCAAGGGGTGAGCCACCGCGATAGCCGCAAGGCTCAGTTCACCGTCGACAAGGTTGGGAATGGCGTAGGCTGGGTGCGCGTGGGCAAACCCGGCTAAGCTGTTGAGCGCTTCCAGTTCGCCGAGCGCATCGAACCAGCGGGCTAAATCAAGGCCGTGCTGCTGTTTCCAACGCTCCAGCCGAAACAGGTAATGAACTTCCCAGAGCGTCGCGAGACCAAAAATTAAAACGAAGTACGGGTTACGCCGGTAATTCAGCCCTTCGGTCAGCCGGGCCAGTTGACCAATTGCCGCCGAAGCTGAATGACCGCTGGTGATCAACGCTTCTCGGATGACTCTCAGCCGAACAGCCTGGCCTTCCAAGGACTCGGCATGACGAAACAGTTCTTGAAAAGCCCGCAAAGCAGCTGAAATCGCGAACGTTTGTTCACTAACTTCTTTCGCCCGCTCGGCCGTGCGGCTTAGGACAAACCCGTGAACGGCCAACAACAGCAGGACCGCCAAACCCGGTGCGTAGCCCACTAACCAGGCGACAAACAAACCCAGTGTAACGGCCGGGAACACGAACCGAACCGCGTTTAAATAACCGGGTAGGGGTGTACCCGGCGCGGTTGCCCACGTAACGAGCGCAGCCGGTGACTCGGTCGTTGTCGGCTCTACATAGGCCAAAGCTTCGAGTTGTTGCCGCCAGTCGAGTTGGGGTTGCAACGCAGCCACGGCCTGCTGACGAAGCCGCACAGCATCGGGTGTGGCCGGTGACCTGAGCCACGTCGCCAGTCGGCTCTGGCCCTCGTACGTGTGCGTCCGGTTGAGCAGCCGGAATAGCGAGTGCTTACCGAATACGTCCAGATCACCCGTGTACGGATGGGTTAGATCAACGAACGACTCGCCGGTTTCCGGCCGCAGGTACTGACGCTTGAGCCGGGCGGCTTCGTCCTGATTGATAAACGTTAGGCGGTTATTCAAATCCCGTTCGCGCCGGATGGTTTGGTGCTTGCGGAGAAGGGCGAGGAAACCGGTTAAACCAACCAGCAAGGCAGCTACCGCACCGAGTTGCTGATCGAGCGTAATTAATAGCCATACGGTTCCGACGCTACCCAAAAACCAAACAAGCCGCCCAAACGCCATCCGGTTGTATCGGCGCTGAGCGGCTTGTTCGGCTTGACTAAAGTGGTGCTGACGCTCTTGGAAGGTAGTTTCGGGGGGCATGAGGCAAGGCAGACGTTGGTTCGCCGTTACTTATTACAATCTTGGCAAACGCCCTGGATCAGCAGATTCATTTCTTTACGATCGTAACCGGTCGGCAACGATACGGTCGGAATACGGACATCGTCTAAGCAGGTCGTTTGACCGCAAGTTTCGCATTTGAAATGAACGTGCTCGTGCTGATGATGCCCGTCGGCGCAGGTCTCGCGACACAGGGCGTACTTCGTGCCGCCTTCGTCATCGAGCACTTTATGCAGCAAGCCCTTGTCCAAGAAGGTTCGTAGCGTCCGGTAAATTGTCACGCGGTCATGATCGGGACCAAGACCGTTTTCCACGTCGTGGTGAGCCAGCGCGTGACCTGCGTTCAAAAACAACGCCAGCACTTCCTCCCGGCCCGCGGTGTGACGGAGGTTGAATTCTTTAAGAGTTTGAGCGGCTGGAGTCATAAGTAGCTTACAGTTTGTCGGGGGGGGTGGACCAAAAAAAAAAGTGGGTGGCACCACCACAAAAAAA
>CAXUEB010000049.1:6923-13525 GCA_964249775.1 uncultured Spirosoma sp.
TGGGGGCACCAAACGACAAACTCGTTATTCGATCGTTTCAAACTGTAATCGGACCAGGTTGGCATAGATGCCGTCTTCCTGCATGGCCAGTTCGTCGTGCGTACCGGCCTCGGCAATCTGACCTTCGCGCAAGACGTAGATCCTATCAACTTTACGGATCGTTGCCAGCCGGTGAGCAATAATGATCGTCGTGCGGTTCTGCATCAACTCATCCAAGGCGTCCTGCACCAACCGCTCCGATTCGGCGTCGAGCGAACTGGTTGCTTCGTCTAAGATCAAGATGGCCGGGTCTTTCAGGATGGCGCGGGCAATAGCAATTCGCTGCCGCTGTCCGCCCGACAGTTTAACGCCCCGTTCGCCCACTACCGTCTGCAACCCTTCCGGGAACGACTCGATGAAGTCGAGCGCGTTAGCTTTACGGGCGGCTTCGCGTACTTCGGCTTCGGTTGCGCCGGGCTTACCGTATTGAATATTCTCGAAAATTGTGCCGCCGAACAGCATCACTTCCTGCGGCACGACGGCAATATTTTTGCGCAGTTCCGTTACGTTGAAGCTGGTTAGGTCGCGGTCGTCCACCGTAATCCGGCCGCTGCCGATGGCATAATAACGCATCAGCAGTTGCACAATAGTCGATTTACCCGCCCCACTTTGACCCACCAAGGCAATCTTACGTCCGGCCGCTACGTCGAGCGAAATGCCCCTTAGTACCGCCATATCGGACCGCGATGGATACGAGAAGTGCACATCCTGGAAGCAGACGTGCCCCTGCACCGGCACAAACAAAGGCGTTTCCTGGTTGGCGTCGACCTCCGATGGTTCGTCCAAGATTTCTAAGATGCGCTCCGACGCGCCGATGGTCCGCTGCACCTGCGCGTACATGTCGCCCATGCCGGCCACAGAACCGCCAATGAACGCGGTGTAGAAAATAAACGTGAGTAAGTCGGCAAACGGAATCTCGCCCGACTGCACTAAGCTGCCCCCGTACCAGACGATGCCCATGATGCCGCCAAACATGGCGAAGATGATAAACGAGACAAACACACCCCGGAACCGGGCCGTCCGCAGCGCCGTGTTGACCATCCGTTGTAGTGCCGATCCATAGCGACCAATCTCTAAGCGCTCGTTGGTAAACGCCTTCACGACGTTGATGGATTGCAGCGTTTCTTCCACGATCACGCTGGCCGCGGCCAACTGATCCTGCGCCTGCTTCGACAGTCTACGAATGTACCGCCCAAAGATGATGGCCGCGATGATAATGACCGGAAACGTCGCCAGCATAAATAAAGTCAGCTTCCACGATACGTACAGGATAAACAGCGTACCGCCCACCAACGTCGCCACCTGCCGGAATAACTCGGCCAGCGTAATCGACAGCACATCCTGCAACTGCGATACGTCGGCCGAAATTCGGCTGGTCAGTTCGCCGACGCGCCGTTTCTCGAAGAACGGAATGGGGAGCGTAATTATCTTGCCGTACACTTCACGCCGAACATCGGCCATCGACCGCTCGCTAACCTGCGCAAAGAAGTAGATTCGGAAAAAGGAGAAAACGGCCTGCAAGACCAAAATTGCCCCAAAAATCAGAATGACTTGGCCAAGCGTAAAATCCGACTGCCCCTGAATGACACTGGTAACCTGCCCAATCAGGGCCGGGAAACTCAGCGTTGTCGCCGTTGACAAAATCAAAAATATAAATCCCAGGGCGAACAGCGCTCGGTATGGGCGCACGAACCGAAACACGCGCAAGGCTTTCCGCAGGCCTTCGCGGTCTAACTTTTTTTTATCTTCCTCGTTAGCGGTTTCGCCAACGTTTTTCTCCCGCTTTGCCATTCTAAATTAGTGTTCTTGCTCTCTCTACAAACCGCTACTTTCCTTGCCGTTTCGAGCCAAGCAATTGGTTTAACAACCGCCTAACGCGGCTGATTCAGTCTTCATCCCTCTGCCCTTTGTAGCCCGATTGTTCAAAAATCTGCCGGGCGTTGGCGTTTCGCATCAGATCGGCAATACCGACGTTGCTGTGTTCATCGTTATACCGTCCGACAATGCGCCAGCCCAGCCAGCGGCCAATCGCACCGGGAGCGGCCTGCCCAATTTCGGCCGTGAAAGGACGCTCGTTCAAATATCGCTGTTTTACGGCCGGGTTGGTTTGATACAACAGTCGATTGTCAATAAAATGCGCCCAAACAATATCCTGCGCGTTAAACGTTTCGGTCAATTGTTTGTCTGAATAACCGATAATTAAGCTGTCGGCCACGTCGGGCAACATGGTTTTGGTGAATACATAGCCCTTACCATAATACACCATGTCGGCCAGTATGGTTTGATCAGCGCGGTTCGTGGCATTGTATTTATCTGAAATGCCAAAGACAATTGCCGGAACAATGTAGTCTTTCTGGTACCGGCGCAGAACATACTGCGGAAACTCCGGCCCTTGGGGGCGGTACTTGATTTTTGGTCCGCCGAAGTAATCTAAACCAATGATGATGAGACTATCCGTCACAACTAAGTCCGGCCCGAAAAAGCCCGTCACAACCGTGGCTACTTTGGGCGTTTGGAAGTTGGGAAAGTCTTTCCTAATGTTGGCAAACGCTTCGGCAAGCTGGTTTTTGAGGGCGGCCATATCGCCAAATTCGCCCTGAAGTTGGTCGTTGAGTTCGTTGAGTGCCGGGTTGTTGACCCGGTTAGTCAATTCCCGAACGAGCGCCGTATCAGTTCCGGCCCCGTTCGCGTTAAAGTACAATTGAGCCACCGCCGGGTTGCGGTTCAGAAACGCCCGGACGCTATCGGCGGATTTGGCCGCGAACAATTGTTGATCGAGCCGAAGCAGCGTAAGCGCTTCGTTTTTAGTACACGAGGTTAGCGCAGACAACCAAAAAAGCCCAAACAGGATTAGCCAACCCAGGGCCGTGCGTAGTGGCATGAAGTGAAAATGAAGTGTTTTCAATATTGAAAACGTGCAAGATTATGAAAAAAGTTGCAGGGTTTGTCTTGATTTTGGTGCTGCTGGTAGTCGCCCCCAGTTGGGCACAAACGCCGTCGAAAGCCCTTTACAATCTAAGAACGAACGAATCACGCGTGACCGAGAAACGGTTTCGCAAGATTTTAGGCGATAACTACGACGGTCAGGATCAGAACCGTCGGGACTACGATGATGACCGCAAACGCCGTCGTCGTCGTCGGCAATTAGGCGAAACCACCGACGAAACCGGTCTCGACTACGCCCGCCCGAATCACCTCATCGAGATGAGCGTCCGGTTTGCACCGTCGCTCAACATCAACACGGCCGCCGGTGTGGGCGATTACGCGGGTTTTCTGGACAACGGCACGGGCGTTCGCATGAGCGTTGGGCCAACGCTCGATTACTTTTTCTTTAAGGACCGTTACGCGTTCAGTACCGGGCTTTGGTACACCATCAAGCGGTCGGGTTTTCAGATGCCCGGCTCGTTTGGTGAGTCGCGGCTGCGGCCGGGCGCGCCCTACAAAGAGTCAATCTATAATCTGCAATATGTGCAAGTACCGGCGACGGTGAAACTGTTTGCTAACAACATTGCGCCGGGCATTCGGCTTTACATGCAGACGGGCGGTTTGCTAAGTTTAAAACTGGCCGAGAGAGCCTTGCAACAAGAACGCAACGGTTTGTACTTAGCCGAAAGTGGCGGTAGTCGTCGGCAGTACGGGTTTGGCGATATTGAACTGTTGCTGGGCACCGGTATTCAGTACAAAATCAACGATACGAACGCATTCAATATCGGCGTCAGCTACCAGCGCGGTTTGGTGAACGTCGCGCGGGCTAATCAGCTAACGTCTAAAAACCGAGTTGTGGCACTCGATTTAGGGTTCAAGTTTTGATTCTTTTTAAACGCAGAGAGGCAGAGTACTTAGAATTAATCATGTACTGCGTGTACTCTGCTTCTCTGCGTTTAGAATCAGATTCGCATTTCGATTCCCCTACTTCTTAAATAGCCTTTCAGCACCGGAATCTGAATTTCCTTGAAGTGAAAAATACTGGCGGCCAGCCCGGCGTCGGCTTTACCGGTCGTGAACACATCGACGAAGTGGTCCATGGTGCCAGCCCCACCCGACGCGATGACCGGAATGTTGGCCGCGCCCGAAATTTGCGCCGTCAGGTCGAGCGCAAAGCCGGCTTTAGTGCCGTCGGTATCCATTGAGGTTAGTAGAATTTCGCCCGCACCGCGCTTTTCGACCTCCTTGGCCCAAGTCAGTGTGCGCAGTTCGGTTGGTTTACGTCCGCCGTGCGTGTGGACGATGTGTTCGTTTTCAACGTAACGCGTGTCAATCGCCACGACCACGCACTGACTACCAAACTCCAGCGCCAGTTCGTTGACCAAATCAGGATTCCGCACGGCCGACGAGTTGATCGAAATCTTATCCGCCCCAGCGTTGAGCAGCGCCGATACATCAGTCACCGACGAAATACCGCCCCCAACCGTAAACGGAATGTTGATGGTATGCGCCACCTTGCGCACGAGGTCAAGCAGCGTTTTCCGCTCGTCCACAGTGGCCGTAATATCCAAGAAAACCAGTTCGTCGGCTCCCTGCTCGGCGTAAACGGCCGCCAGCGCCACCGGGTCGCCCGCGTCGCGCAGATTAACGAAGTTCGTTCCTTTTACGGTGCGACCGTCTTTAATGTCTAAGCAGGGAATGATGCGTTTGGTTAACATGCGGCATGAATGTTACGTTTACCAGCGTCGACTTGACAGATTTCCGAATGAATCCCAAATGCGCGCCAGATTACGTTTAAAATTCTGACTACTTTTTGCAATTCAACAACCTTCGTCCGAACGCGGCTGTATGCTGCCGGGCAGTGATACGAATAGGTACGCTGTAGAGTTGAGCCGAACACCTGAACATGATAACTGGTGCCGTCCCCCATCAGAACGGTCGCTTCTTTTCGTCTGGCCCGGACAGTTGGAACACCGTCGCTACCTATCTCAACCCAACTACTGTCTTTAATTGGCTTGGGAAAAATCTGCTCTCGTAGCAGTGACTGGTCAGGTAGGGTGAGCACATCATTTTCTACCAGTTCTCGCCAGACGTTTACGTCAGTCAAAACGCTTTTATCGACAAGTGTATGACTACGATACATGTAGTTAGTGTCGGACTCAATAGCGTATTGTGTTAGTAGCAGCTTATTTCTACGTTTATCTAACACGTATAAATTCTGCGCATCACCGAACATCAGCTCTACCTTAACCCAAAGCCGAATTTGGTACTCTGCGCTTCGTAGTTTGGGGTCTTTTATTTTCATCCGTTGCGCAAGCCTTTCAACGCGTGAAGTAGCGGCCGAATCATACCAAAGGGGTTTTGCCACGCCAAGGCTAACCACAAAGTTTAACAGCCACAAAATAATATACTTCATACCAAGGCGAATACGTTTGGTCAGCATGACTTAGTATGGTTTGCCCCGCTTGCGCTGCATAAATTGCTCGGGTTGATCCAGGGCCGTAAAGCCGTATTGTTCATAAAGCTTATGGGCGTCGTTGGTAGCCAGCATCCACCGGCGGAGGCCCTGCAACGTTGGCCACTCCATGATGGTCTTCATCAACAACTTTGATAAGCCCTTGCCCCTATGATCGGGCAATACAAACACGTCGGCGAGGTAAGCAAACGTAGCCTGGTCGGTCGTGACGCGCGCAAAGCCGACTTGATGATCGCCGTGGTAGACGCCGAAGCAAAGCGAGTTTTCGATCGAGCGCCGAATAATGTCGAGCGGAATGTTCTGCGCCCAATACGATTGCTGACTCAAGAACTGGTGAATTAATGGTACGTCTAACTTCGTCTTGTCCGCGCTAACTACGTATGCGTTGTTCATAGCGTTGCAAACTTGGTTAGTTCCTTCAACGTCACCCGTCCTTCGTAAATCGCTTTGCCGACGATAACGCCGTATAAACCCATATCGGCCAGCGCTTCGATGTCCCTTATCCCGCTGACGCCCCCACTGGCAATGAGGCTTAGATTTGGCTGACGATCCTGCAAGTTGCGGTACAGATCGAAGGATGGCCCCTGCAATAGACCATCCTTCGCTACGTCGGTGCTAATCACATACTTAACACCCTTATCCACATAGTTATCCACAAAATCATACACCCAGACGTTGGTGCCTTCTGCCCAGCCGCTGACGGCAATCTTCTCGTTCTTGGCGTCGGCACCCAAGATAATGCGCTCAGCCCCATACTGCGACAGCCAGCGTTCAAACACGTCGGGCTGCTTCACGGCAATACTACCGCCCGTCACCTGCTTCGCCCCGCATTCAAAGACCACCCGCAAATCATCGTCGGATTGAACGCCCCCGCCGAAATCAACGTGCAGCTTGGTTTTTGTCGAGATCAATTCAAGCACCTTCCAGTTGACGACATGCTTTTCCCTGGCTCCGTCAAGATCGACTACGTGCAGGCGCGTCAAGCCGGCGTCCTCAAATTGCTGCGCTACTTCCAGCGGCCGGGCGTTGTATTCTGTTTTCTGGCGGTAGTCGCCCTGCGTCAGTCGGACGGCTTTGCCGTCGATCAGGTCAATGGCGGGAATGATGTGCATTTGTAAGTAGCCTGGACGGCCACGTCCGGGCGTGATAAGGTTATCTGATT
>CAXUEB010000049.1:13535-16597 GCA_964249775.1 uncultured Spirosoma sp.
GGGGGGGGGTTTATAAGTTTAGCTTATGCGGGCGGACGTGGCCGTCCAAGCTGGGTTATAACGTTAGAAAATTCTCTAAGATGCGCTGTCCAACGCCCCCACTAATCTCGGCGTGGAACTGGGCCGCGTAGAAATTGTCGCGCTGTAGCATCGCACTGAACGGCCGGACGTAATCACAGACGGCCGTGGTTTCGCGGCAAACGTCAGCCGCATAACTGTGCACGAAATATACGTAAGCCTTTTCGGATAGACCGTTCGTCAGCGGGCCACGCAGGCTGTGGATGCTGTTCCAGCCCGTGTGCGGCACCTTGTAACCCGGCTCGGCTGGAAACCGCCGAACGTCAATGTTAAAGATACCCATGCACTCCGTGTTGTTTTCTTCTGAATAGCGGCACATGAGCTGCATTCCAACGCAGGTGCCCAGCACCGGCTGCTTCAACGACGGAAT
This sequence comes from uncultured Spirosoma sp., assembly GCA_964249775.1. Taxonomy (GTDB): domain Bacteria; phylum Bacteroidota; class Bacteroidia; order Cytophagales; family Spirosomataceae; genus Spirosoma. Next base: position 13,984 of record CAXUEB010000049.1, read on the forward strand.
CAGTTTGTCTAAGCCCCGCTGCCGGAGGTACGCCATAGCCGTGCTGGCCTCGCCTACGCCCGGAAAGATAACCTTATCAGCCGAACGAATTTCAGCTTCGTCATCGGTAAGCAGGTAGCTGGCTCCAATACGCTCCAAGGCAAACATGACCGACTGCACGTTGCCCGCGTTGTATTTGATGATAACCGTTTTCATAAAGCAAAAGCCCGGCTCATGGGCAGAACCGGGCTTCGTATGTTAGGCTAATCTGGATTGTCTCGCCAAACTCACAAACATGACCGTCTCGTTCTGCCGCATTACCGCTCAGAATATTGATGCCGATGGTTTGTGGTTGTCGAAATCACAAAACAAAGGTAGATGCTTGGTTCAGTATATCAAAACAAACTCCCTTGAACGACCTTTGGCTGCAACACCGGCTCCTTCAATTGTAACCCGCAGTGTTTGTTCAGTTCACGGGTCCAGTGCAAGATTAATTCGGGCGTGGTGTCGTTCTCGGCTCCGCCGTGGATGAACAGGTACGCCGTTTGCAAACCCTTCTCAAACCAGGTTTTGAGCCGTTGTACCCAAGCGTCGGTGCGGCTGTAGTCGGTTGTATGACCATCATTAGCAATAAACCGCAACGTCAGAACGGGGCTGCTCAGACCCATGTGCAAGACGTCGCGCCGGCCGGCTACGTCGGTGATGACGACGTGTCGGTGCAGGGCGTAGAGCTGTTCCAGCGTTTGCTGCCAGGTGACGGCTTTGCTGAACCAATCCGAGTGTCTAAATTCGACGGCTACGTCCAACTCGTCGGGCAGGCTTTTCAAGTACGTCTCCAGCACCGGCCACTTGTCTGGCCCGAACGACGGCGGCAGTTGCAGAAACGTCATGCCCAACTGTTCTTCCAGCCCCAGCACGGCGCTGACAAATTCGTCGGTCAAGCCCTCGGTAGCAACCAACTGCCGCTCGTGGCTGATGATCTGCGGAAACTTCGGGCAGTAAACAAACCCAGCCGTGGCTTCGGTTTTCCACTTCTCAATCATGCCCGCCGTTGGAATCTGGTAGTGCGTTGAGTTTAATTCAATGGTCTTAAACTGCCGGGTGTAGTAATGCAGAAAGTCTCGCTCTTTGGCGTTGGACGGGTAAATTTTGCCAACGTATTCTTTATTGGCCCAGATCGGTCCGCCGATAAACACCCGCGGCTGTCGACTCCTATCGCGGGGCGTCGGCTCAACGGCGGCCCAGACGGGCGCGTTGAAGACCGCGTCGGGCGGCAAGGTGAAGTTTACGGCGTTGAGATTGTGTACTTTGCCAAATTCCATACGAATGTGATGACGTACCGGATAAACTAAAATTACGGCATCTTTGTCCTAAAACTACCGTATGCTTAATGATTGTGGTCTGACACCGGCTACGTTAGCAAACCAAATCAGCAGCCCGTCCGGTATTTACCCGCGACGGGTTTATTTTTGTACATCAAACGGGTCCGGCCCGCCGACGAGGAAATGATCTCTAAAACATACAACCCCAAAGACATTGAAGAAAAATGGTATCAATACTGGATTGATAACCAATTTTTCAAATCTACACCCCCAACGGACGTTGCCGACAAGCGCGAGCCGTACACCGTCGTCATCCCGCCCCCCAACGTAACGGGCGTGCTCCACATGGGGCACATGCTCAACAATACCATCCAGGACGTGCTGATCCGTAAGGCGCGCATGGAAGGCAAGAACGCCTGCTGGGTGCCGGGTACTGACCACGCCAGCATTGCCACCGAAGCCAAAGTCGTGGCTATGCTCAAAGACCGCGGCATCAGCAAGCAGGACCTGACGCGGGATGAGTTTTTGCAGTACGCCTGGGAGTGGACGCACAAATACGGCGGCATCATTCTCCAGCAACTCCGTAAGCTCGGCGCGTCCTGCGATTGGGACCGTACGCGCTTCACGATGGAGCCAGCTTTGTACGATTCGGTCATCGACACGTTCGTCGACCTCTACAACAAAGGCAAAATCTACCGGGGCGTCCGCATGGTCAACTGGGACCCGCAGGGCCGCACCGCCGTTTCGGACGAGGAGGTTATCACCAAGGAAGTTCAGCAGAAGCTGGTGTACATCAACTACGCCATTGCCGGCTCAGAAGGCGAGTACATCACCGTTGCAACCGTGCGGCCGGAGACGATCATGGCCGATGCCGCCATCGCTGTTAATCCGAACGACGAGCGGTATCAGCACTTACACGGCAAGAAGGCAATCATCCCGCTTATCAATCGGGAGATACCGATTATCACGGACGAGTACGTGACGATGGACTTCGGTACGGGTGGCCTGAAAGTGACGCCCGCCCACGACCCGAACGACTACGCGTTGGGCATCAAGCACAATCTACCCGTTCTGGACATCTTAAACGACGACGGTACGCTGAATGATAAAGCGCAAATCTTGGTTGGCCAGGATCGGTTTGCTGCCCGCAAGACGATTATCAAGTTGCTGGAAGAATCGGGTAACTTGGTTAAAACCGAAGAGTACAAGTCGAACGTCGGTACGTCGGAGCGGACCGGGGCGGTGATTGAGCCGAAATTGTCGTTGCAGTGGTTCCTGAAGATGGACGAACTGTCGAAACCCGCGTTCGAGAA
>CAXUEB010000049.1:16697-22715 GCA_964249775.1 uncultured Spirosoma sp.
TGTCGTTGCAGTGGTTCCTGAAGATGGACGAACTGTCGAAACCCGCGTTCGAGAACGTCATGAACGACACGGTTCAACTGCACCCGCCAAAATTCAAGAATATGTACCGCTCGTGGATGGAGAATCCGCACGACTGGTGCATCAGCCGGCAACTGTGGTGGGGACAGCGCATCCCGGCGTTCTACATGCAGGATGGCACGATCATCGTCGCTAAGAACAAGCACGAAGCGCTGGAGAAAGTACAGCACGAGATGCTGCTCTTCGCCATGACCGAAGCCGACTTGACGCAGGACGAAGACGTACTGGATACGTGGTTTTCGTCGTGGCTCTGGCCGATGTCGGTTTTCAAACCATCCGGTGACCCGAATGACCCGAAAGCCGGACCGAACGACTTGGATTATTACTACCCGACCAATGACCTCGTTACAGCCCCGGAAATCCTATTTTTCTGGGTCGCCCGGATGATTATCGCCGGTTATGAGTTTCGGGGTGAAGCGCCGTTCAAGAACGTCTACCTGACGGGCATTGTCCGCGACAAGCTCGGCCGAAAAATGTCGAAGTCGCTCGGTAACTCGCCCGACACGCTCGATTTAATTGAGCAGTACGGGGCTGACGGCGTCCGCACGGGTATGTTGTTTAGTTCACCCGCTGGCAACGACCTGCCGTTCGACGAAAAGCTGGTTGAGCAGGGACGTAATTTCAGCAACAAAATCTGGAATGCGTTTCGGTTGGTGAAGGGTTGGACAATCAATGAGCAGGTAGCAGCGAGCAGTGAGCCGTTGGCGGTTCAGTGGTTTGAGTCGAAGCTCAACGCGACATTGGTTGAAATTGAAGATTATTTCGGTAAATTCCGCATCTCTGATGCGTTACAGGCCATTTACAAGCTTATCTGGGACGATTTCTGTTCGCAGTATCTTGAACTGATCAAGCCTGCTTTCGATGTTGAAACCGGAACGTCTCAACCGATTGATCGCGCTACGTACGACGCAACGATTAATTTCTTCGAGCGGCTAATGTGTTTGGCCCACCCGTTCATGCCGTTCATTACCGAAGAAATCTGGCAAGAAATTCGTGAGCGTACGCCCAACGATAGCATCTGCGTCGCACCGTTTCCGCAGCCTGATGCGGTTGATGAGCAGATTCTAACGGACTTTGAAACGTTGTTCGACATTATCACCAACGTTCGGAACATCCGCAACGCCAAGCAGATTTCGCCAAGAACCGAGCTGCCATTGGCCATTAAGACCGGCAATTCGGAACGGTTTCAGACACTTGAACCGCTCATTTGCAAGATGGCCAACGTTTTCGAAGTTGATTATGTAAATGAGAAAGCCGAAGGCTTGTCGTTCCTTATCAAGGGCGATGAGTTCTTTGTCAACATCGCTGGCGAGATCGACGTTGAGCAGGAGATCGCCGAAACACGCAAGGAATTGGACTACCAGATTGGCTTCCGGGATTCGGTGCTTAGGAAGCTATCAAATGAGAAGTTTGTGGCCAACGCCAAACCCGACGTGGTGGAGCGTGAACGCCAAAAACTGGCCGACGCCGAAGCGAAGATTCAGGCCTTAGAACAGCGATTAACTGACTTGATAGCGCAGTAGGTCAACGAAAACGAAACGAGCAGCTTGCGCAAGCTGCTCGTTTCGTTTTCAACTACCCATCGTCTCTACGATACCCGTACTTGCGTCGGCGCGGGTTTCTGTACGCTGCCGTAAGCCGGGCACGTTGCCCTCCGCGAACACGAACCCAGCGACAACGTTGCCAGTACTGTACCTAAGATCAGTAATTTTTTCATGAATCGATTGCTCAGTTTGTAAGTTGATAGTCAGATAAGTAAACGAAATGGTGGCGCAATTCTGTACAAAGGAACGCCACCATTTTTAATGTCAGCACGTGCTAATCCTCTTCTCGCACCAGTTCGGCTTCCTCCTCGCGCTCTTCGGCGGCCTCGGCGGCCTCTAACTCCGTCATGCCCGGTTCGGCACCGCCGTAGCCCAAAATCTTGAGCATCACCTCGCTGTTTTGCTCCGGTGCAAACAGCCGGCTGCGCAAGTTACCGTGCTCGTCTTTGTCGACAATTACGTGCTGCGGAGCCGGAATCAGGCAGTGCTGAATACCGCCGTAGCCACCCAGCGATTCTTGGTACGCGCCAGTATGGAACAAACCAATATACTGATCTTCGGCTTCCTGATCGAAGATTGGCAGGTATAGGTCCGCGCTGTGGGCTTCGGTGTTGTAAAAATCGTGTGAGTCGCAGGTTAAACCGCCCAGGTTTACTTTCTGGTACGGATTGTCCCAGTTATTAACCGACAGCATAATGTACTTCTGCCCCAGGCCCCACGAATCAGGCAGTTGCGTGATGAATGAACCGTCGATCATGTACCACAACTCTTTGTCGTTCTGTAACTTCTGGTCGATCACTTTGTAGATAACCGCCCCGCTTTCGCCTACCGTGTAGGAGCCGAACTCCGTGAAAATGTGCGGCACCGGCACGTTGTTCTTATTGCAGATCCACTGAATGCTTTCCACAATCTGATCGATCATGGCCTGGTAATCGTACGTAAACTGGAATGACGTTTGAATCGGCATACCGCCCCCAATATCAATCGAATCGAGGTCGGGGCACATCTTCCGCAGTTCGCAGTACTTGTACATGAACCGGCTCAGTTCGCTCCAGTAGTAGGCGCTGTCCTTGATGCCCGTGTTGATAAAGAAGTGCAGCATTTTAAGCTTGAACTTCTCATTGGTGGCAATCTTATTCCGGTATAACTCATTCACGTCGCTGTAGCGAATGCCCAACCGCGAGGTATAAAACGCGAAGTTGGGTTCTTCGTCCGTGGCAATCCGAACACCGAAGTTGACCGTGTCGGCCGTTATGGAGTTCTCATAAGCCTCAATCTCCTTCAGGTTGTCGAGTACCGGAATGCAGTTCGTGAACCCTTCGTTGATGAGTTCGCTGATATACTGCGTGTACAGCGGGCGTTTATAGCCGTTGCAAATAATGTACGTGCTCTTCGAGATCTTGCCGGACTTGTACAACTCCCGCAGAATGGGAATATCATACGCCGACGAGGTTTCGAGATGGATGTTGTTTTTAAGTGCTTCTTCGAGCACAAACCGAAAATGGGATGACTTTGTGCAGTAACAGTACGTGTAATTTCCCTTGTAGTTGTACCGCTTCATGGCATTCTTGAACAGAATTTTAGCGTGTTCAATGTGCTCCGTAATCTTGGGCAAGTACGTTAACTTCAAGGGTGTGCCGTACTCCTTGACAATGTCCATCAGCGGGACATTATTGAACATCAGTTCGTTATTCTCGACGTTGAACTCCCGCGTAGGAAACTCAAACGTCTGGTCAATCAGGTCATAATAAGTCTTCATCCCAATAGTCAGCGCATAAAAAGGAGTTTGTGGTTCAAAGAAACAGGAGCAAATGTGATCTTGAAAAGCGGACTTTTCAGGTGTTGTTTACTCGCAAGATAGTCAACGAAAAAGCAGTGGCTTTGATTCGGATGAAGAACAATTTTTACGTTAGCACAATACACCCTTTTGCCAGTGTAGGCGGCTCTGTCCGGCAAACCGAAAAGAAGCCGTACTTTTGCGGTTCGATATGGATTCATTGTACCGAATGTCTAAGGTCATCCACTTTATTGCCATTGGCGGTAGCGTTATGCATAATCTCGCCCTGGCACTCCAACAACAAGGGCATACCATCACCGGCTCCGACGACGAGCTTTACGAACCGTCCCGGACGCGTCTGCAACAACATAATTTACTACCGGCCGAACTGGGTTGGTTTCCCGACAGAATTCATTTGGGTTTAGACGCCGTTATTGTCGGTATGCACGCGGGCCAAGACAACCCTGAACTGACAAAGGCGCAGAAGTTAAGTTTGCCAATCTTTTCGTATCCTGAATATATCTACCAACAAAGTCAGCAGAAGCAGCGCGTAGTCATCGCCGGTAGTCACGGCAAAACAACCATCGCGTCGATCATTTTGCACGTCTTGAAGTATCAAAATCGCACGTTTGACTACGTAATTGGAGCGCAGGTCGACGGTTTTGACACAACAGTTAAAGTAACGCCCAATGCGCCCATCATTGTAATCGAAGGCGATGAGTACGCGTCATCGCCCATTGATTCCCGCCCCAAATTTTTACATTATCAACCGCACATCGCTTTAATCAGCGGCATTGCCTGGGATCATGTTAACATCTACCCTACCTGGGATGAATACGTTGACCCATTTGAACTACTGGCCGAAGGAATGCCCAAAGCTGGCATCCTGATTTTTGACGAATCGGACGATATGCTTGACATAATTGGTCAGAAAGAACGCGTCGATATTACCAAGATTCCGTACGAAGCTCATCCGAACGAGGTAGTTGATGGACAGACCTACTTAATCACCAAGCAAGGCTTGAAAATTCCGGTGCAGGTTTTTGGCGCACACAACATGAAAAACATTGCCGGAGCCATGACCGTTCTTGATCGCATTGGCATGACCGAAGAACAGTTCTACGCAGCAATTCCATTATTCAGCGGTGCCAACCGTCGGTTAGAGAAAGTAGTTGAAAAAGGCGATCGCATTTTGTTTCGGGACTACATCCATGCGCCATCTAAAGTTCAAGCGGCTACCGAAGCCGTCAAACGTCAATACGTTGATCGGACGCTGCTTGCCGTTGTTGAGTTGCCAGCGTACAGCAGTTTGAATAAAGCGTTCTTAGAGCAATACAAAGGGTGTTTAGCTGCCGCTGATATAGCCGTAGTATACGTTGACACTGATGCATTAGCTTTCAAGTACCAAGGTCTAAGTATACCCACTCTGGAAGACATCGCTTCAGCTTTTGAGCGACCCGATCTATTGGTCTTTACCAAAACCGATGAACTACAAGCTTATCTTAACCAACAATGTGCAACTGTTGAGCTTCTACTATTAATGGGGTCAGGAGCGTTCGGCGGCTTAAATATTAATCTTATTGCTGATAAACTAAGCTAAACCGAAACTACTATCGAGAAGCCAAACCATAACTTAACAACTTTACGATATGGAAAGCATTGTTGTCTATTGCGGTTCAAGCTCAGACGTAAATCCGATATACAAGGTGGTTGCCCAGGAGTTAGGTAAGCAAATGGCTATTCGTAAAGTACGCCTTATTTACGGGGGCGGTGGTTTTGGTTTAATGGGTGATGTTGCGAATGCCGTTTTAGAAAATGGAGGTGAGGTGACTGGCGTAATTCCCAATTTCCTGGCTAACCTCGAAGTAGCGCATAAAACGTTAACCGAGCTACATTTTGTTGAAACGATGCACGAGCGGAAATACAAGATGGTGCAGTTAGCGAAGGGCGTAGTTGCCTTACCCGGTGGTTATGGTACGCTTGACGAGTTATTCGAGATACTGACTTGGAAACAACTTAACCTGTACAATGGTCCTGTCGCTGTTATCAACGTGAACGGGTATTACGATCTTATCCTTCAACAACTTGATCGGATGGTCACCGATGGCTTTCTCAAAGCAGAAAATCGAGCCTTACTATTTGTAGCAGACTCCATCGACCAGGCGCTGACTTATCTTAGCGAATTTTGGACATCTGTAGGATAAAATTATTGATGGTAATGCTTGAGGGCTGTAAGTCGAGTAAGTACAAACCTGATAACAGCAAAAAGCCGCTGCCTGATGAGACAGCGGCTTTCGCCCACTTGACAATGCCAACCGGTGGCACCTTCCTACTCTCCCGCCTTTGACAGCAGTACCATCGGCAGTACGGGGCTTAACGGCTCTGTTCGGAATGGAAGAGGTGGCCACCCGCCTTACCAGCACCAACCGGTCTGTTTCTTACGGCAGCCCAGGACTACTTGCCCCAGCTACCCCAATGCTATATTACTTGATAAGACCTTGTCTTTTGCCTACAGAAAGAAAACAACTACCCACACTCCTACCCGACAGCAGCGTCAATAGACCACGCGTTGGGGCCCATTAGTACGGCTCAGCTCAACGCGTCTCCGCGCCTACACCT
>CAXUEB010000050.1:0-14185 GCA_964249775.1 uncultured Spirosoma sp.
CCATTCTCGTATCGATTTTTTGTAAATTATACCATGCTCCGCATCTATTTCGCATATAAGCCCTTTATTATCTTCCTTAAAAAGAAGATCACTGCCTCGACCCAGCACCCTTATACCGTATGTTTTGCCATCTTCTTCAATTGTATTAATGTCACCTCTGCTCATCAACTCCTCAAAATATTTATCCATAGCGGTAAGAAATTTACAAGATTGTGTCAAATTTAATTACACGTTATTGCCCGTTTCTTCAAAGTTACACGCAGACCCAATTTACGCTCAACAACCTAACCCACCAACTTTTACACCTGCTTTAGTCATTCTGATAATTTCGCTAACTTTTGTATTAGCTAATAAAGCTGGCTTTTCAATTCTCCACCATGTTCTTTCACCATAAGGTCCAAACCGTTTTGCACCTGTAGAAAAACATGAACAATGCCCGAAGCTCCTTCAGCAAATCTTTTTGATGCAATATTCCAAACTTCTGCTGCCTGCGATCCAGTAAGACCATTTTTAGGGTTAAATAGATCTAAGCTATCTAAATATTTCCCCCCTTTTGTTTGTTCCAAAGTAGTCTTTCCTATGTTAAACGCCCATCGTTGCGCATCTTTCATTCTACCACCTGACCAGAAGACAGCCCCATCCTTAGCCGTTGAAAAATATAAGGTTGTCTGAGCCATCTTTTTCAGATCATCAAACGAGGGTATACCGCTTAAGCCGCTAACATCTATCCAGGTCAGAGGATTGTCTACATAATTATACAACCTCATTCCACCCTCCAAGCCAATCGGGTCTTGGCTTACATACGTACCCTCCTGCGGATCGTAATACCGGAAGCGGTTGTAGTACAGCCCCGTCTCGGTGTCTTCGTACTGACCCTGGAACCGAAACGGACACTCGGCCCGCGTTCCTTCATTCAGCCGCAGTCGTCCATAAGCCGTCGTCTGGGCCTGCCAGGTCCGCTGACCGCTTTGGTCAACTATCTCAACGGGTATACCCAAGTGGTCGGTCAAGATACTTTGACTAATACTATTTTTAATAGTTTAGTCAATGATTCTACTACTCATCATTGAAAACTACTTGATGAAATTCTTCAGCCGACTTAGCGTCATTCATACTTTTAATCCATTGAATCTGCTGCTCTACATTCGAGTAATCGCTCACATCAAACATTAATATAAATCCGTTTGCGACATTTGAAAATAAGCCTTCTTGCTTGTGCCTTTGTAGAACAGACACACATTTCTCGAACACTTGTGTTTTATGCTCAGTAAAATCTTCGTCAGATATATTTGTAGCAACTTCCATAAGTCGCTTACTAAGTTGATCTAACTTCTTTCCCTCAATACTTTCATACTTCCACTCAGCCGAACTCCATTTGTAATACAACGGGTCATCGGGGTCTTCTTTAGTAACTTTATCTAAGTGCTTTCGAACGTTTACTGACGCGGAGATACTCGAAGCCGATTCGTCAGAGTAGAGTGCGAAAGCACAGATGCCTTCGCGTTCCCTTTTTTTTGTGAAGTCCTGATAGCACTCTGCTGTTGCCTCAAAGAGATCGGCCTCAAACTGATTGTAATTGAACTGTGGATTCATACCGGTTAAAAATGTTAAGAACAAATTGTACCATCTGCAAACCGTTCACCCAATTCTTGTAATGTTTGAACAATGGCTTCCCGTGTACTAAATAGTGAATCTGCTTTCTTAAGTGCATCGCGAACCGTAGTAGCCGCCTTAATACTGTGATTCTTATTTGGTGCCCAAACTAAGTTTTCCTTCCCTTTTAACCAATCAATTCCATGCTTTTCAAGAATGGCTTTACTTTCTTTGAGAACTTTTCTCATCTCTTTACCCCTGCCATTCTTGAACACAATGTGATGAGCATGGGGTCTGTCCATATCAGCAGGAGGCCCAACTCCTATTAACTTCTTAAGATATGCTCCCCAATCGACATCTTCTCCAACTTCACCCAAAGGATCAAGTTTATAATTGGGATCGTCAACATATCCGTACAGTACATGACCACCTTCTATACCAATCGGGTCCTGACTTACATACGTACCTTCTTGCGGATCGTAGTACCGGAAGCGGTTATAATACAGCCCCGTCTCGGTGTCTTCGTACTGACCCTGGAACCGAAACGGACACTCGGCCCGCGTTCCTTCATTCAGCCGTAGCCGCCCGTAAGCCGTTGTCTGGGCCTGCCAGGTTCGCTGACCACCCTGGTCAATCATCTCAACGGGTGTGCCTAAGTGGTCGGTCAGGATGCTCTGACGAGTGGTGCCTTGTAGCTTACCGATGGGCGCAAAGCTGTCTTCTTCAAACAGCCAGGTAATAATCTGCTCGGTGTTCTGACCGTCCAAGCCGAATTCGGCCCACTCGTGCAAGGGCTTATCACCTTCCCATACCCAATAGGTAATCTTACCTTTATAGCTCTTGCTAACACGCCGACCCAGCGCGTCATACGTAAACCTGACCAACTGACCGTCCGGGCGCACGACCTGAGTCAGCGTCCCGTTGCCCGCCCATTCGTATTGCCATTCTTCACCCCGACGAGTTGTCTTACGGGTCAGGTTTCCCTCCGCGTCGTATTCATAAGTAGCCTGCCGGCTGCTCAGCAACTGTCCACCTTTACCGTATTGCCGATCTGTTTTGGCTTCGCTCTCGAAAAGATTACCTACCGCATCCGGGAGCCGCAGTTCCCGCGTGCCATCACTGTATAGAGCCTTGGTTAACGCACCGAATATGTCATGCTCATACTGGCTGACGCCCGTTACGCTGTCTTCAATTTGGCTTAGCCGATCGCCCGTCTGCCATTGGTAGCTGCGTTGCCGTTCTGCCGAGCCGCCCGCCGTAATGCGCTGCTGAGTGGGACGGCCAACCGCGTCGCGCTGCCAGCCCATCTGTACGCCCCCGCTTAGGTTGCGTTGCACTTCTAAGCCTCGGCTATCATAAGTAAACTGCGCCCGCCAATTTCCGGCTGCCATCTGGCTGACGTTACCTCTTACGTTGCGCTCCAGGGCAACATTGGCACCCAGCGACGAACGCAACCGAATACGTTGCCCTAAAGTGTCGTACTCATATTCAATCCAATGTTCACTCTGCGATTCACGCCGGACTTGACCCAGCGCATCCCGCTCCAAACGCACCGTTATGCCGTCGTTGATGGCTTCAATCAGCGCACCTGCTTTGTCATACTCATAGCGCTCCTGGGTGCCGTCGCTGTATCGGACCTGAGCTACTTGCGCCGTCTTCGTATAATCGTACTCAGTGCTACGGCCAGCCGGGCGCAGCACACGCGTCACCCGACCGGCTTTGTCACGCTCGTAACGACGTAGCAAGCCATCAAAGCCTTCTTCTTCGACTACCTGCCCACTGGCATCCAAGCCAAACCGGTAGAGTAAACCGGCTTCGTTGGTCAGGCCCGTCAGCCGCCCTTCCCGGTCGTAGCTGAAGGCTACTCGCTGCCCCGCCTGTCGTCGTTCGGCCAGACGACTCTGACCCGTGTAAGTAAACTCGACAAGCTGTTCGCCCTGTCGCGCTTCGACCACGTTGCCAATTCCATCGTAAATTAGTGTCTGTTGAGTACCATCTGGTTCTACAATTTTCACCAACTGTCCCAGCCGGTCATACTGCCGTTGCTGAATGGCACCAACGGGATCGGTCAGGCTCACTAAGCGGCCTAGTGCATCATAACCGCGGGAGCGAATCTGCTCATCGAGCGCAACAATATGTGCTAATTGATGCTGCTCATCGTAGCGCAATTGAGTGGCCTGCCCCAACGCGTTGGTGACGGTCGTTAGCCGCCCCTGCTCATCGTAAGCGTAACGAGTTTGACTTTCCAGCGGATCGGTTTGTTCCTTAAGCAGTCCCTGCTCGTTGTAAGCATAGCGCCAAATGCTACCCCCTGCATCGGTGTAGGCAACGGGGCGGTCGGCCGCGTCGTACTCCGTTTGTACGCGGGTGCCGTCGACATACGTAGTAGAAAGCCGGTTGCCCCGCTCGTTGTACTCATAACGGGTGGTTTGGCCCAGGCCGTCAACTTCAGCTACCAACTCATTGTAGTCGTTGTATACCGACTGTTGTTGGTGACCCAAAGCGTTGATTTGCTCAATGACCAGACCGTTTTTGTGCACGTACCGAGTCTGCTGGTCGTAGCTGTCCCAGACCAGCGTTGTCTGCTGATCGACGTACTCCAGCTTGGTGTCGAAGATGCCCCCGTCGCCCCACGTGTGCACGCAACGAGCGGGTAAGTCCGCTTGCGAATTGACTTCGTACTCGAAGTAAAAGCTCAGCCCTACGGCGTTCGTTTCTCTAACTAACCGGTGATTTTCGTAAGCGAAGCGCATCTGATGACCTTCGGCATCCGTGGTCGCGATGAGGTTACCCCACTCATCGTAGTCGTAGCCTACTAACCGAATCTGCGCGTCAGGCTCGTCGGGGTGAGGCCCGTGGATAGCAGCTAAGTGACCCTGCTCATTGTAATTAACCGTCAGCACCCGTCCGGCTGAGTCGGTGATCTGCTCAAGCTGCCGGTTGGTGTTGTAGCGGAAGCCGATGAACTGCCCCGTTGCGTTCTCAATGGTGTGCAGAGGTTGGTAGTTACCATCAGTAGTGGGCGGGGCAAACACGTACCAAAGCTGCTCACGCTGATTCCAGACTAACCAAGGAGCCGGTGTCTGAGCCTTCGCGTCAGGCCGGTGAAGAGTCAGTCCGCTGGTGCGGTCCAGCACGGGTTGGTCGGATGAGACAGGTGGCTCGAAGGCAACCTGCCGCCCGTCGGCCATGCGCAGGACGGCTACGTTGGTCTCCGCATCTAAGGTCAGGCCCAGGTCGTAGGCGTGATGCCAGCCGTGGCCCAGTGGTCCCTGGTAATCGGAGGCTGAGTACCAGGTTCGCTCCCAAACCAGCGGAATAGGCCCCGGCAGACTAAAGTCAACCTTATCGGTAAACAACATACCGGTGGCCACATCGATAGGGTGACCGACCTTGGTACAAGCGTCTTTACCGGCTGAGACAACTTTATCCAGATTTTTACTGAGCTTCGGCGGAATCAGCTTCTGGGCCTTCTGTACCAGCTTCATGCCCCGCCGGGCCAGCTTAGCCGCCCCGACCACGTTGCCCGCCAAGGGAATCATAGCCGCGGCTGCCAGAGCCGCTTCGGAGTAGTTGCCCTCGGCTGCGTACAACAGGGCGTTGGCCCCATCGGCAATCTCGCCCACGATGGGAATCATGCCCAGAACGTCGAGGGCCGTGTGCAGACCCTCCGACAGGGCGCTGGGTTCTTGTTTAGCTTGGCGTTCGGGGTGGCAGGCCGCGTCCATCTCGGTCCAGTCCCAGTCGACGATGGGTTCAGGAGCGGGCCAGTCGTTGTCGTGCATGAGGCCATTGATGTTGACCGCTTGGGGTGAGACGCGCAGACTTAACCGCAGGCTGCGCTCACCTTCGCTCAGGCCCGTACCGTCGAAGTGCTGTTCCAGGTCGACGCAGTAGGCGTTGTAGAACTTGATAACCTTGAGGTTGGTGCGGCTGCTGAGGTTCTTAATCAGCACCTGCCCGTTGAGAAACAGGCCCGGCTCAACCATCCAATCGTAGAGCGTACTGTCACCACCCGGTGGAGCTTCCACGTCTAACGTGTAAACGCCCCCAAAAGTCGGCGAGGCTGGGCGGCCTAAACTGTCGGTGTACTGGTGAATGTCAAAGTCCGAATACAAAACGTTGTATTCTTTACCCTTGATTTGCAGAACGGACTCGAACGATGCCATACAGCGACCGGCTGGTTATGGGGATAGTGCAAAAACCCAAAGGTAATTAAACGGAAACGGGTTATTTGTTCCGTTGGCTAAAATGTACGCGCTAACCGACCACGTTGTAAATTACCACCGGCGCAGCTTTGTTTTTAAGCGTTACCTCGCCAATTCGTTCGCAGGTAAATGATTCGGCCACCTGCTCATGCGCCCCTTCGGTGATAACAACTTGACCGGCGCGGGCTGCCGTCTGGAGCCGCTGGGCCAGGTTCACGGCGTCGCCAATGACGGTGTAATCTAAGCGCCGGAGTGTTTTGGAGCCGATGTTGCCCGATACCATCTCGCCGGTATTGATGCCGATGGCGACCTGCGGGTGGTAGTTGGGATGGTTAGGTAAGTTATCTTCGAGGGTGGCGACCTGGGTCCGTACCGCCAGACCGGCTTCGATGGCCCGGTCGAGGTGGTATTCGCCCCGAAAGACGGCCATTACGGCGTCGCCCATAAACTTGTCCACATGGCCGTCCTGCGCGATGATTTCTTTCACCATCACGTCAAAATAACGATTGACCAGCTTGACGACCGTATCGGCCGACTCGCGCTCGGAGATGGCCGTAAAGCCGCAAATGTCGATGAACAGCACCGAGGCTTCAACGGTTTCACTGGCCGATAAGGCCGTCTCGAACTCGGGCCGGTTCATGAACGTCAGCACCGATTCGTCGACGTACATGCGCAGGATATTGTTTTCCTTGATGGCTTGCAGCGTCTGCCGAAGCTGGGCGACGTAAGCCATCGTCTTCTGCATCGTCAGTTCGAGGTCTTCAAAATTGACCGGCTTGGTCAGGAAATCGAACGCGCCCCGGTTCATGGCCGTGCGAATATTGTCCATGTCGCCGTAGGCCGATACGATGACGGACTTCAGCATCGGATTGTTGTCGTGGAGCTTGCTGAGTAAGGTCAAACCGTCCATGCCGGGCATGTTGATGTCGGTCAGTACCATGTCCGTATCGGTGTGCTCATTCAGCGTTGTCAGGGCCTCCACGCCGTCGCGGGCGAAGATGAATTCGTACTGTTTTTCGCGAATTTGCCGCCGAAATTTTTGTTTGATGAGGAGTTCGAGGTCCGTTTCGTCATCAACCACCAGCACTTTCGCTTTCATACGATGCTGCGAAGTTTTTGTTTGAGCGCCGTGAAATCAAGCGGCTTGGTTAAAAAATCATTGGCACCCAGAGCCACCGCCTGCTGCTGCGAAACGGGATCACCATAAGCTGTAATCATCATCACCAGCAGCGGAGGGGGCGCGGTAAAGGCCGTTCGGATGTGGCGCAGCAGCTCAAAGCCGCTCATGCCGGGCATGTTAATATCCGACAGAATCAGGACTACTTCCGACGCGTGACTGCCTAAGTACGTCAGGGCTTCCTCGCCCGAATTGGCAAAGGCCAGTTGAAACTCACCCGCCCGAATCTCGCGCCGGAACCGCTGCTCAAACAATTCCTTTACGTCTGATTCGTCGTCAACGACCAATATTTTCATAACGCATGGATCGTGCATTGACCAAAGATAGTGATTTAAGCCAGTGGATTGACACTGCCCATTGGCAACGGGGTGCAAGTTAGCCCGAACGCGCGGGCCTTTGTCTTCGCAACTTGTGCCGGTACCTTAATCAACGTTGATTGACTTGATGGTGTGCTCGTAGTTAGGGTTTCGGTACTTCGGTCAGGTCCAACTGCTGAATCAAGGCCGGATTTTCGGGTGTCAGGGTAAAAAACACGTCGATGCTGCCCCGCTTCCCTTCCAGCAAAAAACGCCCACGTAGTTGATTTTCGGGCCTTAATTCGCCTACTCGAACAATCGTACCAACCTTGGCAAACAACGCCTGGGCCGCCCGTCGGCGGGCGTTAAGTGCCTGATCGGGAAAGAAGTTTTCGGCAAAAATCGAGCTGCGGTCAGTGTCCGTCCAGTTGGGTAGCAAGGCCACTAACTCGGCTTTCCGTTGGGCCAGAACTGACGACACCGGCAACGGACGGGCCCTCAAACCGGCCGCCGTAATAATGGTGTCCAGCACGGCCCAGTTAGGCGTGTTGAGGTTCGCGTAGGTCAGGTTGCCGAACGCAATAACCGCCAGGCCGTAATCGGGCAGCATGCGCCACTGACTACCAAAGCCGGGCAGTCCCCCACTGTGCCCCACGTATTCGCGACCGTCGCCGTCGCGGCTCCAGCCCAGCCCGTAAGCGTAGTGATTCACCAAGGGCGTTGTCCGTCCACCGGGAAAGCGAAAGGTCGGGTTTAAATCCCGAAACGTGCGCGGTAAGTGCATTTCCCGCACCGAACTACGCTTAACGGGGTTGCGGTCGGCGTCGTTGCGCGGGGGCCAAGCGTTGAGATGCAGCGCCACGTAACGGCTGAAGTCTTCGATGGACGTTAGTAACCCACCCATCGCGCCGTAGCTGCCGTCGTGGAGCAGCGGCTCCTCTACCCATTTTTCGTCCAACCAGCGGTAACCATGGGCGAGTTGGTCGACCGGAACGCGCGCGTATTCCCAATCCGTGTGAATCATGCCCAGCGGCTTCAAAATGGCGTTGGTAATGTATTGCTGATAAGGCTGACCCGACGCCTTGGTAATGATTCGGCCGAGCATGGCAAAGCCCAAATTGCTGTATTCGTAAGCGACGCCCGGCGCGTTGGCAAACGACAGGCCGCCCCGAATGAGCGCCAGTAAGTCGGCGTCGGTATCGGCCAATTGACGGTCGCCCCAGGGGTTATCTTCGGGAAAGCCGCCCGCGTGGGTCATCAGGTGACGAACCGTCAGCGCCGGGGCGTCGGTGGTTAGGTAAGTTAAGTTTCCTACCTCAGGAATAAACCGCGCCACCGAATCGTCGAGGGAAAGCTTGCCTTCGTCGCGAAGCTTGAGAATGGCCAGGGCCGTAACGCTTTTGCTCATGGACGCAATCCGAAACACCGACCGGGGCGTCGCCGGAGTTTTTCGGTCAACGTCCGTGTAGCCAACTCCGCCCGAAAACACCAGCTTGCCATCGACGACCACCCCAAACGTTAAGCCCGGAAAATGATTTTTGGTGGCCCAGTCGCGGTAGATTCGTTCAATGGCCGGGAACGTGGCTTCGATGCGCTTCAGCCGGTCGGGGTCGGTAAAGGTAGGGGGCTGGTAAACCGGCTGACCAACCGCCGATCCGGCAATCAAGTACGTCATTAACGAGAGGAATCGGTTCATCATACGTCTGTTTCGTTTACTGCGCGCGTCGGGCGTTTAGCCACGTGCCCCGTCCGTCACCCTCACAAGGGCAACTGAACGGTAAACTGAGTGCCCTGGCCTTCTTCGCTGCTAACCGACATGGTTCCGTCGTGCCCTTTGGTTACAATGTCGTAGGCCAGCGACAAGCCCAGACCCGTGCCTTCGCCGGTGGGTTTAGTCGTGAAAAAGGGTTGAAAGATTTTCTGCTGAATGGCTTCGGACATGCCCGTCCCGTTATCCCGGATAATGATAAACGCCTGCCCGTCGGCTCCGCGCGTTTGGATTGTAACTGTCGGTTGGTAGTCCGCGTCGCCCGCTTTTTTACGTTGCTGAACGGCGTAAAAGGCGTTGGTGAACAGGTTGAGCAGCACCCGGCCCATCTCCTGCGGCACCACCCGTACTAAGCCCAGCGAAGAATCCAAGTCGGTTAGCAAGGTAGCGTTAAAGGTCTTGTCCTTGGCCCGCAGGCCGTGGTAAGCCAGCCGCAGGTACTCATCGGTGAGGGCGTTGAGGTCGGTCGGTTCGCGCTGCCCGCCGTTGGCGCGCGAGTGCTGCAACATACCCCGTACGATGTTCGACGCCCGGCTGCCGTGGTGACTAATTTTCTCTAAGTTCTGCTTTAAGTCGGCCAGCAGATCGGCTTCGAGGTCGGCGTCCCGGTTGTCTTTTTGCCGCTCTTCGGCCAGTTCCTCCACCAACTCGACGCTTACCTCCGAGAAGTTATTGACAAAGTTAAGCGGGTTCTGAATCTCGTGGGCAATGCCCGCCGTTAGCTCACCCAAGCTGGCCATCTTTTCGCTTTGAATCAACTGATTCTGGGTCGTCCGTAACTCGGCCAATGCGTGCTCAAGCTCTTCTTTCTGCTGGGTGATTTCGGCCGTTCGCTCCGCCACCAACCGTTCGAGTTCAGCTTTGCGGCTTTCAATCTGCCGCCGTTGTTCGGTTTCTGCCTGCCGCTGCTCGGCTTCCCGAACGAGCGTTTTCTTTTGCCGCCAGGCAATGATTAAAAACGTAATCAGCCAGATAATGGTGAACACACCCGCTGAGCCGAAGTAATCGCCGTTTGTTTCGTGAAACGTGGGGGCAAACTGCTTGATGAGCTTGCTGACGGTGATCGTAACCACAAACGGGGCCAGCGCCAACAGGACCGTCCGGGCCGGTCGGTAGTCCCGAATTAGCCAGATCATGTACGCAACCAACGAACCAACAGCCAACCAGTACCAACCGGTCGTTATCTCCCCCACGCCAAGGACACCGAGCGTACCGTATAGCCCCAGGCCGATCAGCCAAACCCGCTTGAGGTACGGCTCCCACGCCGGCAAGCGGGTTGGCGTATCCAGAAAACGCCGAAGGTAGTAGAACAGAAACGCGGTAGCCATCAGGGCCGTGAATCCGTCGGGGGTTGCAAAATTCATCTACGGTTACGGTTTAGAAACGTTCGGCGTCGGCACAAGATACGGCCTGGACAACAACTTGCCAACACCGCTTGATGCACCGGAGCCAACGTCCGTCCGAACGGTCGGAGCGCCGGCTTAGGTGGCCGACGACGGAGCCGTCGACCGGCCCGCCAGTAGCTCGTTTTGCCGCCGGATGCGCCCCGACAAACTTCGGACGATGCTCCGCAGCACTTCGCCCCGCTCTTCCATCAAATCGTAGAAGTCGTCCTGGTCCAGCCGCAGCAGCCGCAGATCGGTCAGCGCTTCGGCCCCGGCCGAGCGGGTTTCAGTATCCAACAGCGCCAACTCGCCGAAAAAGTCGCCCCGCGTGAAGCGGGCCAGTTCGACCTCGCCGTCGCGAATGGATACCTCACCGGCGTAAATAACATACAGGGCCGTGCCCAGATCACCCTTTTCAAAGATTACGCTTCCGGCCGGGTACTCCTCTTCCTTTAGAATCGGCGTAACACTGGCCAAAACGTTTTCGGGCGTTTCGCCGAACAAACTCGTGTGGGCCAGCAGCAACACCCGGTCGTAGTCCGAGATGCGGGCGGGCTGGTCGGCGGAGTGACTCATAAGTAACGAAGATACGTGGGGAAATTGGGACTGCAACTGCTGCTGAGCCGCCAACGCGTCGGCGGGCGGCAGGCTGCGCAGCACCACGCTTACCGTCCAGGCCGAAAATACGTCTTCGCCGGTCTGCAAGATAAACGCTCGGATAGACTCGGGCTCGTGGAAAGCGCCCAGTTCGGCGTCGATCAAACGTACTTTTTCGGCTCGCGGCAGGGTATCGATGAGCGCCTGCATGGTTTGGTAAACGGCCCGCGGAATTAGGTTGTCGAGCATTTCGAGGGCGTTGGCCCGGCGCTCGCGGGTGGGGTGACCGACGCCCAACCGGGCACCGGCGATGGTTTCGGAATCGTAAAGCTGGGTCAGTACGTCGAACAGGCGCTGGAGCAGCGTTGCCAATTCGTAATCGAGGGTCGCCGTCAGGTCCGGTTCGGTCAGGCTGCCGTGCAGGAGCCGCTGGGCCAAGGTGATTTCGTCGCGCAGTACCCGACCGAACAGGCTGTCGTCAGCGGGTTCGTTTGGAAACCGGCGCAGTGCCCGCAGGGCCGCCCCCCGCACGGTTAAGTTGGGTTGCCCAACCAGTTCGTTCAGCAACCGCCGACTTTCGGTTGTGCGAATCGTGCCCAGAATGCCCGCGATTCGTTCGATGAGTAGCCGGTCCGTCGTCGTGCGCAGTGCGTCGTAGAGAATGGGCAAGGCGTCGGTTCCGCGTGCTTTCAAGGCGTTGACTGCCACCCGTCCCATTGTTTTGTCGGTTAGTTTGGCCACTAAGTAGCGCGTCAGGGCCAGGTCGGGTAGGTAACCGGCGGTCGTCAGGGCGGCCCGCATCACGTCTGGGTTGGCGTTGGTCAGGCGCTGATTGACAAAGCCGGCAAAATCGGTCAGGCGCAGGGTCGCAATCAGGCTAAGGGCAAGTTGCTGCCGGGCCGGGTCGGCGTCATTAACCAGCTCAGTTAGGCTGCGCCGGGCCGCCGGGTTCTGCGGATTCAGTTCTAACACGCCCCGGATTGCCCCCTGCCGAATGGATAAGTCCGTGTGGTTCAGCAACGGAGCCAACTCAGCGGGTTCGGCGCTGATGCGACGGCCGAGCAGATAAGCGGCCAATTCGCGCAGAACGGGTTCGGCATCGGTCAGGGCAATCGATTGGATCAACCGCACGGGAACGGCGGACGGCTGGTCGGCCAAGGCCGTCAACGCCCGGCGTCGGACGGTGGCGTCGGGGTGTTGCAGCATCGTCGGTAACTGGCGTGCGAGTTCAGCCGGTTGGTGGGTCGACAGGTAATGAATCGCCGACGCAACGGCCGCCGGGTCTGAACTTTGCAGTTGAGCCGCCATGCCCCGCTGGGCCGCGGCTGGCATGGCCAGTTGATCGCGTTCCAGGAAGCGCCGGCCAATGGCGTCGTTGAGTTCGTGGAGGTACAGCCGGTACGTTTGCCGCAGCAGATAAATGGCTCCGCCCAACATAACGGCCCAAACCAGCGGCACCCACGCTTCGAGCGACGGGTGGGCGCGCAGACCGAAAATCATTAATCCCGCCAGGCCCAGTCCCAACGGTTCGTAAAAGCCTTTGGCCAGCGTGTGCCCTTTGAGCCGTTGCGGAGGGGAGAGCGGTTGAAACAAAACCAAAAAGACCGGGTCGAACAGCGACCGGCGCGCTACCTCGAAAAGTAGATACAAACCGCAGAAGTAAATCAGCCGGGCCGCGTCGCCGGTGGCTACGCGGCTGACCACGGCCAGCCCCGCCAGTCCGGCCAGGGCCACCCACGGCAAGACCAACAAGGACCGGTGCACGCCAAACCGGTCGAGTGCCTGCCGCGAAAGCAGCAGTTTAACGACCATAGCCACGCCGTAGGTCAGCGCCAGCACGTAGCTGACGTAGCGGATTACGTCTCCCTGATCGTGAAAGCGGTGCTTAACATTGACAAAAAAACTGTATTCAATCTCGGTCGCCACGGCCGCCAGCACCGCTAAACTCAGGCACATAAAATAGATCAGCTCACTACCACCGAATCGTTTTTCGATCAGGTCCGACGTTTCGCGGCCGGTTGGTGAGCCGATTCGTCGGCGGCTGGGGCGGTGAGCCGCCTGCACGTCGTGCGACCGGACCGTCAGCCGGAGGGCGTACAGAGCGCCCAGGAACGCACCGAACGCGACCAGCAACAGCCGCAATACGTCGGCGTGGGCGTGCACTAAGGCCGCCAGCACGGCCCCCAGTGCTTTGGCTGGCATATCGCCTGAACTGATTACCCCGAACAGCCGCTTGCTTTGCCGCGTATCGAAGACCACCGCCGACACGCCCCAAAACTCCAGATTTGTGAGTAGATAGATCAATCGGTAGCCCGTCATGATCGCCACCGCAGCCGCTACGGAATGCCCGGCCACGACTAACACGCCCACTACCGCCGTCATTACGATAACGGCCAGCAAAACGCGCACGGCCAACTGTTGCAGCCGCAGATGGTGCTCATAATAAGCGTACAGACGGCCCGTACCAATCATGGCCAACGCGGCCGTTACGTAGGCGACCGGCAGGCTGGTTTCCGGATTGTTTTCCAGCAGGATCGCATTGGCCGATACGTAGATCAGGATGGTGCCAATGCCGAGCAGAAAGTTGTGAACAAAGAAAAGGCTTACCGTGCGGACTTCGTCCGGCCGGACGCCCAACGCCCGCTGCCACCGCACGGCCCGCGTCGGTTGATTAATGGTTTCGGGTCCGACCTCCATATCGGGTTAGTCAAGGCGATTGAGGCTCAAAGATAAGCACCGAGTTCGTTCAACTGCGCACCGAAGGCCGCCTGTAACTAAACTTGACGTGGTGGCGTTATCAAGCCAAGCGCGTCGAAACCAAGGGGTAGTAGGATAAAAACCAGAACTTTTACGGGTAAGTATTTAACCGATCCGTTACCTTTGCGAGTCAAAACAACGACGCGCCCCCGTCATGGATCAGTACTCATACATCGCCAATTCCGACGCGGCTTACGTAGATCAACTCTACCAGTCTTACAAACAAGACCCTCAGTCGGTTGACCCGAGTTGGCAGCAGTTCTTTAACGGATTTGAATTTTCTTTAACCTACGGCGAAAAAGCGCCCGTCCCAAACGGAACCAACGGCGCGGCCAAAACCAACGGTACTGCCACGAACCGAAGCGGGGGGGCCGGGCCCCCCCCCCGGCGCGCCAGGGGGGCCG
>CAXUEB010000050.1:14195-22530 GCA_964249775.1 uncultured Spirosoma sp.
GCGCGCCCGCCCACCCCCCGCCCCCCCCGCTTCGGCTACGTCCAAACCGGTTGATACGGCCCACGCGGAAAAAGAAGTTTCGGTGGCCAGCCTGATTAAGGCGTACCGGTCGCGCGGTCACTTACTGGCCAAAACCAATCCGCTCAAAGCCCGCAAGGACCGCCAACCCCGCGTTGACTTGCCCGATTACGCCCTTTCTGACGCGGATTTGGATACGACCTTTGAGTCGGGCAAACTCCTGGGCATCGGCCCCGCTACGCTTCGGACGATTATGGAATCGCTCCAGAAGATCTACGCGGGCAACATTGGCTTCGAGTACATGTATATCCGCGAGCTGGACGTTAAAAACTGGCTGCGGAACAAAATCGAGAAAGAAGCCTTGGTTTTCATGCCCACGGCCGACGAGAAAAAGCGGATTCTCGAAAAGCTGAACGAAGCCACGGTTTTTGAGAACTTCCTGGCAACTAAATATTTGGGTCAGAAGCGTTTTTCGCTCGAAGGCGGTGAAGCGACCATTCCGGCCCTGGACACCATCATCAGCACGGCGGCCGACTTGGGCGTTGAGGAGGTGATGATTGGTATGGCCCACCGCGGGCGGTTAAACGTGCTGGCCAATATCCTGGGCAAGTCCTACGAATCAATCTTCGACGGCTTTGAAGGCAACGTGCCCGAACAGGTGCACGGCGACGGCGACGTGAAGTACCACTTAGGTTATTCAAGCCTGACCGAAACCAAATCGGGCAAACAAATCAGCGTGAAGCTGGCTCCAAACCCGTCTCACCTCGAAGCCGTCAATCCGGTGGTCGAGGGGTTCGTGCGGGCGCAGGCCGACGAAGAATACGCGGGAGACTTCCGCAAAATCATGCCGATTCTGATCCACGGCGACGCAGCCGTAGCGGGGCAAGGCATTGTTTACGAAGTAACGCAAATGGCCAAGCTGGCGGGCTACCAAACCGGCGGTACGGTGCATTTCGTGATTAACAATCAGGTTGGTTTTACGACCGATTTTGAAGACGCTCGCTCGTCGATCTATTGCTCCGACGTCGCTAAGATTATCGACGCGCCAATCTTTCACGTCAACGGCGACGATCCCGAAGCGGTAATTTTCTGCGCGAAGCTGGCCGTTGAATTCCGCGAAACGTTTGGCCGCGACGTGTTTATCGACATGGTCTGCTACCGGCGCTACGGCCACAACGAGTCCGACGAGCCGAAGTTCACGCAGCCAACGATGTACAACCTCATCGAGAAGCACGCCAACCCGCGTGAGTTGTATAATCAACTACTGATCGAGCGGGGCGACGTTGACGCCGAATTGGCGCAGCGCATGGATACGGAATTCAAAAAGCAATTGCAGGACCGGCTCGACCGCGTCAAGCAGAAAGCCGAAATCCCTTACAAGCCCCTGCGGCTGGACCTCGATTGGGCCGAACTGCGCTTCAGCGAAGCTGAAGATTTTGAGCAGTCGCCCGAAACGGGCGTGCCGGCCGACACGCTGCAAACCATTGGGCAGGCGCTGGTGAAACTGCCCGAAGGGTTTAAGCCCTTAAAGCAGATTGACAAGCTGCTAAAAGACCGGCAAACCATGCTGACCGACACCAAAACGGTGAATTGGGGCACGGCTGAATTGCTGGCTTACGGGTCGCTGCTAATCGAAGGCAAACCCGTTCGGTTGAGTGGTCAGGACGTACAGCGGGGTACCTTCTCGCACCGTCACGCCGTGCTGCACGACGTTGAAACGAACCAGTTTTATTCGTCGCTCGATTTCATTCAGGACGGGCAGCAAAAATTTCAGGTGTACAATTCGCTGCTGTCGGAGTACGGCGTACTGGGCTTTGAGTACGGTTACGCAATGGCTAACCCCCACGCGCTGGTCATCTGGGAAGCGCAGTTCGGCGATTTCTCGAACGGTGCTCAACTCATCATCGACCAGTTCATTGCCGCCGGCGAATCGAAGTGGGGCATCCAAAACAGCGTCGTGCTACTCTTGCCGCACGGTTACGAAGGGCAGGGGCCAGAGCACTCCAACGCGCGGCCCGAACGCTACCTGCAACTGTGTGCCGAATACAACATGGTTGTAGCCAACGTAACGACGCCGGCCAATTTCTTCCACCTGATGCGTCGGCAATTGGCGTGGCCGTTCCGCAAGCCGCTCGTGGTGATGTCGCCCAAGTCGTTGCTACGGCATCCGAAGTGCGTATCGCCCCTTGAAGAATTAACCCAGGGCCGTTTTCAAGAGGTGCTGGGCGATTCATATGCCGACCCCAAAAAGGTAAAGCGCGTTCTACTCTGTACGGGTAAGGTATATTATGACCTGCTCGACAAACAACAGGCCGATCAGCGCGACGACGTAGCGATTGTGCGGCTGGAGCAACTGGCTCCGTTGCCCACGACGCAATTAGACGCCGTGCTTGCTCAATACAGCGCAGCCGAGTTAGTTTGGGTGCAGGAAGAACCCGAAAACATGGGCTACTGGGGTTATCTGGTCCGCCTGCTGACGGACCTCGTTTGCGGACCGACGAAACTGCGCGTTGTGTCGCGCGACGCGGCTGCCTCGCCCGCTACGGGTTACGCCAAAGTACATACCGCTGAACAAGCCGATGTTGTTCGTCGGGCGTTTGACTAATTAAGTTTGTGGTTTATCAGTTGAGCTGGGCCACCGGAGCGGCTCAAACGATAAACTACAAACCACAAACTACATAAAAATGGCCGTTGAGATGAAAATCCCCGCCGTCGGGGAAAGTATTACGGAGGTGACCGTAGGTACCTGGTATAAAAAAGAAGGCGATTCGGTAAAAATGGACGATGTCCTGTGCGGGCTTGATTCCGACAAGGCTACGTTTGAACTGACCGCCGAAGCCGACGGTGTTTTGCACATCCTGGCCCAGGAAGGCGACGTGCTGCCCATTGGAGCCAGCATTTGCACCATCGACGGTAACAGCAGTGCGCCCAGCGCAGCTACGCCCGCGCTCGAATCAGCTAAGGCATCAACTCCACCGGTCGAAGCGGCCAAACCTGCCCCAGCGACAGTGTCTATTCCCGAGCAGGACCCGACCCCCGCGCTGCAACCCGTAGCGGAACCGGCGGGAGCACCGGTCGCCAACGGCACCAGCGTCATTGAAATGAAAGTGCCGGCCGTGGGTGAATCCGTTACGGAAGTAACCATCGCATCGTGGAGCAAAAAGGACGGCGAGCAAGTGGCGCTCGACGAGGTGCTGTGCGAACTTGAATCCGACAAAGCCACGTTCGAGCTACCCGCCGAAGCCGCCGGAACGTTACGCATTGTGGCGCAGGCCGGCGAAACGCTGCCCATTGGGGCGCTGATTGCCAGAATCGAAACGGGGGCAACTGCGACTCAACCAGCCGCTACGCCACAACCGGTTCCGGCGCAACCTACCCAACAGACCAGTAATCAAAACGGCCAGAACGGGAGCGCTCAACCGGGCTACGCGGCCGGGTATCCGTCACCCGCAGCGGCCAAGATTCTGGACGAAAAAGGGGTTACAGCGCAGCAAGTGCAAGGCACCGGCGTGGGTGGTCGCATCACCAAAGAAGATGCCATAAAGGCACAACCCGCTCCGGCGCAACTAACAACCACAACGTCTGCTCCGCCGACGCCACAAACGCAACCGACTGCACCAAAACCTGCTACGCCGGCACCAACGCCCGCGCCGGTCGTCACGGGGGATCGCAACCAGCGTCGCGAGAAAATGACGTCCTTACGTCGGACCATTGCGCGCCGGTTGGTAGCCGTCAAGAATGAAACGGCGATGCTGACTACCTTCAATGAGGTGGATATGAAGCCGATCATGGATTTGCGCAACAAGTACAAAGACAAGTTCAAAGAGAAAAATGGCGTGGGTCTCGGCTTCATGTCGTTCTTTACGAAAGCCGTCTGCATCGCATTGAAGGAGTTCCCGGCCGTGAACGCCCAAATCGACGGCGATCAGATGGTTTACAACGACTTCTGCGACGTATCCATCGCTGTTTCGACCGAACGCGGCTTGGTGGTGCCCGTGATACGGAACGCGGAGCAAATGAGCTTCGCGCAAATCGAGAAAGAGATTGTCCGGCTCGCCGGTCTGGCCCGTGATAATAAGCTGACTATTGAACAGATGACGGGCGGTACGTTCACGATTACCAATGGCGGTACGTTCGGGTCGATGTTATCGACGCCCATCATCAACGCCCCGCAGTCGGCTATTTTGGGAATGCACAACATTGTCGAGCGGCCGGTCGTCGTCAACGGAGAGATTGTTATTCGCCCGATTATGTACGTCGCTCTTTCCTACGATCACCGCATCATCGACGGCAAAGAATCGGTTAGCTTCCTGGTTCGCGTGAAGCAAATTCTGGAAAATCCGACGCGAATCTTGTTGGAAATGTAGCCGATTGAGCGCGACGTAAAAAGCCCTTCCTGAACATTCAGGAAGGGCTTTTTACGTCTTAAAAGTTATTAGGAGACGGCAAAGCCGGTGTGCTGGCGGAGGTGTTCGGGATGAAATCCAAGAACGATATCTTCTTTGGGAACGCCGGCTTTAACAAATGCATTGGTAATTGGCCAGTCTGTATTATCCTCCTGCACCCAAATCTTACCATTGATAATATCGACGTGGATAATTGGTTGCAAAATCCGTTTGTACCCCTCCCAACCGATGCTAACTAACAGATAACGGTCACGTTCGGTATCAAAGACTAATTCATCCTTAACCGATCTATTTGCCGAAAAACCGGCATACTCTTCAAGCTCGTGACGGACAAGTTGGCGATAACGGCTTAAGGTATCCATTGTTCAATCGATTCGTCGTCTTCATCAAAAATAAGCAAATTTATAGAGAACGTATCTCTTACTAACTCGCCAAATTCGTTTTGGAACAGATTAACGTAAGCTCGCTTAGGCACTGCTAAGTAGATGATTCGTTCGGGTTGTTGAATTGAAAGCACACGTTTATACAGCGCATACTGGCCAGCCGCTTCTTCCATGTCAGAAACGGGTGAAGCACTCAGGAAACTCTTGATTTCAACCGCGATTTTACGGTTTCCCCGCTCAGCCGCCAAGGTGTTGTGATCGGCTCCCAGGTCAACGTACATCTTCCGGTCGCCGTACTTCAAGTACAACGGATCGTCGGTAATAATCCATCCGTCCTTCTTTAAACACCGAACAACTACAGGATGATATAAGTCTCTCGCTGGCATACTTCTTACCCCTCAATTAAATTCACGCCCGTCATCTCTGGCGGTTGATGAATGCCCATCAGGTAAAGAATCGTGGGCGCGATGTCGGCCAGTTTACCGTTGTTCAGCGTGGGACGGTACGCCTTATCCACCAAAATGCACGGTACTAAGTTGGTGGTGTGGGCGGTGTTGGGCGTCCCGTCGTCGTTAATCATGTACTCGGCGTTACCGTGGTCGGCGATGAGGATGGTCGTGTAGCCGTGTTCAAGGGCGGTCTCCGTTACGGCCCGCGCACAGGCGTCGGCGGTTTCGGCGGCTTTCACAACGGCGTCAAACACGCCCGTGTGACCAACCATGTCGGTGTTGGCAAAATTGAGACAGATGAAATCCGGCTGCTCGCTTTCAATCTCGGGAATGATGGCATCGCGAATGTCGTAGGCAGCCATTTCGGGCTTCTGGTCGTAGGTCTTCACCGGAACGATGGATTCGCCCTGTTCATTTTGAATCACCATTTCTTTCGGCGACGGACACAGAAGGCGTTTCTCACCCGCGAACGGCTCTTCGCGACCGCCCGAA
This sequence comes from uncultured Spirosoma sp., assembly GCA_964249775.1. Lineage (GTDB taxonomy): Bacteria > Bacteroidota > Bacteroidia > Cytophagales > Spirosomataceae > Spirosoma. Next base: position 19,944 of record CAXUEB010000050.1, read on the forward strand.
AAAAAGAACGTCACGTGCGGGTATTTTTCCGTCTCGGCGATGCGAATCTGCTGCCGACCGGCCGCAGCTACGACTTCGCCCAGCGTCTTATTTAAGTTGTCTTTATCGTAGATGACCTTGACGCCCACAAAATCGCTATCGTAGTTGGTCATTGTTATGTACTCTAAGTTCAGCTTTTTCATGCTCTGCTCGGGAAAGTCCCGCTGGGTCAAGGCCTGCGTAATTTCGCGGCCCCGGTCGGTGCGAAAGTTGAAGCACAGCACCACGTCACCTTCTTCAATCAACCCCACCGGATTGGCTGAGTCAGCTTGGGTCAGCACAATCGGCTTAACGAATTCGTCGGTGATGTCTTCGTTGTACGACTCCTGCAACGCGGTTAAGGCGTCGGTCGTCAGGTAACCCACGCCGTGAACCATCGCGTCGTAGGCTACTTTGACGCGGTCCCAGCGGTTGTCGCGGTCCATGGCGTAGTAACGCCCAATAACCGTCGATAGCCGGCCGGTGGTTATTTGCATATGCGCCAGCAAATCGGTCAGATAGTTAATACCGCCTTTGGGGTCGGTATCGCGCCCGTCCGTGAAGGCGTGCACCAATACGTCGGTCAGGCCGTGCGTGTGCGCAATTGACAGCAGTCCTTTCAAATGCTCAATATGCGCATGAACACCCCCGTCGGACACCAGCCCGATAAAGTGCACTTTTTTGCCGTTCAGTTGGGCGTAGGTCAGCGCATCAACCAGTACCGGCTCGTTGTCTAAGGTGTGCTCTTCGACGGCTTTGTTGACCTTCACCAAATCCTGGTAGACCACCCGGCCCGCGCCGAGGTTCATGTGTCCTACTTCGGAGTTGCCCATCTGACCCGCGGGTAAACCAACGGCCAAGCCCGAAGCTTCCAGCGTACAGTTTGGATACGTTGACGCAAGCGAGCGCATAAACGGTACGTTGGCCGCTTCAATTGCCGACACCGCCGGTTTGAGGGGAATGCCCCAGCCGTCCAAAATGATGAGAATAACCTTTTTGTTCATAAAAAGCGAAAGAGCGAAAGGTTGAAAGAGCGAAAGAGCAAAGCCGGACGGCCACTCTTTCACTCTTTCAACCTTTCGCTCATTAAGTGTTGTTGCATCAGGTAGGTTAGCAATTGGCGACAGCAGCGTAGGGTGATCTGGTACACCTCTTCAAACACGTCCGGGCCTTCGTAATAGGGGTCGGGCACGTTCGGCTCGTCGCTGACGACCGGATCAAATTCGCGCAGTAGAAAAATTGTGTCGGTCGAATGCAAGCCGGTGCTGCGGTAATTCAACTTTTCGATGGCTTCAAGATTTGCCTCGTCCATCGCCACGAAGTAGTCAAACTGCGCCAGGTCGTCGCCGGTCATGCGCCGGGCGCGGTGCGTCAGCGTCAGGCCGTGTTCAAGCGCGTTCTGCCGCGTTCGGCGGTCGGGTAGCTGCCCCAGGTGAAACGACGCTGTTCCGGCCGAATCACAAGTGACCTGCTCACTCAATCCGGCCTCCGCCACCAAGGCCCGAAACACCCCCTCCGCGACCGGCGACCGGCAGATGTTACCGTAGCAAACGAAGAGAACAGAGGGCATACTAATTTTAGTCGATAGCCATCAGTGAGCAGCCTTGAGCGGTTGACGATTACTTTTCGATCGGCTCATTCTGTTCGTCGACGATGACGAAAATGTCTTCGGTTGGCTTTTTCATCAAGTAGCGTTCGCGGGCAAACTTCTCGCGGAGCCGGTCGTTGCCCAGCACTTCGCGCCGTTCGGTTTGTACAATCTTTATTCGCTCTTGATAAAACTTGGCTTCGCCCTCCAACTCGCGCAGCTTCCACCAGTTCCGCGCTTGCGACAGCAAGTCGTTGGCGTCGAAAAACAGCATCCACACCAGCAGCGCCAGGCCGGTGGCCACGTAAAAATTACGAACGGAGCGGAGCAGTCGCTGGAACATGGCAACCTTAGGGATTCGGGTTACGGTGGGCTGCCGCACTTAACGCAAGCAGCTCACTGTGAATCGTAAACTCGTTAAAACTTCAATCCTGGGAAATACGCCGTTTCGCCCAGTTCCTCCTCGATGCGGAGGAGTTGGTTGTACTTGGCCATCCGGTCGGAGCGCGAGGCCGAGCCGGTTTTAATTTGCCCGGTGTTAAGCGCCACGGCGAGGTCGGCAATGGTGGCGTCTTCAGTTTCGCCGGAGCGGTGCGACATAATATTCTTGTACGCGTTACGCTTGGCGAGGTTCACCGTGTCGATGGTTTCGGTCAGCGAACCGATTTGATTCACTTTCACCAAGATCGCGTTGGCAATGCCTTGGTCGATTCCCTGTTGCAGGCGCGTGACGTTGGTCACGAACAGGTCGTCGCCGACGAGTTGAATTTTCTTGTCTTTCAACTCTTCCGTGTGCAGCTTCCAGCCGTTCCAATCGTCTTCGGCCATGCCGTCTTCAATGGACAGAATCGGGTATTTGTTCACCCAGTCTTTCCAGTAGCCGGCCATCTCGGACGAAGTGAGTTTATCGCCGGTTGATTTCTTGAAATGATACTGCCCAGTTTCGGCGTCGTAGAACTCCGACGTAGCGGCATCCATGGC
>CAXUEB010000051.1:0-3067 GCA_964249775.1 uncultured Spirosoma sp.
GAATGGCAGCGCACGACCGGGCGACCCATCCGCACGTATCAGGCGTATATCTACGATGGTGTTTTCAAAGATCAGGCGGAGATTGATGCGAACCCGATCGATTACAAAGCGCTCGTTAATCAACTGCGCCCCGGCGATATGAAGTACAAGGACCACAACGGCGACGGCAAGATTACGCCCGACGATCAGGTTCGGACCAATGCAACCAACATACCGCTGTTTCAGGGTGGCATAAACCTCGGTGCTTCGTTTAAAAACTTCGACCTGACCATTCTGTTCCAGGGCGCGGCCGGGGCCAAGCAGTACATCGGTACGGGTGAGATGGGCAACATTGGCAACTACCTGCTGGACATTTACGAAAACCGCTGGACGGTTGAGAACCCGAGCAGCGTTCACCCCCGCATTGCCAACCGGGCCGATCAGTACTACTCCGGCAACAACACGTACTGGCTGAGGAGTTCGGATTATATCCGTCTAAAAAACATGGAGATCGGTTACACCATTCCGGCAACGCTGGGCAGCAAGATCGGGATCAGCAACCTGCGTTTCTATCTAAACGGACTCAACCTGCTCACCGCCAGTAAATTAAAGGTGTATGATCCCGAAACTGACAATGTGAATGGTCAGTATTATCCGCAGTCACGAATCATCAGTGGAGGTTTGTCCGTGTCCTTCTAACGCACAGTAACCATCGAATTTCATGAACAACTTTAAGAATAGCTTGCTGGCAGTTGTCGTCGCTTCGTTGACGATTACGGGTTGCAACGACGATTTTGTAAATACTCAACCACTGGATCAGGTGCCTGAATCGGCCGTGTGGACGGATGTGGCTCTGGCCGAGGCCTTCGTAACCAACATCTACGCCGGTTTGGGTAACGGCGGTCTGGACGAGCAGATGCTGGCGTCGCTGACCGACGAAACCATCTTTACTCACCCCGGTCGGAACATCACCACGATCACCGAGTCTCGGTCAAACCCGGCCGATCCAGGTTGGATCAATGGCACAATTGCCTGGCAACAGATGTACCTGCGAATTAGAGCGGCTAACCTGGCACTCAAGAACCTGGAGAAGCCTCAGTTCAGTGATGCAACCATGGCGGAGCGCTTGAAAGGGGAGGCCCTGTTCATGCGGGCGTACTATTATCAGCAGTTGGTGCGCTATTACGGTGGAGTTCCATTAGTCGACCGGCCGTATGATTTAGGCGAGGCTGATTACATGGCACCCCGCAACACCATGGAAGAGTGCATCAATTTCATCGCCAAGGATTGCGACGAAGCAGCCAAATTGCTGAAAGGTAAAACGATAGCAGCGGGCCGGGCAAGCGAAGCGGCTGCACTGGCGTTGAAGTCGCGAGTTCTGCTCTACGCAGCCAGTGATTTATACGACGCGGCCACGGCCAAAGCCAAGTCAAGCGCGCATGCCGCCTTCGCTAAGCCGGAACTGGTTAGCCTGACAAACGGTACCCGGACTGAGCGCTGGCAGAAGGCCAAGGATGCGGCTAAGGCGGTGCTGGATTTGCCTAACTACGGCTACCAGTTGACGCTTACGGCCCCGGCGGCTAAAGAAGAGGCCACGATGAACTATATGAATGCGTCTCTGTCGAGAAACGGGGGTGAGAAAGAGTTGATCTTCGCCCGTTACTTTATTAACGCCAAGCAGGAAGGCGGGGGCCGTCAGGGTCTGTTCAATGGGCCGAACGGGTACCACAACTGGGCTGGCAATTCGCCCATTCAGAATTTCGTAGATGATTACGAGATGATGGATGGCACCAAGTTTAGCTGGAGCAACCCCGAACAAGCCAAAGCGCCTTATGTTAAGCGGGACCCGCGGATGTATGTCTCGATTATGCACGACGGTGCTACCTGGAAACCCCGTACGGCGGACGTAGCGGCTAAGGACCCGGTGAATCAAATTCAAACGGGAACGTATGAGGTTGTCGATGGCACTGGCAAAAAGGTAACGCATTTCGGCTTAGATACCCGGAAAAGTACCGTCGAAGACTGGAATGGCAGTTACACAGGGTATTACATGCGTAAGTTTACCGATCCGACGCCAACGTTGGTGGATCAGAACGCGTTTCAGCAAGTGCCCTGGCCGTTTCTACGCTATACGGAAGCGGTGCTTAATTACGCCGAAGCCTGTATTGAGTTAGGACAGGACGCCGAAGCCCGCACGTGGCTCAACAAAGTGCGCTTTCGGGCGGGTATGCCGGCCTTTACGGAATCGGGCGATGCGCTCCGGCAGCGATACCGCAATGAACGCCGGGTTGAAATGGCCTTTGAGGAACAGCGGTATCACGACGCCCGTCGCTGGATGATTGCCCCGGTAACGCTGGGCCGCAAAGCGAACGCCATCAGCATCAACGGCACGTTGAAACCCGGTAAATCAGTTAGTTTGTACAAGTACGACCCGGACAGTTACGATTACAGCTATAAGGTAATCGACATTGATCCGGGTAAGGAAAACCGGCAGTGGGCCGACAAAATGTATTTCCTGCCCATCCACCGAGATGAGATAAACCGGAACAACAAGTTAGTGCAGAATCCAGGATACTAACTCGGAGTTAGTTAGGCCGCAGGGTAATCATCGTAGTCATCGGGTCAATCTCGTCTGCGCTGATTACCCTGCTTTGTTTTGGTGTACGTTACCCGATTAACCACAACTTATGGCTCATTCTATGCTAAACCCTGTCGCTGTCCGAATCGCATTTACGATGCTGTTCGCCTGGCTCGCGTCGTACGCGCCAGTAAAGGCTCAAAAACAAATCCGGGTTAAAGCCGGAACCGACGTTACGAAGTCTATTCCGATGGCTGACCGGTATCGGTATCCACAGTTTACAACCGGCAACGTAACCTACCGGAACGGCGTGACGGGGTCGGGTTTGCTCAATTACAACCGTTTGCTGGGCGAGATGCAATTCATCGATCCCAAAGGCGATACGCTGGCGCTGGCCGATGAGCAAAACATTGCGCACGTTACCATCGGTACGAACCGGTTTTACGTCAATCCGGGAAAAGGTTGTGCGGAGGTCATTGCCGAACACGGGTCAGTTAAACTGGCCAGACA
>CAXUEB010000051.1:3096-5390 GCA_964249775.1 uncultured Spirosoma sp.
TCGTATTACATCGTCGACCAGAATGAGCGCTACCATTCTATCAATAAATCCGCTATTTTTAAGGCTTTTCCAAAGCACAAAAAGACGATTGAGACCTACCTCAACGAGCAATCCATCCAGTTTACGGACGAAGCGGATTTAAGGAAACTGGTTCAATTCTGTAGCGAACTGCCGTGAGGCTACTGGCTCGTGCTTCAGAAACTTCATAGCATATGCATGTAACGCGTTCACAGGCCAGGCGTTGGCCGTTTGTTATTTTGTACGGGTCGCTCATTGGTGTATTCCTTAGCACCGGTTGTCAACAGACTGCAACGACCGAATCGTCTTCCGAAAAACCCGATGCTCTTCCGCTGTTCTCGCTGCTGTCTCCCGACCAGACGGGCGTCACGTTCGCCAACAACCTGACCGAAGGGCCGAATACCAACGTGCTCATGTACGAGTATTTCTACAACGGCGGGGGCGTGGCCGTGGGCGATTTGAACGGCGACGGTCTGGACGACGTGTACTTCAGCGGCAACATGGTGCCTAACCAGTTGTACCTGAATAAAGGAAAGATGCAGTTCGCCGACGTGACCACGACGGCGGGCGTAGCCGGGCGCGAAGGTCCTTGGCGCACGGGCGTAACGATGGCCGACGTCAACGGCGACGGACGGCTCGATTTGTTTGTGTGCTATTCAGGGAGTTTACCGCCCGCTAAGCGCATTCCGCAACTGTTTATCAACGACGGCCCCGACGCGCAGGGCATTCCGCACTTCACCGACCAAACGGCGGAGTACGGCTTAGACAATCCTGCGCAGACGACGCAGGCGGCTTTTTTTGATTATGATCGGGACGGTGACTTGGATCTGTTTCTGCTCAATCATAACCCTCGACTGCTGCCCATTCTTGACCCCAACGCAACGGCCGCTTTGATGAAACAAACCAGCCCTGAAATTGGCGTGCGGCTGTTGCGCAACGAGGGTAAACGCTTCGCCGACGTAACGGAGCGATCGGGCCTGAGCAGTTCGGTGCTGACGTACGGTCTGGGCGTGGGCGTATCGGACCTCAACGCCGACGGCTGGCCCGATTTATACGTGTCGAACGATTACGGCGTCCCTGACTACCTGTACCTCAACAACCGCAATGGCCGTGGCGACGGACCAACATTCACGGATGCCCTGAAACGCAGCGTTGGGCACACGTCGAATTTCTCGATGGGCAACGCCGTCGCCGACGTTAACAACGATGCCCAGCCCGATATTCTGACGCTCGACATGCTGCCCGAAGACAACCGGCGGCAGAAGCTCCTGCTGGCTCCCGACAACTACGAAAAGTACGACCTCGCGGTGCAGTCCGGCTTCTACCACCAGAATATGCGCAACATGCTGCAAGTCAGCAACGGCGACGGGACGTTCAAAGAAGTGGGTCAACTGGCGGGCATTTCCAATACCGACTGGAGTTGGTCGCCCCTGCTGGCTGACTACGACAACGACGGCTGGAAAGACCTGTACATTACGAACGGCTACGTCCGCGATTACACGAACTTAGACTTTCTCAAGTTCATGAACGACTTCATGCAGAACCGCCCCACCAACCCCAGCCGCGAGGATGTGCTGCAATTAGTTCATAAAATGCCCGCGTCGAACGTCACCAATTACATGTTCCACAACCGGGGCGGGGCGGCCGATGAAGTCCAGTTCGCCAACGTCGGTCTGGCTTGGGGTCTGACGCAACCCGCCACCAGCACCGGAGCCGCCTACGCCGATCTGGACAACGACGGCGACCTGGATTTGGTGGTCAATAACACCAATCAGCCCGCCTTCGTCTACCGCAATGACGCGAATAGTCAACGGAAACACCATTACCTGGCGCTGAAACTCATGGGCGTGGGAGCAAATACGCAGGGCGTTGGGGCGAAGGTGACACTGTACCGCGCTGGGCGGCAGCAGTACGTCGAGCAGATGCCGACTCGGGGTTACCAATCGAGTATGTCGCCCCGGCTGCATTTTGGTTTAGGCGCTGATGCGGGTATTGATTCGTTACGGATCGTGTGGCCGACCGGCAAACAGCAGATGTTGACCAATGTAAAGGCCGACCAGCTTATAACGCTCAACGAAACCGACGCCCGCGTTACGTACCGCCTTCCCCGTTCCGCGCCCGCCTTGTTTAGGGAAGAACAGGCTCCGCTCGTGCACACGTACCCGACGACGCCCATGAACGATTTTAAGCGGCAGCCGTTGTTAGTCAATGCGCTGTCGTTCAACGGACCGTGTTTAGTGAAAGCCGATGTCAACGGCGACGGGCGCGAGGACGTG
>CAXUEB010000051.1:5400-7673 GCA_964249775.1 uncultured Spirosoma sp.
TCCGGTGCTTTGTTTATCCAACAGGGCACCGGTCAGTTCAGCGGGAAGCCGCAGCCCGCGTTCGAGGTTGACAGGGGTAGCGACGAGACCGACGCGGTTTTCTTCGACGCTAATAGTGACGGTTCACCTGACTTGTACGTGGGTACGGGCGGCTACGGTAACTTCCAGCCCGACGATGCCCGTTTGCAGGACCGGCTGTACCTGAACGACGGCAAGGGCAATTTTACCCGCAGTCCAAACGCCTTGCCCGACCTGCGCACCAGTACGAGCTGCGTCCGCGTAACCGACGTCAACGGCGACGGTCGACCCGACTTATTCGTCGGTGGGCGCGTGGTGCCTGGGCGTTACCCCGAAACGCCCCGCAGCTACCTGCTTGTCAATGACGGCAAAGGCCATTTTACCGACCAAACGGCCCGGCTCGCTCCAGTGCTCGAACGAATTGGCATGGTGACCGACGCAGCCTGGGCTGACCTGAACGGCGATCGTAAGCCGGAACTGGTCGTCGTCGGCGAGTGGATGCCCGTTACGGTGCTGGCCTGGGAAGGCGGTAAGATGACCGACAAAAGCAGTGCGTATTTGGCTAAAGGATACCGGGGTTGGTGGAACAAACTGCTCGTTGACGACCTCAACGGCGACGGTCGGCCGGACTTAGTCGTTGGTAATCAAGGGTTGAACAGCCAATGCCGCGCCAGCGACCGCGAACCGGCCGAACTGGTGTATAAGGACTTTGACAACAACGGCAAGATTGACCCGGTGCTTTGCCTGTACGTGCAGGGCAAGAGCTACCCCCACGCGACTCGCGATGAACTGCTCGACCAAATTGGAATGCTGCGCCAGCGCTTTACCAACTACGACAGCTACGCCAACGCTACGCTGACCGACGTATTCACGAGTAATGAATTAGACGATGCCCAACGGTTAACGGCCAATCAGCTACACACAACGTACTTCGCCAGCGCGCCCGGCGGCAAACTAATCGAAAAGCCCTTGCCGATGGCCGCGCAGGTCGCTCCGGTATTTACGCTGACCACGTTAGATTACGACCGCGACGGTCGAAAAGACCTGCTGCTCTGTGGCAACACGACCCAAGCCCGGCTGCGCTTTGGCCGGGCGGATGCGAACTACGGTGTTCTCTTGCGCGGAGACGGCAAGGGTGGCTTCGTGGCCGTGCCGCAGGCGCAATCGGGCTTCCAACTGACGGGCGACGTGCGGAGCGTGCTGCCGGTGGGGAATACGCTGCTGTTCGGCATCAATCAGCAGCCCGTGCGGGCGTACCGGGCGACTAAACTGTGAGTAAATTGCGATCTGCGGTCTATCTTTTTTACAGAAATTTCAATGCGTTATATATGAAACTTCTCTCAACGTACCTTCTCGCTTTGGGCATGACTACGGCTGCGCTGGGGCAGTCGCCTAACGGAAAAGCGCCCGACGAAAATCGCTTCACCAAAACCGTCCTGACCAACGACCTCAACGAGCCGATGGAGATGGCCGTGGCGCCCGATGGTCGGGTGTTCTTCGTGGAGCGGGGTGGTAAATTCTATGTCTACGAGCCGACGACGAAAAAGACCCGGCTACTGCGCGAGTTCCCCGTCAAGGCCGTTGAGAAGTACCTGAACGGCTTACTGGGCATGACCATTGACCCCAATTTTACCAAAAACAATTACTTGTATTTCTTCTATACGGCCGCCGAGGGCGAACAGCACAAGCAACTAATTTCGCGCTTTACGGTCGCCAACGATGGGTCGCTCGATGTCGAGTCCGAGAAGGTGATTATCGAAGTACCGATTGACCTCGAAGTAAGCGCGCACACGGGCGGATCGATGGCCTGGGATGCACATGGGAACCTGTTCATTTCGACCGGCGACAACACCGTACCGTTTGAGTCGAGCGGGTTCGCGCCCATCGACGAGCGACCGAGCCGGCTTACGTTCGACGCTCAACGGTCATCGGGCAATCCGAACGATCTGCGGGGTAAGATTCTGCGTATCCACGTCGAACCGGACGGGAGCTACACCATTCCCGAAGGCAACCTGTTTCCGAAAGGCACGCCCGGCACCCGGCCGGAGATTTACGTGATGGGGTGCCGTAACCCCTACCGCATCTCGGTCGACCCGGCCACGAGCATCGTGTACTGGGGCGAAATTGGCCCGGACTCCGGCACCGACGGTCCGCAGGGACCGCGCGGCTACGACGAATTCAACCAGGCGAAAAAGGCGGGTAACTACGGCTGGCCGTACTTCGTCGGCGACAGTAAACCGTATCACCAGTACGAT
>CAXUEB010000051.1:7683-9371 GCA_964249775.1 uncultured Spirosoma sp.
CGCAGAATGCGATGGTCTGGTATCCCTACAACGAATCGACGGAGTTTCCACAGTTGGGCAAGGGCGGGCGCTGCGCGATGGGCGGTCCAGTATACCACTTCGACCCAAACAGCAAAGCCACGAACCGGATGCCGGCGTACTACGACAAGGCCCTATTCATGTACGACTGGATGCGTAACTGGGTCTACGCCGTGCGATTAGATGAAGAGCAGAACTTCAAAAGCATGGAGCCGTTCATGTCGACAGGGGGCGACTTCCGTCGACCGGTTGATATGGAAGTCAGTCCGGACGGCGTGATGTACGTACTGGAATACGGTTCAGTCTACGGCATCGACAACGACGACGCCCGGCTGGTCAGGATCGACTTCAACCCCGGCAACCGCGCTCCGGTCGCCCAGATCGCGGCCAAAGACACCATCGGTACGGCCCCGTTTGCAGTGGCGTTTGCCAGCAATAAAAGCTACGACTTCGACGCGACCGACAAGCTCCGCTACGAGTGGCGATTCGAGGGCAATCAGGTTGCTTCAACGGACCCGAACCCGACCTATACCTTCCGCAAGAACGGCGTGTACCAAACGACGCTGACCGTGACCGACCCGGCCGGAGGGCGCAGCACCGACACGCTGCTGATTCGGGTTGGCAACACGCTACCCGAGGTGGCCATCGCCACGACTTCAAACAGCACGTTTTTCTTTCCTGACCAAGCGCCCCTCGCTTACGCCGTGTCGGTGAAAGACAAAGAAGACAAAGTGATCGACCAAAATCGGGTGAAGGTGGCCCTGAACTACATTCCGAAAGTAGCCGGCTCCAACGAGCAGATTGGTCATCAGATGATTACCGGCTCATACAACCTGGGTAAATCGCTCATGGCCGCCAGCGACTGCAAGGCGTGCCATCAGATCAACGGCAAATCGGTGGGACCGGCCTTCGTGGAAGTGTCGAAACGGTACCGGGGTGACAACGCGGCCGTGTCGCGCTTGGCCAACAAAATCATTACCGGGGGCGGGGGCGTCTGGGGTGAACACGCGATGAATGCTCACCCGCAACTCGCCCGCGAAGACGCGACCGAAATCGTCAAATACGTCCTGACGCTGGCCAACGAACAGCCCGAAGCCCGCTTGCCGCAGCAGGGCACCGCTCTGTTGGCGGAACACGTCGGCAAAGACACGCAGGGGCGCTACGTCCTGACGGCTTCCTACACCGACGGCGGGGGAGCCATTGCCACGCGGCCCGGTGGGGTGCTGACTCGGAGCGACGTGCTGGTCTTGCGGCCCGCCAAAGTGGAAGCCGAAAGCGCCGATGAGTTACGCGACATCAGCAAGCAAGGCCGGCGACTGGGCAGTGCAAAGAACGGCGCGTACGCTGTCTTTAAAAATGTTGACCTGAAAGGCGTTAGTCAGCTTACGTTCCGCTATTCGTCCAAGGATCGCGACGCCAACATCGACGTGCACCTCGATTCGCCGACGGGTCCGGTCATTAGCACGTTGGCCTACACTGCCACCGGTAAGTGGGATTCGTTCGCTGAGAAGTCGGCCCCACTGAAAGCCACCACCGGCAAACACAATTTGTATTTTGTCTTGCGCAAAGACGAAGAGCCGGGCGATAATCTGATTTCGCTGGACTGGATCAATTTCGGTCAGTGAGCCGAACTAACCAAACGCGGCACCGGCCCCCCCCGACAAGGAGGG
>CAXUEB010000051.1:9381-10002 GCA_964249775.1 uncultured Spirosoma sp.
TTTGGGGGCTGTGCCCAAAAAAAACCCCCCGCCCCCGGCCCCCCGCACACCTCGGGGGGGGGGGGGGGCCGCGTTTGGTTAGGCAAACTATTTCGGTAGCAGCACCCGGTCAATGGCGTGAATAACGCCGTTGCTGGCCAGCGTATTGGCCTTGGTGATGTTGGCAACGTCGTATACCTTCTTGCCTTTGTCGTCCTTGGTGAAGTTACCCACGCCGAGTACTTTCAAATCGCCGTTGACCGCCAGCCGCGTACCCGCCAGGGTCGCAATGCCCGCGCTGTCGGGGTCGGCCGCAATGGCGACGCTGCCCGGAACCGTCGCTTGAAACGAAGTGGGCACAAAATTGGTCGAGAACACCCGGCCCGGCAGAACGTGGTAGTTCAAGATAGCCGCCAGATCGGTCGGGGCAGCCGCGTTAACCTGAGCCAGGGTTTTGTACGGCGTAGTCGAAACGAACGCGTCGTTGGTTGGTGCGAAGACCGTCAGCGGCCCGGCGGCCGACAAGGCTGCGGTCAGGTTTGCCCGGATGAGGGCCGCTCGCAAAAACGTGAAATTTGGATTTGTATTGATAACGTCGACGAGCGAGCCGGTCGGGGGCATCAAGACGTTGTCGATCACGTG
>CAXUEB010000051.1:10052-10446 GCA_964249775.1 uncultured Spirosoma sp.
TTTCGTCACGTAAACGGGTCCACCCAGCGTGGCAACCGTTTGGTTTACCTCGTTCTTGAGGTCCGTTGAGCGGACGGGCGTGTTCAGAACGTGGTAGCTCAGCACGGCCGCCAGCGTGGCCGGGGTCATCTGGTTAATGGCGGCCGAATCCAAGCCCGCAGCCGCGAACGCTGCATTATCGGGGGCAAACACGGTTACGTTGCCGCCCGACAGGGCCGCGCTGACGTTAGCCCGCGTGACGGCCTGCACCAACCGGCTGAAGTTGCGGTCGGTGCTAAACAAATCAACCAGGCTTTTCTGGGCCGGTGTATTCTGCGTCGTACTGAAGGGGTCCGTTTTCTGACAACCGGTAAAGAGTCCGGTTACCAGGGCGGATGCGATTAGGAGGTTTTTT
>CAXUEB010000051.1:10456-15982 GCA_964249775.1 uncultured Spirosoma sp.
ATGTCTTTCCGGCGCACCTGCTCAAACGACAGCTCCAGCCGGCGTTCGTTGATAATGGCCTGAAACAACTGCGCCCCGGTGCTGGCCGTAAGCGCCGGTAAACCGACGCGTGCCCGCACCTGATTAACAGCCGCGACGGCTTCGGCCGAGAAGTTAGCACCCTGTCCGTTGAGGGCTTCGGCGTACATCAGCAGCACGTCAGCATAGCGAATCACGCGCATGTTGATCGACGAACCGTTGTAGTTCTGAATGTCGTCGCCCGATGATCCCCGGTTCAAGTTCTGGTATTTTTTGTGCTGCCAGTCCGTCCGTGGGTAAGCTTGCTCTTTCTGACCGACGTACCAGGTCGCGCCCGGTCCCCACATAGCATCTCGCTTGCGGGGGTCCGCGTCGGGGTAAGCCGCCACGACGGCCGCCGAGGGACTGGTGTTCCAGAACGCCGTGTTGCCGTACTCGATGGCCCGGAACGTACCCTCGCCGATGCCCGAACCGTCGTCGGCCCAGTTGTCGAAGCCGCTCGTGCGGTCGGGACCCGCAAACGATACTTCAAACAGCGATTCCTTGTTGAACTCGACGTATTCACCAGCCGCGTTCGTTTCCACGAAGTTGTCGCTGTAGTTGGTCATCAGGCCGATCTTGGTCGGGTTGGCCCGCGCGTAGTCAACGATCTCCTTCAGCTTGGCGGCTGCTTCGGTGTTTTTTTTCTGGTACAGGTACGTCTTGCCCAGCAAGGCCTTGGCCGCGAAGCGCGTCGCCCGGCCCAGGTCGGCCCCGGTATAGCTTTCGGGCAGAACGGTTTCGGCCACCTTCAGATCGCTTTCAACTAATGCCCACACTTCGGCGGGTGTCGAGCGGCTCTTCCCCGACGATTCGGACGAGAACGATTGGGTTTGCAGGGGCACTCCGCCGTAGTTGAATACCAGGTCGAAGTAGTACAACGCCCGCAGGAACCGGGCTTCGGCTTCGACGCGCTTGGTCACGTTCGAAGCTGGCAGCCGACCCAGGTTGTCGAGCACGAAGTTGGTGCGCTGAATGCCCCGGTAGCTGCCCCGCCACAGATCGCCCACGGTCTCGCTACTGGCGTCGAACGTATAAGCCGACAAGGTCTGCCCGTCGGCGTAGAGCGGGTCGTTACCCCGCACGTCGTCGCTCAACAGATCGAACAGGAAAAAGTATTTACGCTTGTACAACTCGAAGCGCTGGAGGGCACCGTAGGCCGAATTGACGGCGTTGACGGCGTCCGTTTCCGAATTAAAGAACGTATCGAGCGAAAGCTGATTCGGGTTGGTTTGCTCTAAGAAATCCTCTTTGCAGGCCGACACGACGCCGAACAACAGCGCCGTCGCAAGGCCGAGGGTAATGATTGGTTTGTTCATGTCTGTATCGCTGGGGGTTAAAAGCCAACCTGCACGCCGACGATAACCGAGCGGGCTTGCGGGTAGTTGGCGTTGTCGATGTTGCGGTTGAGGTTCGCGCCGTCAGCCGGGTTACCAGCGTTGGCGTCTTGTCGGTAGCCCGAGCCAACCTCAGGATCATAGCCCGTGTATTTGGTAAACGTCAGAAGGTTATTGGCCGTCACGTACACGCGCAGGTTAGCTAAGTTACCCAGCCGCGAGCGGATGTTCTGCGCGAAGTTATAGCCCACCGTCAGGTTGCGCAGCCGCAGAAACGAGCCGTCTTCAATGTAGCGGTTCGAGACGCGGCCGTTGTTGGCGTCGTTCGAGTTGGCGCGGGGCACGCGGCCGTTGCCGGGTTCGGCTTCCGAAATCCAGCGGTTGAGCGTGTTGGCGTCGTAGTTGAAATTCCGCTGCATGCCTTCCGTCCAGTAGCGAGCCGCGTTGTAAATCTGTGAGCCATAGACGCCGTTGAACTGCACCTGTGCGTCGAAGCCGCCGTAGGCCGCCCGGCCGTAGAACCCATACGTAAAGTCGGGAATCGGGTTGCCAAGTACGGTCCGGTCGGCGTCGGTGATAATGCCGTCGCCGTTGAGATCCTTGAACTTGATGTCGCCGGGGCGAATGGCCGTGCCGCCGTAGGCCGAGCCGGAATTACCGTCGAGGGCGTTGTTGTAGTAGATTTCCGTGTTGTTCTGGTAAATCTTTTCGACTACGTAGCCGTAGAACACGCCCAGCGGCTCGCCGACCGTCGCCCGCGTCAGGAAGCGCCCGTCGTTGGAGTTATCGGCCCCGCCCGCGATAAAGGCGTTATCGCCGTTCAGTTCAAGCACCTTGTTGTTGATAAACGAGATGTTGGCTCCTCCGCTCCATTCCAGCTTGCCGGTGCTGCCTAAGTAATTGGCAGCCAACTCAATGCCCTGGTTTCGCACCTTGCCCACGTTGACCGTCGGTCGGCCGTCGATGCCCGTCGAGGCTTCGATGGGTGCCTGCAACAGGATATCGCTGGTTGTTTTGTCGAAGAGGTCAATCGACCCCGACAGCTTGTTGCTGAAGAAACCGAAGTCCAATCCGACGTTCGTTTGCGTGGTCGTTTCCCACTGAATCTGCTCGTTGGCAGCCGCCGTGATGGTGCCCCCGCCCGATAAGGTGTTTTGCCCGAACAGGTAGCGCGGGTTGATGTCGATGGTAGGCGAGAACCGGTAATCGCCGATGTCCTGGTTGCCAATCTGCCCCCAGCCGGCCCGCACTTTCAGGTCGCTCAGGGCCGAAATCCGGTTTTTGAGGAATGCTTCTTCGCTCAGCCGCCAGCCGAACGACGCCGACGGGAACACGCCGTAGCGGTAGTCGCGGGCGAAGCGGCTCGACCCGTCGCGCCGGATGTTGACCGTCAGGAGGTAGCGGTCGGCGTATTCGTAGTTCACCCGGCCCAGCAGACCTACCTGCCGCGTCGTGTACTGGTAACCACCGTACCGAACGATGCTGCTGGCCGCACTGGCTACCCGGATCAAATCGCCGGACGGAAAGCCCCGCGCGCCCGCGTTGAGGCCAAAGCCGTTGCCGTTCCGGGCGACGTAACCCACTAAGCCCGAAACCTTGTGCTTGCCAAAGAGCCGTTCGTAACTCACCGTATTTTCGAGCAGCCAACCTAAGTTTTGGTTGGTGCTTTGATTGAGTTCGGCCAGCACCCGGTTATCGTACGAACTCGACCGATAAACCGGGTTGTAGTTGTTTTGACTGTTCAGATTGAGCGTCACGCCCGCGTTGACGCGGTAGCGCAAACCGGGGATAATCTCATATTCCACAAACGCCGACCCGTAGCCGTTGTATTGCGTGTTGCGATTGTCGTTGATAATCAAGTCGCGCAGGGGATTGCCGGCGTCCTGCCCGTCGCGGTCGCGCTCGTTGCCGTTGAAGCCCAGAATGTAGGTTGGGTCGCGGTTGTAGATAGCCAGCGTCGGCGATGCTTTCGTGACGGACGCCAGCGGTCCCGAGCCACCCGTGTTTTGCAGGCGCTTTTCCTGCCCGAAGAAAATTGACGTAC
The DNA here is from genome assembly GCA_964249775.1 of uncultured Spirosoma sp. Lineage (GTDB taxonomy): Bacteria > Bacteroidota > Bacteroidia > Cytophagales > Spirosomataceae > Spirosoma. The sequence continues at coordinate 13,895 of CAXUEB010000051.1, forward strand.
CCACTTTCAGCCGCTTGTAGTTCACGTCGCCGTTGATGCGGGCCGAAATGCGTTGAAAATCCGTACCGATTAGAATACCGTCCTGCTTCAGATACCCTACCGACGCCAGGATACGGGCGTTTTCGTTGCCACCCGACACAGTCACGTTGTAGTTCCGCAGGGGAGCCGTCCGGTAGACCGTCCGCTGCCAGTCGGTGTCGATCGTCTGACCGGCCAGTTCCGGTTGGTACGGATCGTATTTAGGCAGGTTGTCGAGGTTGGCCAGCGTCGGTACGCGCGACGAGCCAATCGGGGCAATGTTACCCGGCCGGCCGCTCAGAAAAGCCGCTACGTTGTCGTCGGCTAAGGCGTTGTCTTTGGCGTTGTTGCTGACGGTAGCAAAGTTCCGCGCGCCCAGCAGATCTAAAAACCGAATGGCCGACTGCGTACCGTAGTAGCCGTCGAACGTAACGGTCGGCTTGCCGGCTTTCGCCCGTTTGGTCGTCACAATGACGACGCCGTTCGCGCCCAGTACGCCGTAGATGGCCGAGGCCGACGCGTCTTTCAACACGTCGATTGAGGCAATGTCGTTCGGGTTGATGGTGTTAATATTACCGGGGTACAGCCCGTCGATGACGTAAAGCGGGTCGGAGTTGTTGACCGTACCGGTGCCGCGCACGTTGACCTTCATGCCGTTGCCGGGTAAACCCGAGTTGGCCTGCACGTCGACGCCCGCGATGCGGCCTTGTAGGGCTTGATCGGCGGTTTGAATGGGTACGTCGCGGATAGTTTTGATGTCGACTGAACCAATCGCGCCCGTTACGTCGCGTCGGCGCTGCTCACCGTAACCTACCGAAACAACCTGTATTTCCTGGAGCGTCCGCGAATCGGGAGCCATCTGCACGTTCAGCGTCGACTGATTGCCGATGGGCCGCTCCTGCGTGACGTAGCCGACAAAGCTAAAGACGAGCGTTCCGGCATCGGGCGTATTGATCGAGTAGTCGCCGTGGGCGGTGGTTGTAGTGGCGCGGGTCGTGGGTGTGATCGAGCCCGGTACGCCGGTTAGCGCAGCCCCGGGTTCGTCGGTCACGCGGCCCCGGACGGTTACGTCAGCGGTTGGATTCACAACGGCGCGGTTCAGAATAGGAGGGGCCGTTGTTCGTGCCAAGGCGGTTGGAGCAGGCCCCGTTAGGGCTATGCCGGCGCTTAGCAACGCAATGGGTACAGGGTAAAACCGTTTAAACATAAAGGGTTAATGTTAAAGGATGACTAACACGGTTAATGCCAGTTAGTGGTAAATCTACAGAGGAATACGTTAAAATCTTTTATGGAAAAAATTAAATTTTTTTGAGACCTATATACGTTAGTTGCCTTTTTTACCCTATTTTGTCTAATTCTGATTGTCACCACGGGTGACTACAACACTGAACTGTAATGCCCTCGTTAACCATTATTGAATACGGCCTGATCCGCAACGCCCGCGACTTTCCCGACGCCGTCTCGTCGCCATCAGAGGTGTTCGTCTCCGACGGTACGTTCCGGCACCTGTGTTCGCTGGCGACCGACGTCGAAGGCACCGATACGCTGTTTACGGTATTCTGGCAAAAAGGCCGCGAAACCATCCGGGTGCGGAACTACGTAGGGTTGATCGGCCTGCCGGATGGCACGTATTTGGAGATTTTGCCAAAAATCGGCCGGGACGAAGCCGCCCGAACGGTCCTGCTGTCGATGCTGCGGCACGTGCGGCACAGTCCGTTCCGAACGCTGACGCCCGCCCGTATGGGCGCTACGCACCTACCCTTGTGGGAGGTGTTTATCCTCGCGTTCTTGGATGTGTTGGAGCCGCTGGTTCGGCAGGGTGTGCAATGTTCCTACGTGACGGTCGAGCGGAACGAATCATTCGTGCGGGGCAAGTTTCAGACCGCCCGGCACCAGCGCGAGAACGCCCACTCTGCCCAGCACTTAGCCGTGGCCTACGACCGACTTACGGCCGACTGTCCGCCCAACCGGGTGCTTAAAACGGCGCTCGTTCAGTTGCAAAACCGGTCGGTCAGTTTGGTCTGTCAGCAGCGAATGCGGCAACTGCTTTGGGCGCTGGACGACGTGCCG
>CAXUEB010000051.1:15992-18173 GCA_964249775.1 uncultured Spirosoma sp.
GTGCCGGAGTCAAAATCCGTTCGGGACGATCTGGAAAAAGCCCGGCGCAACAACCGCTTGTTTCGGGCCTACGAATCGGCCCTGCTGTGGGCCGAAGCCCTGCTGAACGGGCAGGCGTTCGGCGTCAGGGCAGGGCAGTTCTTGACCATTTCGCTCTTGTTTCCCATGCAGCGGGTGTTTGAAGAGTACGTGGCGCACGTCGTTCGCCGGCACTGGCCGGAGGGTGACGTAACGGTGCAGGAATCATCAGCGCACTTGGTGGACGAGCACGGGGGCGCGCCCAAGTTCAAACTCCGCCCCGACATGTTAATACGTCACAACGGCCGGACGCTGGTTCTTGATACCAAGTGGCAGCACATCAAAGGTCCTGAACCGGGCGCAACGTTGGACGGAGGCAACTACGGCGTTCAACAGCCGGACCTTTATCAACTTTACGCATATGGTAAGAAATACGAAGCCACCGACGTATTTCTGATCTACCCAGCGAATGAACAGTTCCAAAAACCGCTGGACCTATTCGGCTACGACGCCAACACCCGTCTGCACATCGTGCCCTTCGACGTAACGAACCCGCCGACCGATGAAGTAGAAACGCTGGCCCGGTACGCTTTGTCGTTTCGACAATAGCCCACCGCTGCCATGCCCCTTCTCTTGACCCTGATTGGCATTCTTACGCTTGTTTTCTTAGTTGCTTTCATCCGCTTAGATACGTTTATCTCGTTCGTGCTCGTGGCGCTGGGTATCGGCCTGGCGTCGGGCATGGACGTGGCGGCCGTGGGCAAATCCATCCAAACCGGCATCGGCGGCACACTGGGTGATCTGGTGCTGATTATCGGCTTCGGCGGCATGTTGGGCCGGTTAGTGGCCGAAAGTGGGGCCGCCCGGCGCATCACGAACGTCCTGATCGGCTTGTTCGGCGTCAGCAACATTCGCTGGGGTTTGGCCCTGGCGGGGTTTATCGTCGGCATTCCGCTTTTTTACAACGCCGGCTTCATTATCGTCGTCCCCTTGATTTTTACCATCGCGGCCTCGTCTAAGCTGCCCCTGCTGTCGGTGGCTATCCCGATGCTGTCGGCCTTGTCGGTGGCGCACGGCTACCTACCTCCCCACCCGTCGCCCTCGGCCGTGGCGGGCCAATTAAACGCCAACATCGGGCAGACGCTTATTTACGGCATCATCATCTCAATTCCGGCCATTGTCATCGCCGGGCCGCTCTTTGGTAAGACGCTCGTCAACCTCAAGGCGTCGCCCAACCGTGACCTGTTCAACATCCGCGACGTACCCGACCACGATTTACCGAGCGCGGGCGTGAGTTTCTTCGTGGCCCTCTTGCCGGTGCTCTTGCTAACCATCTTTGGGCCGCTCAAAGCCGCCCTGCCCGACGGGTCGGCCCTCAAGCCCATCGTGACGCTGCTGGCCGAGCCGTACATCGGGATGCTCTTGTCGGTGTTGACGGCGATGTGGCTGCTGGGTCTCCGGCGGGGGCAAACCATGCGGGCAATCACGAAAGACCTGGAGGAGGCCGTCAAAGCCATTGCGCCCATTCTGCTGATTATCGCGGGTGCGGGTGCCCTAAAACAGATTTTCAGCGACAGCGGCACGAGCAAATACATCGGCAGCCTGCTCGCCGACGCGGCTATTCCGCCGTTGGTCCTGGCGTGGGGTATTGCCGCTTTTATTCGCGTGTGCGTCGGCTCGGCGACGGTCGCGGGCCTAACGACGGTGGGCATTATTCTGCCGCTGATTCAAAGCCAAGCCATTAAACCCGAACTGATGGTGCTGGCCATCGGGTCGGGTAGCCTGATGTTTTCGCACATCAACGACCCGGCCTTTTGGCTTTACAAAGAGTACTTTAACTTAACTATTCCCCAAACCATCCGCTCGTGGTCGCTGATGGAAACGCTGGTTTCGGTGATTGGCTTGTTTGGAGTACTGGCGTTGGATTTGGTGGTATAAACAGGGCGTTTTAGGGTTATATACAGTTAAGTGCCCAGACAGATCTACCCGGCAGCCACTGGGTAAGCAATCCTGTCTGATTACTTATGATGGATGCCATAGACGTTCCAGATTAGCTCGCTGAGACAACAAAAACTCATTTTCCCCCACCCACGGCCGCCGGACTTCCCATGCCCTGCGACAAGGTCAGTAATTTCCCGCTTAACGTCGTAATCGCCTTTCTGT
>CAXUEB010000051.1:18183-21939 GCA_964249775.1 uncultured Spirosoma sp.
GTGCGGATACGTTACAGAATTAGGGTGGAGGTGTACAGGATTGTGATATAAAGCTAAAAGGGTTCTAAAAAAACCGCTCCGGCGGCCCGGCTTTTAGGTTTGAGCCAGCGTCTACTTCCCGCCCCCCACGGCCGCCGGATTGCCCATGCCCTGCGATAAGGCCAGTAGCTTCTCGCTCAACGTAGTAATCGCCTTTTTATAACGCGCTTCAAGGACGGGTAAGTTGGCGGTTGATTTAAGCGAGGCTTCGTAAAGCAGGCCCGGCAGCATCCACGACGCGTAGCCGCTGTTGGGGTCCGACGATGCGTAGAGCGACCGGTACCACCCGCCGAACGCATTGCCTTTCGGGTCGATGAACGACCGTTCCAGCAGACGTAATTCGCGGTTTAAGTCGACTAATTTATCCGTGCGGCCGGTTTTGAGGTAGTTTTGTCGGGCCGCTTCGCAGGCGTCAGCGTTCTTTTTCAGATCGGCCACGGCGTCCAACAGCGGTTGGATGGAATACGTTGGCGCGTAGGTTTGAATGGCCCGCTCGGCCGCTTTCAGATGCACCGCCAAATCGGTCGGGTAGCGAGCGACGTCGTAGGGCACGAGGTCGGCGTTGGCCAGCCGGAGCGTCATCGTCCCGACGACCTGTTCCATCATCGGCCCCATTTTATACGTCGGGTCGGCGAATTTGTCGTAGAAATACAGGTCGTCGTACTGCGAATGGTACAGCGTGGGACCTTCGGTGCCCGCGCTCAGCGACGGGATGCCGATGTGCATATACGGCCCTATGTGGTCGGACCCCCCGCCGAGGTTGCCGATGGTCGGCTCGCCCGCGACGACGGCCGGGGCGCTCGACCCCGTTACGCGCGTGGGGTTGCCGGCGGCCGTGTGCCCAATCCAGTGCTGATACACGGTTTTGTTCGAGTCCGGGTACTGCACGGCCTGCGTGGCTTCGATGATGAGCGTTTTCATCGACGGCGAGGCCGAGGCCCCGAACGTCCGGCCCGATACGGCCGCGTCGTAGTTCATGTAGGCCACGGCTTTCTGCGTCAGTTCGTCGCGGAACTGCTCGCTCCACTCGGCTGAGCCAATCACGCCCGGTTCTTCGGCGTCCCAGTGGCAAACTTTAATCGTGCGCCGGGGCCGCCCACCGGCTTTGGCCAGCTTGCCCATTGATTCGGTCATACTCAAGAGCATGGCCGTGCCGGAGTTGGGGTCGGTCGCGCCGAACGACCAGGCGTCGTAGTGGCAGCCGGCAATGATCCACTCGTCGGGAAACTCGCTGCCGGTCAAGGTGCCGACGACCTGATAAATGCGCTGAATCGCCCGTTCCTGCTTTACCATCAACCGCACCTTAAGCCCTGAACCGCCGTCGAGCCGGTACGTAAACGGTAGACCACCCTGCCAACCCGCCGGCACGGACCGCGCGCCGGTCATACGCTTCAGAATCTCGGTGGCCGAGCCGTAGGGGAGGGGCGTCACCGGAATTTTGTGCAGCGCCACGTCTTTTTCGGCCAGTCGTTTCGGCGTATTCTTGGCGTCCATCGGCAAGGCCGCTTCGCCCGGCGTGAGTGGATCGCCGGTGTAAGGCACCGTCAGCAGCGAACCGCGTTGAATGGTGCTTTCGCTGTAAAACGGTCCTTCGGGGAACGTAAGGCCCCGCATGTAGCCCGAGTCGGCCGGGTCGGTGAAAATGAGGACGCCTACCGCCCCGGCGGCCTGCGCAAACTGCGCCTTGTAGCCCCGGAAGTTGCCGCCGTAGCGGGCCAGCACGATCCTACCGGCCACCGACACGCCCATCGCCCGCAACTGCTCAAAATCTTCTTTACGGCCGTAGTTGGCGTAAACCACCTCGGCCGTTACGTCGCCCGATCCTGACCAGGCGTTGTAGCCGGGCGTTAGGCGCGGATCGGCCGCATACTTGTCTTCTTTGTGAATAAACTCTTTGATGTTCAGCGGCTGACGGACCGGCTCGACCAGTTCGACGGCAATCTCGCCGGGACCTTTGGGCAGCAGCACGTCGTGCGGGTAGATGTCGACCTGCCAGCCGGCTTTGCGCATGGTTTCGGCGATATAATCGCGGACCTGCTCATTTTCTTTCGAGCCGGTGATGTGCGGCACGCTGCTCAGTTTTTCGAGGTGTGCTTTGAATCCCGCCGATGATTGCTTGGTCTTAAACTCGGTTTCAAGCTTGCGTTGCGCGTCCTGCCGGGCCGGAACAAAGCCGGTGAGGTTCTGCGCCGGCGCGGTCATTGCGCCTAACGTAACAGCCGCCGATAAGCAAAGAATATTCGGAAGAATAGCGGTTCGCATCATAGTTCAGGTTGACGTAGGGTCAAATATCCGAACTTACTACGGAAGTTAGCTATCTCAATGATTGGAATGAGCATAAAAAAAGCAGACCTGCCGCGGCAAGTCTGCTTTTCCAAAGAAGAATCAATTTACTTCGGCATCGCGAAGATAGCCGGATCAACGGTGGGGTTGATCGTGACTTTGTTTAGTTTAGCCGTGATCGGACCGGGCGCGCCGGGAGCCGTTATCTCGCTCGTGTGGGGAAACATCAACCCTTCAACGGCTTTGTAATCGCTGTAGGCCGCCGTCAGGTCAACCTGCTGCCCTTGCGCGCTAATTGAACCTTTCGAGCCTAACAATAAATAGCTGTTCGCGTCGATGTAGTAGGTAAACACGCCTTCCGGCCGCGTCACCTTAACGGCGAACACGTCTTTGCCGTACTGCTTTTCCCGACCGGCCAGTTCGTAAGGATACTTGTTGGCTTTGGCCGTGGCTACCTGAAACATGTTTGGCTCAGTTTGACCCTTAGCCGCTTTCACCGCATCGGCGGGCAGGGCCTGCGCCGACGCGCTGCCCATCATGGGGTTGATAGCCCAGCCTTTGTCGCCGTCGACGACGGTAGTCATCTGCGAACCCATCACGGTAACGTCGCTCCGCGACGATTTGCCCACTACGTAGGTATTCTTAGCGGTCATTTCCATGCCCATGACCGACATGGTTTGATCCAGTTCCATTGTTTTTACGGCCGCAATTTTGTCGGCTCCACCCAGGGCGGCAACGTGTTTGTCGATGACCTCGTCGGCCGTCTGCGCCAGCGAGCAAAGAGGAACGGCCACCAAGGCGATAAAGGCAATCAGTTGATGTTTCATGAAAAGTTGGTTAATAGCAATTTCAAAGATACTGATTCTGACTCAGAACCCAGTACGAATGTCGTTGGAATCCTGTATCCTGCTCAGTGGGATACACGACCGGCAACTTTCCCGGCCCTTCGGCTTGCAGGGCTGACGGGCGTTGGCTACCTTCATCCGCCGAAACCGTTAATCGCCCTAATCCCAAATGCTGACTACCACCCGCGTCAAACTTTCCGTCATGATGTTTCTCCAGTTTTTTGTCTGGGGAGCCTGGTACGGCCAAATGAGTAAATACCTCCTGACCCAACTGAACGCGTCCGGCGATCAGGTTGGCAACGCCTATGCGGCTTTTTCGCTGGCGATGCTCATCGCGCCGTTCTTCGTCGGTATGATCGCCGACCGGTATTTTGCCGCTCAGAAAGTGCTCGGCATTCTCAATTTGCTGGGCGCGGGCGTACTGTACTTGATTACCCAGAACACCGACCCCGACCGGTTTTTTTACCTTATTCTGGCGTATTGCCTTACCTTCGCGCCAACGTTGGCGCGAAGGTCGTCGATTGCGCTCCAGCAGATGAGCGTTCCCGAAAAAGAGTTTCCGGGCATCCGGGTGCTGGGCACGGTGGCC
>CAXUEB010000051.1:21949-22445 GCA_964249775.1 uncultured Spirosoma sp.
AACATTGTGGGCTTTTACGGCTTCGGCGATAAGGGGACGATTTTTCAGTTGTCGATGTATTCGGCGGTAGTGCGGGGTTTGTTTGCTTTTTTCCTGCCCGACACGCCCCCCAAAGCTACGACGGCCACTTCCTTTGGGCAGATTCTGGGCTTGGACGCGTTCCGGCTGTTCCGCGACCGCTCGTTCGCAATCTTCTTTCTGTCGTCGGTGCTGATTTGCATTCCTTTATCGTTCTACTACGCTATGGCCAACCCGTCGCTGACTGATTCGGGCATGCAGAACGTCGAAAACAAAATGTCGCTTGGGCAGGCATCGGAAGTGATTTTTATGCTCTTGATTCCCTTAGCGTTTACCCGGCTGGGCGTCAAAAACATGCTGATTGTTGGGCTGGTGGCCTGGATTGCGCGGTTTCTCTTGTTCGGTTACGGTGACGGCGGGTCGGGCGAGTGGATGCTGTACGTCGCCATTCTGCTGCACGGCGTCTGCTACGATTTCT
>CAXUEB010000052.1:0-6481 GCA_964249775.1 uncultured Spirosoma sp.
GACGATGGCGGAGTTCAGGGCGCGTTACGTATTTGGTGAGTGATTTACACCCGCACCAACTCCGCCACGCCCACGCCCGAATCAGCCGCGCCGTAGTAGACCCAAATGCGTCCATCGGGCCACCGCACCCAGCCGTTCGAGAACACAACATTGGGGAAAAAACCTTCGCGCTCCCACGGCAGGTCCGGCGTCAGCAGCGGTACGTCCGAACGGTCCAGCACCTTCCAGGGTTCGTCCTTGTCCAGCAGGGCCAGGGCCAGTGAATACACGTTGTTGGCGTCGGCCCCGTGGTACAGCACCAACCAGCCTTCGTCGGTTAGCATCGGTTCCGGGCCGCCCCCAATCTTGCCGCCTTCCCACGCGTGGCGGGCGTTGCCCGGCGCAGAACCAGCGATGCCCCGGCCGCCAAACAAGAATCGGTGCCCACCCCAGTGAACGCCGTCGGCGGAATCGGCGAGCCAGATGGACGGTTTGCCAATGTCGGACACCATCGGTCGGTGCAGCAGGTAATACTTGCCGCCAATCTTCGTGGGAAATAAGGCAACATCTTTGTTCGGCGGGGGCAGAATCAGCCCCAGGCGCTCGACGCGCCCAAAATCAGTCGTGACGGCCAAACCCACGGCCGGACCGTGTTCGGAAACCGCGGTGTACGCAATCCAGTATTGACCATCCACGAACGTAATCCGGGCGTCTTCAATGCCGTAGGCTTCGTCCATGCGGGCCGGAAACAGAAACGGGTTTTCGTCGATGGTAAAGTGAATGCCGTCGCGGCTGCGGGCTAAGCGCAGGTGGCTCAGCGAGGTGAGGTATTGCCGCCCGTTGCTGTCGACCACGCGCGGGTCATGGTCGCCCGCCGGTTTCGGAAAATGGGCAATGGTCAAGGCTGGAACGCCGTCTCTGTCTTCCAGATACGGTACGGCAAGCTGACCCGGTGGAGCGGTGGGCGCTTCGGCCACGCGCAGCAGCAGCAGAATTTCGTCGCCGACGCGGACGGCCGCCGGGTTGAACGCCCCCAGCACCGTAAATCCGTCGATGGCCGGTGTGACGTCACGGGTTTGAAGAATGGGTTGGTCGGAAAGTCGGCGGAGTTGGTACGTATTCATCAACGAAGAGGGCGATTTCGGTTTACGGTTTCCAATTACGGGGCGCTATTAACTAAAACGGATAAACCGTAAACCACAAACTGGATTACCTGTTCCGGGCCGTTCACTCAATTAGTTGACGAAATCGGTAAACCTTAGCCGGATGCTTGGGTTATGACGGTGCTACAGTTTATGAACACGACAATCAACCACTAACCATGATGAACCAGCCAGCGTTTGATCAGGACGAAGACGTGCTGATGATGAATCCCGATCCTGAAACGGCCGCCCTTGACGACGACGATGACGACTTCGACGGCGGAGCCGAATTCGACGAACTTGGTTCCGGCGCAACCAGCGGCTACGGTGAAGCCGATTTAGACGATGTCGAGGCCGATTTAGATGATGAGGACCTGGACGAAGACTTAGATGACGACGACATCGACGACGATTTAGACGACGATAGCATGGAATAATCGCCAGGTCGTGTAACTTACCCCAAACAAACCATTACTATGACACCCCAAGAGGCAAAGGAGGATTCGGAAGAAAACCAGAACGCATCGGGCGGTGCGGGTAGTAACGACGGACCCGACGGCACGGCCCCCGACAGCGAAACGCAGTCGTCGGCCGCCAGCAATCAGGGCCGCGACAACAACCCCGACATTCGCGAAGCAGAAACCGGCGGCAGTACGTTCGAGCAGGCCGAAGGAGACGACTTCTGATTCGTTTACCTGTTCGTTTGTTTGTCTGTTCAATACGCAACGGTCGAACAAACGAACAATCAAACCGACAAACAACTGAGCAGCGTCTGGCACTTCATTTCTGTTTCGTGCCATTCGCGTTCGGGCACGGAATCTTCGGTGAGGCCCGCCCCGGCGTAGAGCGTTGCCAGATGGCCTTCGAGCTTCATACACCGGATGTGCACGAACAAGTCGCTCGACGGCCCGGTCTGATTCGAATCTACGTTAACCGGCCCTAAAAAACCGGCGTAGAATTCCCGGTCTTCAAGTTCGTGCTGCTCAATGTAGGCAAAAGCCTGGCTGCGGGGCATCCCACAAACGGCCGACGTCGGGTGCAACAGGCGGAGCATGACCGTGCCCAGTTGCGGGTAATGCACCGCCTGCGTATCGACCGTAAACCGGGTGCTCAGGTGCATCAGGTTACCGGCAATAATGGTTTTCGGACCTTCCTCGAAGTATTCTCGCAGCCTAATTTTCTTGAAACACTCGATGATGTAACGGCTTACTAAGGCCTGCTCCTCAATTTCTTTTTGCGACCACATCGCTTCCGACGGGCGCTTGGGCGTACCGTCCGGTTCTAAGGCCGACTGCGTTCCGGCCAGCGACAGCGTCCGAAACATCCTGTCCGCATCAACGCTCACCAAGCGTTCGGGCGTCGCGCTCATCCAAATTTGCCCGTGTTCGGGCAGGTAAACCGCCGACACGAAAGCCGTCGGGTACGTTGCGCACAACTTGTCGAACAAAGCTACCGCGTTCGGTGCGTCGGCAAACTGCACCCGCTTCGTTCGCGACAAAACCACTTTCCGGAAGTCGCCCCGCTGCATGGCTTCAATGGCCTGGGCGACGTTGCGGACGTATCGCTCCTGAGAACCGGGATCGGGCAAGATTGTTAGTGGGGGGGTTGCGAGTTGGTCGGTCCGCGCGGGCCGTGGTCGGTTCAACAGCGTTTGCCTAAACCGGTCGGCCCGGTCGCCGGTCTTCAAGGCGAGGTCAGCTTCGCCGTCCGCCGTAAACCGCGCTTGCACATCGGCGCGCAAAAACAGCGTCCGGGCGGGTGCGTCGGTGCCGTCGGCCGACGTAAGGTCGGCAAAATTATGGAACGGGCTGATAACAAAACCCGCGGGTAATTCTTCCAGGTCGACCGCTACGCGGGGCAGCACCGGCTCAAACGAAACGATCAGGTGTTTGTCTGACTGGTTGGGCAGCCGCCAAAGCGCAGCCGGGTAACCCAGCGCGCGGGCCGTTTCCCACGCATCAAGGGCACTTGTTTGGGCGGTCCGGTGGTGCGGTTTAGTCGGATCGGGGTTGATAGAAGCGGATACGTGCATAGCCAATAGCGCGGCCGGTTAGGGTCGGCTATGTAGATAACAGTTTGTGCCGTAAAATTGTGCGGTTCGTAAATAGGAGTTTAAACGTGTGGTCGAGGTAGTAGGCCCGAACAACTCGGTTAGTGCAAGGTCAAACTGCGGTAGGTCTGCGTACTGGCGTCAATGCGCAGTTCGCGGTGAACAACTTCCTTGCCAATCCAGATGTCGAGCCAATAGCGTCCGGTTTCTAACTGGGTTAGGTTAAGCACCCGCCGAAACCGCTGATCGAGCCGGTTGGCCCGCTCGCTGCTTAAGAGTTGGCGATCGGCCGTCCGAATGCTAATCTCCAGGGAAACGTTGGCCGGTTTCTCGACCGTTATTTCGACTTTCTGCCGCTCCCACGACGCAAGGGTGACGGTGTACTGTTCGCCCCGGATGGTCTCGTTCGCCGAACCCAGCTCGTAGTGCCCGACCAGTTGCCCCCAAGCTGGTCGTACGGCAATTAATAGAATCATTATCAAACGAATTGCCTTCATGTAGCCCGTTGAATTTCGGTGACGGATACAAAAAAGCACAGAAAGAGTAATGCCCGGAAATACTATTTTTGTATAGATTAATGCCCAAAATAGATCGATGGAGCTTCGGCAGTTGCGGTTCTTTATTGGCGTAGCCGAAGAACTGAATTTTTCGCGGGCGGCCGAGCACATGGCCATCGCCCAGCCAGCCTTGAGTCGGCAGATTCAACAGTTGGAAGACGAACTGGGCGTTCTGCTGTTCCGGCGCGACAAACGAAACGTGGCTCTGACGCCGGCCGGGTCGTTTTTGCTCACGCAGGCGCGCCAACTCCGGCTGACGGTGGCCGACGTGGCCGAGCAAACCCGGCGCATTCACCACGGACTGACCGGCACCTTGCGCATCGGCCACCCCGGTTCGGCCCTGTATTCGATTCTGCCGGATGCGTTGGCTGGGCTGCACGCCCGCTACCCCGACGTAACAACGTCGCTGTCCGAAACGGCCGAAGAGCAATTGCTGGACGATTTACTGCGCCACCGCGTTGATGTCGCCCTAACCCGCGACGTGATCGACAACGACCAATTAATCCTGGAACGGTTGTTTGCCGAGCCGTTTGCTTTGGTGGTGTCCGACGCGCACCCGCTGACGGCCGCTACCTTTACCGACCTGGGACAGTGCCGCCATGAGCCGTTTATCTTGCCCGCGCTGGGCAAAAGCATTCGGTACACGCAGCAACTGATGGATTTGTTTACGCCCTACGGGTTTGAACCTAAACCGCTTTATACGTCTAACTTCGGGGCGACGATTCTGCGGCTGGTCGAGAAAAATCTGGGTTTGGCCATTCTGCCCATTTCGTACCAGTACGGCAGTTCGCTCCGGCTGCGCTTTTTGCCCCTGCCGGCCCAAACCGAGTTGTACGTTCTGTGGCGTCGGGACGACCTGAACCCCGTGCTACACAATTTTTTGCAGATCTGCCGCGATACAGCCGCCCAACTGCGGTTTGATGAGTAAGGACAGTACACAAAAAAACCGGAACGCACTTGGTGCATTCCGGTTTCACGCATTGTTTGGAGTTAGACCGCGCTTACCGACCGCTCGTGCCGTTGCTGCCCATTTTGGCAACCACTTCGCGCGATACTTTTAGGTGCGTTTTCACCAGCGGGTGAGCGGCTTTCGCTACGTCTTTCAGGTTACTGTCCGACGCGCTCGATTTCACTTTGTTCATCGTGGCGTCCAACTTTTCGTGGCCCTTCACGGCGTGCTCCTGCATGTAGTGCTTGTCTAATTCCGTAGCCGACATACCCTGCATCGCCGTTAACATGCTTTGCAGTTCGGCGTCGGGAGCGCTGGGCAGCGTCACCCCTTTGGCACTGGCAATTTCTTTCAGCTTATTCGACAAGCCGGTTTGCTCATCAACTTCAGCCTGAGCCACCTGACGAACTTCTTCGTTCTGGGCCTTCTGAACCGCAATCTTGCTGGTTTCCAATTGCATCATGCCGCCTTTGGCAACTTCCATCATCAGGGCCTGATCGGCGCTCGACAATTTGGCGCTGCTCGGCTTGATAGCGGCTACCGTGGCGGCTCCTTTTTGGTTGGCACGGTCAAACGAGGCTTTACTTTCGCGACCGACCATGCCCGTGGTACCGGAACTCATCGTTCCACTGTTTTGCTGTGCGAACGAAACACTCGTTGCCGACAGGGCGATCATTAACCCCAGGGCCATTGCTGTCTTTTTCATAACGTACTAACTAAATAGAGTTTGTTGGTTGTAACGTTTTTATAACGGCTTGTCTTGGAAAAGTGTTTGGTACGACCACCAAAAAAACGGATTGATGCCTTACTTGATGAGCATGATGGCGGCCATTGCTTCGATGCCTTCCCACAGGTAATCAACGCGCACGTTCTCGTTTTCGGCGTGCTGGTTATTATCGTAATTAACGACCGGCACCGTGATGACATTGGCCTTCAGCACCTGCTCAAACACGTACAACGGCAGACTGCCCCCCGACGACGGCAGTAGCACGACCGGTTCAGAAGTGGTCGATTGCACGGCCGCCACCACCGACTGCGCAATGGGCAGATCCATCGGTGTGCGTTGGGCGTTGTAGCCGTCGCCGGTGGTGATTTTGATGAGCCGGTCGTGCTGCTGACGCTCCGCGTCGGTCGGATCGCGATCGAGCACGTGGTAGCCCCGACCGCGAATGTGCTCAATCACGCGGTCAACTTGCCGTTTTACGTCGGTGCCGCGCACCAAGCGGAGGTCGAGTACGGCCTCGGCTTTAGTTGGAATGACGTTGCCCGCCAGCGGCCCGACGTTGGCGCTCTGAATGCCGTTGATGTTCAGCGTCGGCTGCATAAGCAGTTCCATAAACGGCGTACCGCGTCCGTCGGGTCGGGCGATGCCGAGTTCCCCCTTGAGCGTCGGTTCTACGTTCGGTACGGCCGCCAGGGCCTGTTTTTCGCGGGTCGTCAGGGGCGTTACGTCGTCGTAGTAGCCGTTGATGAGCACCCGGCCGTCGTCGTCTTTCAGGCTGGCCAGCAGGCTCACGAGCCGTTGTGCTAGGTTGGGTGCCCAGTTGCCGTAGTTGCCGCTGTGGAGCGGGCGCTTGGGTCCGTACACCGTCAGGTGCATGTTCACGTCGCCCCGCACCCCGAACGTAATTTGTTTCCGGCCCGAACTGTGGCGCGGGCCGTCGGCAATAATCCACACATCACCAGCCAGTTTGTTCCGGTGTTTTTGCAGAATGTCGCCGAGGTGCGTCGAGCCGACTTCCTCTTCGCCTTCAAAGAAAAATTTCAGGTTCGCCGTGGGTTTCTGACCCGTTTTGACCAGCGC
>CAXUEB010000052.1:6491-7535 GCA_964249775.1 uncultured Spirosoma sp.
GTTCAGGATGGTCATTACGCCCGCTTTGTCGTCGGCGCTGCCCCGGCCCGTCAGCCGCCAGGTGGGGTCGATGGAATCGCCAGATTTGTAGGTCGTGATGATGGTGCCGCCCTGCTCGACGGGTTTCGTGATAAATACCGGTGCGAAGGGGTCCAGTCCCGCGGCCCACTGTTTGGGGTTGACCGGTTGCCCGTCGTAGTGGGCGTAAAAGATAAGCGTTTTCGCTGCGCCGGGCGTCCGAATTTCGCCAAACACGGCAGGTGTCGTGCCGGGCGTCGGACCGTCGAGCAATTGTGTCCGAATGCCGCGTTGCTGCATCATCTGGATGATGAAAGCTGCATTCTTACGAATGTTAACCGAATCGGCTGATACGTTCGGAATGCTGAGGAACTGCCAGTATTCGTCGATGAGGGCGGTTTGCCGACTTTGCCAGTACTGCCGCACGCGCTGCTGGGAACGGGCCGCCGGAACGCCGGTTTGTGCGGGGGCAGTTGTTACGTAAAGAAGCAGGACGAGGGTAGCCAGAAAGCGCATGGGGTTGAATTTTACGTAGATGGGTGCTTACCGTCACAATATACACGCGTAGACGTAAAATATCGCGTCACTGCGTGAATCATCCGCCCGCCTGAATTAGCTTTGTTCTGCCCAAAATCTGGATACAACCTATGACTTACCTCTGCTACCAACGACTCGGCTATTTGCTGGCGGGTCTCCTTATTTTAGGAATCACGGACGGTTTCGCCCAGTCCAAAACCCGCCCCACTCAAGCCGCTAACGCGGTGTCGGCCATTCGTGAGAGCGACATCAAACGCGATTTGTTTGCCTTGGCGGGCGATCACTTCCGGGGTCGCGAGGGCGGTTCGTTGGACGAATTGAAAGCGTCGGTCTGGATTGCCGAGCAGATGCGGGCCATCGGTCTCGAACCCGCCGGCGACGACGGGACGTTCTTTCAGTTTTTCCACATTCAGCGCACCCGCATCACCGAAACCAGCCGGTTGAGCATTGGAACCCGCCAACTCACGCACGGGCAGGACGCGTTTATCC
>CAXUEB010000052.1:7545-8630 GCA_964249775.1 uncultured Spirosoma sp.
CCCGGCCATTGCGTCGGTCGATGCGCCGTTGGTGTTCGTCGGTAAAGGAACGCCGGACGATATGGCCAACGTGGACGTAAAGGGCAAGGCCGTCGCGCTGGCGTTTTCGGGAACGCCCCCGGCCGAATTGAGCTACCGCCGGTTTTTGTTTGGTACGATGCAGCGCCGGGCCGCCGACCTGGTCAAAGCGGGCGCGTTGGCCGTTATCTGGGTCTCGGACCGACCGGCGCAGTTTTACTTTGAACGCTGGACGACGGGTTTGGAACGGGGTCGTTACGACTTACCGGGCGGCCCCAACACGCGCGTCTTTTCGCAAGCCCCGACCGTCTGGCTGCCGGCCGACGCGGTGGAGTGGATCAAGCAACCGGGGCAGCGGTTCACCAACGTCGTCAACGTCGAAAGTTTCAGTTATCCGTCGGTCAACATCGTCGGGCGGGTGCCGGGTACGGACGCCCAACTGAAAAACGAGCACGTCTTGTTCAGTACGCACCAGGACCACGACGGTGTCCGGCGGGCCGTGGCGGGTGATTCCATCTGGAACGGGGCCGACGACAACGCCAGCGGCTGCGTGGCGACGATGGCCATCATGCGGGCGTTCATGCAGCAACCGGCCAAACGCTCGGCCTTGTTCGTTTTCCACGGAGCCGAAGAGCGCGGTTTGCTCGGTTCGCGGTATTACGTTGCCCAGCCGACTGTGCCGAAGGAGGGCATCGTGGCGGTGCTGAACGCCGAGATGATCGGCCGCAACGCCCCCGACAGCGCCTGCATCCTGGGTCAGCAGCCTCCCCACCGCAATTCGCTGGACTTGGTCGACGCGGCTTTGGCGGCTAATCAGGCGACGGCAAAGTTCAAGCTCGATACGCTGTGGGACAAACCCGACCACCCCGAAGGCTGGTA
Organism: uncultured Spirosoma sp.; assembly: GCA_964249775.1. Lineage (GTDB taxonomy): Bacteria > Bacteroidota > Bacteroidia > Cytophagales > Spirosomataceae > Spirosoma. Next base: position 8,443 of record CAXUEB010000052.1, read on the forward strand.
TTTCCGTTCGGATCACCTGCCCTACGCCCGCGCCAACGTACCGGCTATTGCCTTTACGTCGCTGCTCCACCCCGATTACCACACGCCCAAGGACGAGCCGGACCGTATCAACACGGCCAAAGTGACGAACGTCGCCCGCTGGATGTACTTCACCGGCTGGGACGTGGCTAACCGCCCGCAGCGAGTCC
>CAXUEB010000052.1:8640-12662 GCA_964249775.1 uncultured Spirosoma sp.
AAAGAGAATTATCAATCAATACTAAAGCCCACGACTTAGCTTCGTGGGCTTCGTGATTCAGTTATGAATGGTTATTGTCAAGAAATTACTGAAGAGCTACTCGTGATTTGGTTGATGAACGCCCAACGCCCGAAAGGGCTGATGGCTCCACAAATTACTCGCCTGAACAAACGTATTTGCCTGCCTTTACACCCTTTCTTGGTTGGGCTGCGGTGTTTGACCTTGCGGCTTGCATCCTGTCCCCCGTGAGTGGCCCCACGCGGAGCGCACACAGCGCACTATTCCCATTAGATCGTAGTCAAGCAAAATTTTCGCTACTTATTGACTTGTTTATTAGAGATATATACTGATTAATTTTCGTTTCCATAGTTTTAAACTCTGGAGATGTGATTGCACCATCTTTTAAAAACTTATTTAATCTATTTAAATGATTACTCATTGAACTAATGATCACTGTTTTAGGAATGCTTAACATTTTGTTCAGATGTTGAACAACGTCTAAATATCTAAATGAAATTCTGTCATTGTCAAAATCAAAACGAATTATGTCTTGAACATTACTTGGCATTATCACGCCTTTCTCACTAACTATTAAAACTCTTTTCTTTCCAAGTTGCTTCATCAAATATCCCAATTCATGATATACATTCGGCTTACAAACAAATTCACCATTTTTTGTTTCTATATCTTTTGTCATCAACATAATTCCAAAAGTACACGAATCGAGTGTAGTATACAGTTGATTTGACAAAAATTCAGATGGTGTAGCTTCCATAATTTTTACTGACAGCGAAGGGGAAGGATTTTGAACAAAATCTTCCTGCAAAAAGGTAGCCAGTAACCTAGCATAATTGTTAGGGGCACTCACGCCATCATCTTCTTTCGACCAACTACAAGTAATAAAGACGGTCTCATTCGAGTTTGTTGGTAGAAGATCTGTGCAATTTTTATGAAGTTGATTAGTTACTCTTTTTCGCCAGTTTACAACTTCTTTATCATCAAAACTACGTCCATTATGAATAGCTATTCTCGAAGATTTTGCGTCATAAGATACGTTATTAGGTTCTCTGATTATGCTGAGAGAGTTTATTTTAGTAGGATTATATTTCGTGGCATCTTCACAATCCAATGTGACGTCTAGCTCCCAAAGATATCTAAAATGATCTTCAAATGCAGCAAAGGTGACTGCGTCATCTTTCTGATTTAATTCTATCACGGGCGTTAAATGAGACAACTTATTGCTTCTTCTATTTTCCTTTGCCAATAAATATGGATCATAAAATAAAGTTTCATTTATAATAAGACAGCATACACCAGGATGAGTGGGTGTAAATCGAACAGTTAGGGACGATGGATTATCTTTATTTAACCAATTATCTTTCTTTCTCAGTGTACTTTCAATTTCTTGTAAATTTCTGAGATTAGACTTTTGAAATCCAACATAAAAAGACGAAGAGAATGTCTCTTCGTCTATCTGTTCGATTAGTTCAAAATCTCTTGAATACGCTGGCTCGTTTATGCTAGCTCTGTAAGTAGATGCTTCTGCCTGTATTCTCGTCAAAGATGAGACAGAGTACGGATACTCGAACAAAAAACGTACTTTTAGGAACACTCCTTCTTCGTGTAATTTGTCAAAACTCTCTAAAAGAAATTTAAATTCTTCAAACAAATTTTCACTATTTAATGCTTGACTTCCATCAAGGAGCGTTGATCCCATGAGACCAACAAAATCTATACGAATAAATTTTTCGAAGGTCTTACCCCTAATGGTTTTTGGTTTTCTAAGTAAAATCGCATTTTCCTTGATATGTTCAAAATCTAAAAGTTCATGAAGTTTTTTTAGATATTCCGGGGCTTTTCTGTTCAAATAAGAATTCATACTTATTTTTTGTTTTAGTAGTGCGAGATAGAAACATACACAAAAGACAAACAACGACAAAATATACTGATGGAATCAGGTACAAAGCTAAAATGCGCTTTTATCGGACCTAGTCATTGAGGAATGCGACTTGTCACCCGCATCTCGACTTGCTCTTCCAGCCTACTAACCCAGGAGTTTGGTCTGTCGAACGACGCCCGAACTGGCACGTAAAAACTTGCCTGTCAGTCAAGTGTGGCTTGTCGACCGGAGCCAGAGATGAAAGAACGACTTGGGTATCACCCAACAAGTTGTTGTACGCAAAATCACTAAATCAAAACCCGTTGACTGTCAGCAGTATTTGGTTTAGTGAGCGGTCATCGCAACGTAAAATGGTTAGCGCTATCAAACGATAAAGAAACAGTGTAACGTCAGTAAAACAAAGTCTGGCGAGAAAAAGTAATTAAAGGGCGTATATGGTAAGGTTTGATTAACCGCTAAACTGCTTACTTGCCGTCTGGAATCTCTGAACCAACCCCAACTGACCCCGCCCGCTATGACGTTTATGCTTCCTCTGCGCAAACCCGCGCTCTTTATACTCGTTCTGACCGTATGGACGGCCTGCCACCGCCCGGCAACGAACGTAACGTCCTACTTCCCGCCCAAGGGCGACGGTTGGGCGCGGCTGTCTCCCGACAAAGCCGGCTTAGACGCGGCCCGGCTCGATTCGGCGGTGGCGTTTGCCAAAACGCAGGAGACCACGCAAATGAAACCGGACTTTTCGACGCAGGAAGAAATTTTTGGTAAACTCCTCGGCCCGATGCCCACCAGCCGGGCCACGACCAACGGGATTATATTACGTCACGGCTACATCGTGGCCGAATGGGGCGATACCGAACGCGCCGATCCGACGTATAGCGTGGCCAAAAGTCTTCTGTCGACCGTCTTGGGTATCACCTTGGAGCGGGGCATGATTTCCGACGTCCATCAGCCCGTGGCGAACCTGATTCACGATGGCGGCTATGATTCTCCGCAAAACCGCGCCGTGACGTGGGAGCATCACGCCCAACAAACCAGCGAGTGGGAAGGTGAACTGTGGGGCAAGAACAGCGACTTCGTGGGCAAGGAAGCTTTCGGGCGGGGCGAACGCAAACCGCGGACGCTGCAAGTGCCGGGCACGTATTACGAATACAACGACGTGCGCATCAATCGACTGGCCTTATCGCTGCTGCGGCTGTGGAAGAAGCCCCTACCCGAGGTCGTGCGCGACGAAATCATGAACCCTATTGGCGCGTCGAACTCGTGGCAATACATTCCCTACCCGAACGCCGTGGCGGAAGTCGATGGGAAACAATTGCCTTCGGTTAGTGGCGGCACCCGCTGGGGCGGTGGCTTGTGGATCAGCGCCCGCGACCTGGCCCGATTTGGTTACCTGTTTTTACATCAGGGCCGTTGGGCAGACCGGCAGATCGTGTCGGCCGACTGGGTTAAGCGAGCCACCACGCCCAGCCCCGTCGGACCGGACTACGGTTACTTGTGGTGGCTCAACACCGGCAAGGGTTCAACGGGTAAAAAGGCATGGCCCGACGCGCCGACGACCAGCTTTGCCGCCATCGGCGCGGGGTCGAACACCGTCTGGGTCGACCCGGAACACGACATCGTGATCGTGTGGCGGTGGCACAACGGCAGCCCGAATGAACTGATTAAGCGGGTACTGGCGGCCGTGAAGTAACAATTGGGTGCTTACCCCGAGCGCCTTACCGCGGAAACGTTTGTAGATACAGGTCTTCGACTTCTTGCCGCGCCCAGGGCGTTTTCCGCAGGAACGTCAGGCTCGATTTGATACTTGGATTGCTGACGAAAGAATTAATCCTGATTTTTCGACCCAGTCGTTCCCAACCGTAGTGGTCTACCAATTCGGTCAGGATGCTTTCGAGGGTTTTACCGTGCAGGGGATTGTTGGGTTGTGGATTCATGAGTGCAAAACAGAAATACGTTGCATTCGGTACGTCGTTGTGACGCTGTGCTCACGACGATGTACGAAAATAACAGAAACCCCATCGGGTTGTTAGCGCTTCGACGGGTTCGGTGAGAAAATACAAATCGGTAAAAATTTAAAGCTTTCAGGCAAAAGGTGCGCCCGTGGTGACACAAATTTTTTTGT
>CAXUEB010000052.1:12672-19710 GCA_964249775.1 uncultured Spirosoma sp.
ATGTTGGTTGACCATCAGCGCACCTTTTGCCAACGAATCTGGCATTACGCCTTCAACAAGGCAACCGGCACCTGCCCAAACAGCGGTCCTAACGCGACGGAACCGGCTCCTTCGATGGGTACGTTTGTGAGTTGATTGGTCCACTGGGCGGGCGCGTCGGCGGGTAAGCTCACGCGCGTGTCCTGCCAGTCGATGGTCAAGACGTCGGTTTGACCATCGGGGCAGAGCTGGGCCGGGTGCAGCGGTACGGCCACGACGTACCACTCCGTTCCGTCGGTCCGGGCGAAGGCCAGCACGTGATCGCTGTGTTTGCCCTCGGTCGTCAGCGGCACGTACCGTCCGGTCGTGAACAGGTCGGGGTGCTGCTTGCGGGCCTGCAATAGAATGTACGTTAGACAAAGTTTGATACGGCCGCTGAAGCGGTCTTGCCACAGGTCGGTCCAGAGCGCGTTGGCGTCGGACTGCCCTGTTAGCTCGTCGAGGTAACGTTGGCGCAGGGCGTAGTCAACGGGTCGGCGGTTGTCGGGGTCCACAAAGCTAAAATCCCACAGTTCGCCCCCTTGGTACAGGTCAGGCACGCCGGGGCAGGTGTTCTTGAGCGTCACCTGCACCAGCGAATTGACCAGTCCAAAATCGGCCACCGTACGGTGGAAGTCCAGGAACCGCGTCCAGAACGGCCGACTTTTGTCTAACAACCGCGCCACGAATTTCGATGTCAGCTCCGAATACGGCTGCGCTTTAGGGGCTTCGTTGGTGAAGCGTTTAGCTTCGTGCCACGCCTTGTACAGAAACGATTGGAACCGCTCGGCGAAGCGCTCTTCTTCGGGCTGACCCGGCATGGCGTAAGCGCCCAGCAGCGATTGGTAGATAAAAAATTCGTCGTTCGGATCGGGGCGGTCGCCTTCTTTGCTGTCGGCGTTGAGCCGCTGCCATTCGCCTACTTCGGCCAGCCAGGCGTCGGGCAGGTTGGTCAGGACAGCCAGCCGCGCGCGGGTGTCTTCGCCCCGTTTGGTGTCGTGGGTGGCGAGGTTGTTCATCGTCAACGGCCAATCCGTTTGCCGCGTCTGCATCGACTGGTGGAACTGGTCGGGCGACATCCCGAACCGTCCCGGCGAATCGCCCACCTCATTGTGACCAATGAAGCGGTTGTAGGTGTACATCAACGTATCCTCCACGCCCTTCGCCATCAGCGGCCCCGTGAACTGCATCAGCCGCTGGTAAAACCGCAGCGTCCGCGCGTTCAGGCTCTCGTCGGCTGCTTGTGGTTTGTCAAGCAGCGTATCTTCGAGTACATTCACGGCGGCCGTCAGGTTAGGCTGACGGTTACGGATGTCGGCGAACAGATTCCGCAGCGCGTCAGCTTCCTCGGCGGGCAAGGGCACCTGATTGCCGTAGTAGCGGTAAACGGGGCAGGCAATGAGCAGTTCGCCGATGGCCAGCTTCAGGCTGGTGGGTGTCAGGCTCGCCAGCGTATCGGAATCGGCCAGGCTCAGTTCGAGAAATAATTGATACAAATTCTCAAATTCGCCCCCCATCGTCTGGTACAGAATAAACGCCTTCCGGTCGTGGATGCGGTCGGGCATGAGCGTATTCGTCTGAACGAGTCCTTCGTAAAAGTTCGTAAACGTGCCCTCGCTGCGGGGGTCGGTTAAGAGGTTGTTCACGTCGGCCAGAAAATCGTAGCCCGTCGTACCCTGAATGGGCCACTCAGCGGGCAGGGGTTCGCCGGCCTGCTGGATTTTTTCAACCAGAATATATGTTTCCTCGCCCGCCAACCGCCGGAGCCGGTGCAGATACTGAACCGGGTCGAACAGGCCGTCAATGTGGTCCACGCGAATGCCCTGGATAGCCCCCGCGTCGACTAATTTTTTGATGAGATCGTGGTACTGGTTGAACACGACTTCGTCCTGCATATTCAGGCAAATCAAGCCGTTAACCGTAAAAAAGCGCCGGTAGTTAATGACTTGATGGGCTTCCATCCAGCCGCACAGCCGGTACGACTGCGCGTCGCACAGTTTACGAATCAAGGCCGGTTCCGCGTTCACGGCGGCCAGACACTCGTCCAGGTACGTGCGGATGACGTCGTGCTCAATCAGGGCGACTAATTGCGTCCGGGCTTCGTCCCAGGCCAGGGCCAGGGCTTCCGGTTCTTCGACGCCCCGCAGTTGATTGATTCCTTCGAGCCATTGCTTCAGGGCGTCGCTGGATTCGCGGCCGGCGGCTTGCAACACGGTCGCGTAGGAGCGGGGGCTGAGCGGAAAGGCGTTGTCGTTGCTGAGCAGCACCAGCCGGTCGACTTCAAACCGGACGCGTAGTTCGTTCTGCTCGATGACTTTGTCAAGCGAGTAGGGCAGGAAGGGAGCCATCATCCGCCCGTGGAATAGGGTGCTGGTCCAGGTGACGTCAAAAAAGTTAACGTAACGCGACAGTGGCCCTTTTTCAAGCAAATCCATCAGCCAAGTATTGTTCTGGTGGTAGGCCATGTGGTTGGGCACAATGTCCTGTAACCAGCCCATACCGGCTTCGCGCAATTTCTGGCCTAAGGCGTATAATTGTTCTTCGGTACCGATGCCGGCGGCTACACGGGCCGGATCGACGCCGTCGTAGCCGTGGGTACTGCCGGGCGTGGCCTCAAAGATGGGCGACGCGTAAATTGTGGTAATCCCTAATTTTTGAAGGTAAGGTAAGAGTCGGTCAACGTCCGATAAATTAAAGGTCTCCTGTAACTGAAGACGATACGTCGTATTGGGGTTATGCATACCGTTGGATTAGCAAGAATCATCCGCGAGCCAGCCGGCCCACGTTGTCCATGAGTAACCCGAAATGGCGGAGAGTGTTGGCGATGCTGTAGCTCCGGCACGAGTGCCAGAGCTACGTGCGAGCTACCAAAGACAAGCATCGTATTAATAGAATACAACCTATCGTTAGAAACGTGATAAAGAGGTAAGTACACCGGATTTATACTAAACTTTTCGGGCGGTTGCTCCGTATGCCTACTATCTTTGGGGTCAATTTTTGCGACGAATTACGTACTGCTGAATCAACAAACAATCTGAATGACTGTCATAGCCGAACGCGAACGCATTTACGAACGCGCCGATAACAAAGGCTGGAAGAAGTGGGGACCGTATCTGTCCGAACGCGCTTGGGGCACCGTTCGGGAAGACTATAGTCCGTACGGCGACGCCTGGAATTTCGTTTCCCACGATATGGCCCGTTCCCGCGCGTACCGCTGGGGCGAAGAAGGCATCGGCGGCATCTCCGACAACAAAGGCCACATCTGCTTCGCGCTGGCGTTGTGGAACCACAAAGATAACATTCTTAAGGAACGGCTCTTCGGGTTGTCAGGGCCGGAAGGAAATCACGGCGAGGACGTTAAGGAACTGTATTATTATGTAGACAGTACGCCGACGCACTCGTACATGAAAATGCTGTACAAACTGCCGCAGCAGGAGTTTCCCTACAACCGGCTCGTCATTGAGAGCGGTCGGCGGGGGCGTCAACAGCCGGAATTTGAACTGACCGATACCGGTATCTTCGAGAACGACGAGTATTTCGATATTTTTATTGAATACGCCAAAGCCGATCAGAACGACTGGTTAGTGACCGTGACAGCCCATAACCGGTCGGCCGAGGACGCTCCCCTGACGCTCTTGCCGACAATCTGGTTCCGCAATACGTGGTCGTGGGGTTACGAGCAGTACAACGCCCGGCCCATACTCAACGGCATCGGTACCAACCAGATCGAGGTAAATCACCGGCAGTTGGGCAAGTACAAACTTTACTGCGAAGACGCCGACGCGCTGCTATTCTGCGATAACGAAACCAACACGGAACGGCTTTACGGGCGGCCTAATTTAAGCAAGTACCCCAAGGACGGCATTAACAACTACATCACGTCGGGGGGTAAGAAAGGGTTTGTCAACCCGAATCAGATTGGCACCAAAGCCGCGGCTCAGTACACCCGGCAGGTGCCCGCCGGCGGCAGCACGACCATTCGGCTGCGCTTCAGTGACCAAACGGTACTAACCCGGCCGTTTGCTGATTACGACGCCATCTGGCAGCAGCGGTTAGACGAAGCCGAAGCGTTTTATGCCGACCTTCAGAAGAACGTCACCGATCCCGAACTGCGGGCGATTCAGCGGCAGGCCTACGCCGGTATGCTCTGGAACAAGCAGTTCTATTACTACAACGTCAACGAGTGGCTCAAGGGCGACCCGAAGATGCCGGTGCCATTCCAGGGGCGGGTCTACGCCCGCAACGAGCAGTGGCGGCACATGTACACGGCCAACATCCTCAGTATGCCCGACAAGTGGGAATACCCGTGGTTTGCGGCCTGGGATCTGGCGTTCCACACCCTGACGCTCGCCCGACTCGACCCCCACTTCGCCAAGCGGCAACTGGCCGTTATTCTGCGGGAGTACTACATGCACCCCAACGGGCAAATTCCGGCTTACGAGTGGAACTTCTCGGATGTAAATCCGCCCGTGCACGCTTGGGCGACCTGGAAAGTCTACGAGATCGACAAGGAGCAGAATGGCACCGGCGACGTAGCATTTTTGGAGCGGGTGTTTCACAAACTGCTGCTCAATTTTACGTGGTGGGTCAACCGGAAGGATGTCGAAGGCAACAATATCTTCGGCGGGGGCTTCCTGGGCCTTGACAACATCGGGGTCTTTGACCGCTCGCAACCCCTGCCGATGGGCGGGCGCATCGAGCAGGCCGACGGCACGGGCTGGATGGCCATGTATACCTTGAACATGCTTCGCATTGCCTGCGAGATTTCGCTCACGCGGCCGAGCTACCAGGACATGGCCAGCAAGTTCTTCGAGCATTTTCTGCACATCGCGTCGGCCATGAACAACCTTGGCAAGCAGCACATCAGCCTGTGGGACGAGGTCGATCAGTTCTATTACGACGTGTTGCACACGCCCAATCAGAACGCCCGGTTGCTCAAAATTCGGTCGATGGTGGGCCTGATTCCGCTCTTCGCCGTCGAGATTTTGGACGAAGAACTCTTGTCGAAACTGCCCGATTTTAAACGGCGCGTGGAGTGGGTCTTGACCAATCGGCCCGACCTGGCGTCGCTGGTGTCGCGTTGGCACGAACCGGGCAAGGGCGAAACGCACCTGCTGAGTCTGCTGCGCGGTCACCGGATGAAAATGATTCTAAAACGAATGTTCGACGAGACCGAGTTTCTGTCCGACTACGGCATCCGGGCGCTCTCAAAGTACCACGAAAAAACACCGTATCAGTTTGAGCTGAACAGCGAAATTTTCCAGGTGCGCTACGTAGCGGCCGAGTCGGAGATGAGCATGTTCGGCGGTAACTCGAACTGGCGCGGGCCGATCTGGTTCCCCGTGAATTTTCTCCTAATCGACTCGCTGCTGAAGTTTTACCAGTACTACGGCGACGATTTTGAGGTTGAATACCCGACGCGGTCGGGGCAGGTGATGAGCGTGAAGGACGCCATCATTCAGGTGGCCGAGCGGCTCATCAACATCTTCCGGCGCGGGGCCGACGGCCGCATCCCGGCCTACGGGTTCGACAAGAAAATGCAGACCGACCCCCACTTCGACGGACTGTACCTGTTCTACGAATACTTCCACGGCGACGTGGGTGCGGGTCTGGGCGCGAACCACCAAACCGGCTGGACGGGCTTGGTTGCCGACCTGATCGAATACTGGTACAAATACCAGCCGGAGCGCGTGGCGGTGCCGGTGGGGAAGTGAAATGAAATTTGTAGTTTTAGCAAAAAAGCCAATGTATGAACGCTCAACCCGTTATCGTGCGCGACCCAGCGGTGATGCTGGGTAAACCCATCATCGCCGGAACGCGTATTACGGTTGAACTGATCGTGCGCAAACTGGCGGGTGGTTTTACGGTAGAGGACATTCTGACCATGTATCCGCATCTGAAGCGGGAGCAGGTGCTGGCCGCGCTGGACTATGCGGCTAACCTAATTGCGCACGAGATTGTGATTGAGCGATGAACTACAAAGAGATTGCCTCCCGTATAACCGGCATAAGTGTACCCATTTTCGGTATCTCTTGGAATCCGCCAACTCCTGATGTAGTTGTAGCCAAAAAAGTTATTAACTTCTTAGAAGATAGGAGAGTACTTTATAATCCATACGAATTAGAGCTGCCCAAGTCCTGCATTCGTTCTATACAAGAAATAAGAAATTTCTTGACTCAACAACTTGATAACGTTGATTCTGGAAGCGAGCTTGGGCGCTCTCTGAAAGCAATGAGGAGCGCTTGCCGTAAACTTCTTGATAGATTTGAAGAGGTCGAAGATCAAGGTTATTCACATTATAGTTCGGCGTTCTCGATGAGCTTTTTTAGTAGTGTTGGCGAACTAAGAGGAATTTTTGGATTGCATATTGGCAAAATCTTAGCGTGTCATGGGCTAAACTGTGAGAGTAATCTATTGACGATCATTCCATTTGATGATTTGGAATGAGTGTTGAGAGAATGTAAAACAATGAGTTCCTATACCACACCCCGTCTAAATCTCATTCCCCTCGACTTGCCCGCTTACGAAGCGGTCTTTGCGGGCATGGACGAACTGGGCCGCCACCTGAACATCCGCGTCCCGGCGGTGTTTGACCCGGAATTTGGTATGGACCCGCTCCACTACAGTTACGACAAAGTCAGAAGCAATCCCGACTAAAACGGCTGGTGGACGTATATGTTGATCAGCAGTCAGGACCAGATCTTAGTCGGCTACGGCGGCTACGGGGGTAAACCGGACTAGCAGGGCGTGGTAGAGATTGGTTATCAGATTTACGAACCGCACCGCGGTCAGGGTTTGGCGACTGAAGCGGCTCAAGGTCTCATCGACCAGGCATTTGCTGACCCGGCCGTCAACGCGGTACAGGCCCACACGCTGGCCGAAGAGAACGCGTCGGTACGGGTATTGAAGAACTGCGGTATGACTTTCGTTCAGCCAATCGACCACCCCGAAGACGGGGCAATCTGGCAGTGGCAGCTAACGCGCAATAATCGTTGACTGGTTGACCTATTTGACGGCTTA
>CAXUEB010000052.1:19720-22147 GCA_964249775.1 uncultured Spirosoma sp.
GCTTAGTGGGCACACCAATCGAAAAAGTTTACCCATCACAACTCTATCGCGCCGGTTGGGGTCTGCTTAGCAAACAATCGTTCAACATGGCAACGACTTTAAGGGGTTTAGCTGGTCTTCTCTTTACCGTTTACGTGTCAGGCTGTCAGCCGAAGACGGAACCGCTTCCCGAAGCAAACTGGGCCAACGGGTGTGTTGAGTTAAAGCCTACAGCAACCGGTTATCAACTTGATCCTGAATGTTGTGCCTTCGTAACGATGCCTCCATTACGTTCAAGAACAAACCGAACGTTCTCATTCCAGGGTGAACTTAACGCATTCACTGGGGCTGGGTTTGCCAAATCGCCCGTGGTCGTGAAAGGGTCCGTTTCGCCAGACAACCAGACGCTTTCTATGTCGGTAACTTACTCCGCGTATCAACACACGAAAGCGTTTACCTTGACCAAAGGCGAAAAAGCGCAAGGTTGTCTTTGTTATTGCGACTGAATCCAGCGGGTTACCTTCGTTGGCAGTTCCTTTAGGCCGCTACAATCGCAATCGTCAGCCGACTGACGCACACCAGTTTGTCATCTTCGTTGGTGATGCGGATGTCCCAGACGTGGGTGGTGCGGCCGGTGTGAATCGGCGTGCAGCGGCCGTAAACCCAACCTTCGCGCACGGGACGTAGGTGGTTCGCGTTAATTTCCAGTCCTACGGCTCGCTGTTTCGTCGGATCGTCGAGCAACAAGTACGAGGCTACGCTGCCCAGCGATTCGGCCAGCACGACCGACGCCCCCCCGTGCAGAATGCCGAACGGCTGATGCGTCCGGCTGTCGACCGGCATCCGGGCCAGTAGATACCCTTCGTCCGCTTCGGTAAACTCGATGCCAAGGTGCCCAACTAACGAATCCGTATGCATAAATTGAAGGGTACTCAGATCGAGTCCGGCTTTCATAATGCGGTAAATTTTCGGTAATTTTGCGGCAAATTCGGCATTAAATTGCCAGCGGACAACGCAGACCGGGCTTTGACACAGAAAACAATTTACCTCATTCGCCACGGCGAAACGGATTACAACCGCCGGGGCGTGGTGCAGGGTAGTGGCGTCGATGCCGACCTCAACGAGATGGGCCGGGCGCAGGCGATGGCGTTCTTTCAGGCGTATCAGCACGTGCCGTTTGCCAAAATTTACGTGTCGGCTCTTCGCCGGACGTTCCAGACCGTCGAGCCGTTTCTTGAACTGGGCATTCCCTACGAAAAGCTACCGGGCCTGAACGAGATCAGTTGGGGCGTGATGGAAGGCAAAGTGCCCGGCAACGTCGACAACGAATACTACCGGGCGTTGATCGACGCTTGGTCGACGGGCAATACGGCCCTGCCCACCGACGGGGGCGAAAGTCCCGAACAGGTGGTGGCTCGGCAGCGCCCCGCCCTTGAAACCATTCTTTCCCGTCCTAACGAAGAGGTTGTCTTGGTCGCCATGCACGGCAGGGCCATGCGGATTCTGCTGTGTTGGCTAACTGACCTACCCTTGTCCGAAATGGACCGGTTTGAGCACAGCAACCTGTGCCTCTACAAACTACGCTACGACTACGACGCGCAAGCGTTTACCGTTGAACTGGCCAACGATACGTCGCACCTGCTGACGTTGGCGCTGGTGTAGGCGTGGGGGAATGGTGAGTAGCGAATAGCGTCTGGTGACTAATCAAGTGTCTTCGGAGGCATTCCACTTCGTTATTCACCAGGCGCTATTCGCTATTCGCTACTTAATATTCTCCGCTCGTGTAGATTCCCATCCGTTTGCCCTTAAATCCCGTACATTCGCTGATTGTTCGGTAAGGGCAGGTTAAGAAATGGGTATTGCCAAGCAAAAAATTTATTGGTTTTGTCAGTTGTTCGGCTGGACGCTCCTGCTTACGGTGGAGTATCTGGCTTATCTGTTTCAATACGGTTTCGACGCCGATACGCTGTACTTAGGCATCGCGAATATCTTTCTTGGTATCACCTTAACGCACCTGTACCGGCTCATGATTAAGCGCTGGAACTGGGTCAGGCTGCCGTTTTTTCAGTTAGCCCCGCGCGTGCTGGTGTCGGTTTTCGTGTTGGCCGCTGTTATGACCTTCGTTAACCTGCCGTTTGACCGACAGATTATGCCTGAACTGTTCGTCAACGAGCCAAACGTTGTGTTCGGTTACCTGCTGAGCTGGGGCAAAGCGATGCTGGCGTGGGTCCTGAGCTACACCGCTTACCACTACGTCGAGCAGACCCGCAACGCCGAAATTGAAAAGATTCTGCTCAAGACCAGCATTCGCGAAACCGAAGCCAAAGTCCTGCGCTCGCAGTTAAACCCGCATTTTGTGTTTAACGCGCTCAACAGCATCCGCGCGCTGGTCTACGAAAACCCCGATAAAGCGCAGCAGGGCATTACGCAGCTCTCGAACCTGCTCCG
>CAXUEB010000053.1:0-310 GCA_964249775.1 uncultured Spirosoma sp.
ACTACGCCCTGATGCGCTTTGTGGCGGGCATTGGCCTGGCGGGCGAATTGGGGGCGGGTATCACGCTCGTGAGCGAAGTGCTGCCCAAAGAAAAACGGGCGATTGGTACGTCGCTCGTGGCCGGAGTTGGGTTGTTCGGGGCGGTGGTGGCGTACTTTACCGTGAAACTGTTCGACTGGCAAACCGCCTTCTTCGTCGGTGGCGGTTTGGGCATCGGCCTGTTGCTCCTGCGCGTGGGCGTGGTCGAATCGGGCATGTTTACCACCGTTACGGGACAGAAGCACGTCAGCCGGGGCGACTTCTTTTCGTT
>CAXUEB010000053.1:320-13392 GCA_964249775.1 uncultured Spirosoma sp.
GTTTTTTACCAACCGCAACCGGTTCAGCCGCTACCTTAAATGCATCGGCATTGGTTTGCCAACCTGGTTTGTCATTGGTATTCTGGCAACGTTCAGCAACGAATTCGGCCGGGCGCTGGGCGTTGCCGAAGAAATTCAGCCGGGGTTGGCCATTATGTGGTGTTACGTGGGGCTGGCCGTGGGCGATTTAGCGAGCGGCTTCATTAGTCAGGCGCTGGCGTCGCGCAAGAAAGCCGTAGCCCTACTGATGGGCATCGCATTAGTATTCAGCTTAGTGTATTTATACGTAGGTACCAGAAGCGCCCCAACACTCTACGGCTTGTGCTTGGCGATGGGCGTCGGCATTGGTTACTGGGCCATGTTTGTCACGATCGGGGCCGAGCAGTTCGGCACCAATCTCCGCGCGACGGCCGCTACCACCGTACCGAACATGGTGCGTGGTTTAGTCATCCCCATGACGCTGGGCTACCAGTACCTCAAACCGTCGCTCGACGTGATTCAGGCCGGGGCCGTGGTGGGGTTGGTCAGCTACCTGATCGGTTTCTACGCCATTCTGACGATTCCCGAAACGCACGGCAAAGATTTAGATTATTTGGAGGAATAGCGGTTCAGGCCACGCCGTAAAACGAATCCTTGACCCACCGGGTTATATAAACACCCAGCACAACTAAGATTTGCTATGCTCACCGACTTTATGGCCGACCTTTTAGATGCCCCCGACGCCCAACTGATTATCAATCGGGTGCAGACCGTCTTAGACGACGAAAAGAAACGCCGACAAGAATTCTACGACTGGCTCCAAGACGACGTAAAATCGGACCGCCGACCGGCCGAGTTTATCAACGGCAAAGTCATTCTGCACTCGCCCGTTAAATGCCGTCACCTGCGGGCCAGCAAGCATCTGTTTCGGCTGTTGCAGGACTATATTGAAGCAAACGATTTAGGCGAAGTTGATATTGAAAAAGCGATGGTTACGCTCACCCGTAATGATTACGAACCAGACATCTGCTTTTGGCGTAAAGAAGTAGCCGACGAGTTTGACGACGAAACCATGCAGCACCCGGCTCCGGATTTAGTGATCGAAATTTTATCGAAGGGCACCGCCAAACGCGATCGTGGTGTTAAGGTTGAAGATTACGCAGCTCACGGCGTGCGCGAGTATTGGTTGGTTGACCCGATGCGGCAAACCGTCGAGCAGTTTCGCTTGGACGAACAGTTTATGGCGTTCGATGCCGTCGGCAACTTCCACTTGAATGATACCCTAACCGATACCCTAACCGCTTTGACCGTGCCGGGTTTCACTATTCCGGTACGGGCCATCTTTGAGAAAGACGCGAACCGTGAGGCTTTGCAGAACTTACTGCGGTAACTGTTACCATTACTCGTCCAATAAATTCTCCAATCTACTTCTAAAGGGGTCATTGCCACTTGTTAGCCGCCCGTCTTTTAAATAACCGAAAAATTCAGCATAATCCTGTGGACTGAGAAAGTGAAATAGATAGGTTTGGTTGATGCCACTATCAACTAAGGCTGTGTTGAGATCACGGAAATGTTGTCGGGCGTAACGCAGCTTGGCTTTGTTTTCCGGACTGACATCACCATCGGCTTTTATTTCTACTACGATGATGTACTCATTATCACCTGATTTTATCTGAATGAGGAAATCAGGGTTGAATTTGTATAATCGACTGTGTTTACCAGCGTCGGAAGTAATTGAATACTCAATCTCATAGAACCGTTGATTCTTCGACTTTACCCATGCGGTTATCTTCCCCGCATTTTCCGGCTTGACCAGTAACTCGATAAATCTTCGCTCCGGTTCAGCATTACTGAATACTAAATCAATGGGTGTTTTAAATAAAGTTGTGTTAACTGACTTGGTAGCTCGCTTAGGCAAAGAGTCATCTTCGACCACCGCTAAACAAACCGCTTTTACGTCGTCATCTGTTAGTTCATCTTCATAGTCAGGTGTGTAGAATACTGTACCGTCTCGCCGTAAACTACTCACTGATAGCGTTTCGCGTTCACGTTGCTCTGTACTGATCCTTGTCGGCTCTGTAGCTAATCGCTTTGTAACGAGCGTTTTGGACTTCTTACGTAACAGCGTGTTGAAGGAATTGAAAATTGCTTGTTGATTATGCTTATCAAGCAAATCACCAGTGATTGCCCGGCTTGCCATTGATTTCCTAATAAGCCGCTCAATCGTTTCCTTCGGGGGCAAGTTGTTTTTAGTGTACTCGCCATCCTTTAATTTCAGAGTAACGCCCTCCCACTCACGGATTCTAAATTCCTCGTAAATTTTGTTTACTATACTTTCGATCGAAAACATCTCTTTTTCGATGCGGTATTCAACCGAATGCTCCTGTGCTTTCGTGTTTACAAACGTTGTTGTGGGGGCGTACGCATCAATCTGAGCAGCCAACTTGATTTCCTCTTTGGAGTAGTCAAACACCGTGTTAGTTCTGGTCGATGGTGTTTCCTCCTGCGTTTTGTCGTAATTAATATTGTACAGCGTGAAATGGTATTTTGATCGTTCACCAGCTTCGATTGGCTGCGCCACTAACTTCATCTCCAGTTCGAGAATTTCATCGACAAGGCTTTTAATCTTTCCAGTCCAGCTATCATGGTTGAAAACTGTGACAGTTGCCTTCGGATGCGATGGTGGCAGCCGTAAACCGCGCCCCAACACCTGTGCAATGAGCAGTTTAGAATTGAACGCTCGCTCCTCCATCGGCACAATCTGGAAGACGTTCTTTACGTCCCAACCTTCGGTAAGCATTGAAACGGAGACAATCCACTCGAATTGACTTTGTGGCTTGTCGACGTTAGGCAAAAACAGCTCTACGTTCTGTTTGTGCTTTGAGGTTACAATCAGCACTTTGTTCGCCCGAACATCGTCGATAGGCACGCCTTCCTTCTTCGCCAGAAATTCGCACAGTTCTTCTTTAAGTTGCTCGGCCTGCCTTATTTCCTGCGTAACCAACAGCGTCAGCGGCTTTAAATCGCCGTAACGATCCTTGTTAACCTGATGATTTTGATGTATTTTCTGATACTTCTCGTCACGCTCCTGCGTCTTTTCGTCTTTTGCGACGTAATCAACGGTCTTCACAATTCGGTCTTCGATGGCTTGACGGAGCGAGTAACGATAAATTACGTCATTGAAGTAGTCACTTTCTACGTAAGCCGTTCCTGTAAAACCCAATAGATACTTGAATCCATAACCACCGTCGAGCAAAAATTCTTTCCATTTTTTGAGTCCTTTGCTGTCGGCATCATTACCTGCTATCTTGTTGTAGACGTGGTGAACTTCGTCGCTCAAAACCAAGCAAGTTTGCCCTTTGCCAAAGCCTAAACTATCCTGAATTGAACTGTTGTTCCGGCTGTATACCGCATGAATGTTCTCTACGCAGATATCGCCGTTCTGAATGGTGTGCGTTGCGTCCGTTATACTGGGATTAGCAAAAACCGCTGCCGCAGGAACAGCACCTCTAAGTTTGCTGTTAGCTGACAATTCGCTAAACTTTTCAGTGAGTCCTTTCTCAATGGTCAGCGAAGGGCAAAGTACCAGTACTTTATTGACAAGACCCAATCCTAACGCAATTTGAGCTATACCATACATGGCGTAACTCTTACCCGTTCCGGTAGCTAAGTCAATCGTTGCTGAAAGTCGGTTTGGAAGTTGTAGCCGCCGAACGTAATCGTTCAGGTCGCTATAACGTTCGCGAAGATGCTCGTTCTTGTCATAGTTCTCTTTAACTAACGTTTCAACGCTGGTGTAACGCCCCGAAAAAAGATAGATGATAGCGGCTTGAATAGACTGCTTCTGATAGTCACGGTCTTGGCAGAGAATGTTTAAGAACCGATCCCAGGCCGAGAGATTCAATTTGATTGGATCATAATTCCGGTTAACAGCCAATACTAAATCTTGCGTGTTGAACGTCTTGATCTCCTGCATTACTATACCTGTTTGAAGTCTTCCTTGAACTCATTACCATAAATGTCAACGTATACTACTCCAATACGTGAACCTGTCTGACCAAGTGGTATTCGTAAGTCAGTTTGATGTTTGAGTTCATCACGCAGTTGGTCGACGAACAGGTTACCACCCTCAACTTCGGCGCGCTCCAGTTCCTTCTGTTTTTGTTTTTTGGTAGCAATCAGATCAGCAGCAAAGACGAAATTCGTCATGACAAACTCACTACCGTTGTAATCGGCATCCCACAGCACCATTGACAAACTTTCAAAGTTGGCCATATCACGCCCGGTTCCTTCCTCTGAGTACAACGACGTAAACTGTCTAATAACAAGCGTATCACCGACTAACTCACTTTCAACCTTTGGTTGACGTATGAAGTGAAAGCCAACCGCATCGGCCAATTCGTTGATTTTGTTTTTGCTTTGGGGTTGTCTATATTTCAAAAATTCCTTTTTGTGTAGCTCTTGAATAATTTGGTAGGGCACCTTTAAGAAGTAATATCGGACACTTTCAATCTCATGGTAATCCGAAATAAACCCGACCCGGTTGGCAGGTGCAATAAGGTAAAATCGGTTACCGATGCGTCCTCGTAACGAAGTATGTAAGTCGTTCAGGAAATCTTCGTCAACTTCCGATTCGTTAAAATCCCAAAAATTCCAAATCAGCGCGGAACTACCGAATCGTTCACCGTCTACTTTGATTCCGTTGATACGGTGCGGCTTGTCTTCAATCTCAAACAGGTTAAGCACGAACGACCGGTACTTATCACGGTCGAGTTCAAATAGTTTAGGCAGGTTGTAGAGTCCTGTATTAACCGTGGCGAATGAACGAGCGGGCAGGCCATACTTCTGTGCCGGGTTAGTAAGGCTCTTGCTGTCTTCGATTTGCAACAGCCGTTTCTGCATCGTGTAAAACGACAGCTTCCCGATGTCACACGTGATCCAGCGCCGACCCAGCTTTTCGGCTACAGCGGCCGTCGTACCGCTGCCACCGAAAAAGTCAAGAATTAAATCGTTGGGCGCAGTCGACGCTTCAATTAACAGTTGAAGAAGGCTCTCAGGCTTCTCTGTAGGATAACCGGTTGTCTGTGAAATCTTCACGTAATCCTTATTCCAAACATCTCCTATAGCTACAAATCGAGCATCGTCCGAAGTAATTACTTGAATAATCTCCTCTTTTGTTTTCGTAAGATCAGTTGATACGTACGTTTTCAAACTTTTTCCTTCGGCAATCTCCCACTCAGCGGGTTGCCGACCCATGCGTCCACGACTGTAATACCATCCTTTACTATCTCGCTCTATGCCGTTAACTGTAGACTGTTTGTAAGGCCCTAATATAGGATACCAATAACGTTGTGCTTTATTTTTCGCATACACTAGCATATTTTGATACTCCGTTGGCATAATAGCGCCAGTGGAATGAGATCGTGAACTACCGCCCTCTCTGCCTTTATGCCATATAATTTCATTAGTGAAATTATTTTCACCAAAAACCTCGTCTAAAACGAGTTTAATGTAATGTGATTTTTTATTGTCTAAATGGACAATGATATTACCTTCTTCGGCAAGGGCTTCTTTCGCTAATATCAATCTGCGCCTTATAAATTCGACAAAAAATGAATCGTCTTTCTTATCTGTGTACGCTTTAACACCAGAGGTTGATCTAAAATCGCTGGCAGTGGCAAACGGAGGGTCGATGTATATCAATTTGACCTGCCCTTTCACCCGGTCACGAATAAGCTCATCGGTATTGGCGTAAAGGGTTTTCAAAAATTGCAAATTATCACCAAACACCATAAGGTTACGCCAGCCATCGACAAAACCCTCACGGGTGCCGTTAAAAACCTTTTCGACCTGCAACGGCATAGCTGTGACTCCATCTTCGTCGGCTAAGATGTCTTCCTTCCGCATCTTGCCGGCGTACACTAACTCATATTCTTTCTGAAGTGTCGGGAAGAGCTTGTATTTGAAGTCGGCGGGGATTGATTCACCTTTCTTAAGTCTGTCAATCAGGAAATCACGTTCTTCGTCAGGCAGTTGCGAATTCATAGTAGTTACTAAAAGCGTAGCTACGAAGAAAATACAACTGATAGTATAAATTCAAAACTGATAGTAGTACATTCGCACTATAAGCGTTAATAAACTACTTCATGGAAGCCTTGCGTGTAGGAAATAAAATTAAGAAGCTGCGTGAACTTCGCAACTTCACCCAAGACCATATGGCCGACGCTTTACAGATGTCGCAAGCGGGTTATGGCAAGATAGAACGCGACGAAACAGACATCTCGCTCTCAAGGCTACAGCAGATTGCCGAAGTCCTGAAAGTTGGCTTAAACGATCTGATTGGCTTTGATGAGAAGATGGTCTTCTATGGAGCTATGAATAACCATGCTACTGCAAACGGTGGCATATTTCTGAGCAAAGACAATTTCGACAATGAGCGCAAACTTTACGAAGAACAGATCAAGCGGTTAGAAGCCGATAAAGCTTATTTACAGGAAATGTTAAAGGACATCGTAGCTAAGAACCGCTAAGTATCAACGATTTACTTCCGCACCTTCCGCCCGATTTTTTTGTTACGTGACTGTAAACCAACTCTCTACCTAACATGAAAATCGGTATCATTGGAGCCGGTCACATTGGTCATACGGCCGCCCGGCTGCTTATTAACGCGGGTCATGAGGTGACGTTGAGTAACTCGCGTGGCCCCCAATCGCTTCAGGCCGTCGTTGCCGAACTGGGTCCTAACGCCCACGCGGCTACCGTTGACCAGGCCGCTCATTTTGGCGAGGTGGTTTTCTTAGCCGTTCCCTGGGCCACGCCTGAAGCCCTGCCCCATCCCGACATGGTGGCCAACAAGATTGTAATTGACGCCATGAATCCGTATTCGGCGGATTACAAATTGATTGACCTTGGCGAACAGACATCCAGCGAAGAAACGGCCAACCGGCTGCCCGACGCGCGTCTGGTGAAAGCGTTCAACACGATTCGGGCGCAGCACTTAGCCGATCAGGCTGATTCAACCAAACCCGAAGCCCAACGCCGGGCGATCTTCATGGCCAGCAACGACGCCCGCGCTAAAGCCGTCGTGGCAGACTTAATTCGAGATATGGGCTTCGCGCCGGTCGACACCGGCTCGTTGCGCGACGGTGGGCGTCGGCAAGGTCCTATCGGGGTTTTCTACGACAAGGCCATGACGGGCGAAGAAGCGCAGCGGGCGCTGGCGGATGCCTGACTACTTTGCTTAATTTCACTAAAAAAAGCCGCTTCGGTTCAAAAGCGGCTTTTGGCGCGAATCGCACCGGGTTCTACCGGCAGCGATCGTTCAACGTGAATTACTCTTAGTATCGATTGAGAATTGAATCAGGCAGGAATTTAACGTCGATACCCGTGGCTTTTTGGAGGGTTGCGCGGT
This sequence comes from uncultured Spirosoma sp., assembly GCA_964249775.1. Classification (GTDB taxonomy): domain Bacteria; phylum Bacteroidota; class Bacteroidia; order Cytophagales; family Spirosomataceae; genus Spirosoma. Next base: position 7,711 of record CAXUEB010000053.1, read on the forward strand.
TATTCTGCCCGTCGACGTAAGCCGGGTTAACGACCATCGAGCGGTTGTAGTAATACGAAGCCAGTTCCAGTTTTCGCCGGTTGTTTTGCGCAATTCCTTCACCCTGGTAGATCACGCCCAAATTGTTGTACGCCGGGGCGTAAGCGTTGGCCGCTTGGATGGTCCGTTTGTAGTAATACTTGGCCGAGTCAACGTTGGGCGTAATCTTCTGAAACACGTAAGCCATCGAGAAATACGCTTCGCCGAAGCTTGGGTAAATCCGGGTCGATTCCTGAAGATGGTCAATCGCCCAGCGACCGTGCTTGTTGGCGCGCGCGATGTTCGTGTCGATCAGCGCTTGCGCTTTTCGAATTTGGTCAGGCAAGGGTTTGGGTTTGAGCGCGTTTACCGCGTTGGCAATCGAATCGGCCCGGTTGCGATCTTTCAAGCCTTTCTCAATCCATTCGTTTGCCACGTGCCGCTGCACCTGACAGCTATTGGGCGCGTAGGGGAGGGCTGAATTGAAGAGAACAAAGTTGTTTTTCCAATCGCGGTTCCGCTCGACGGTTTTGAACGAATACAGACCCGCTACGACAATCATCAGGCCAAGCACGGGTGCGTACCGAGTCAGCAGCGGCCGGGACGGGATAGCCTCTACCCCAACGGGCGCAGATACCGGAGCGCCGGCCGCCGGAACGCCGGTATCTGCGCCTACCAGCAGCTTTTGCAACGCCCAGACCAGCACGAAGCCAAAGCCCATTACGGCCGCGTACAAAAACCGTTCGGCGAAGATGCCGCCCCGGAAGTAGATAAAGCCGAGTCCCGGTGCCATCGTGACAAAGAACCAGAACAAGCCAAAACCCCACAGCGTCCGTTTGACGAAACCTCGCCAGGCCAGCACAATCATGCCTACGAGTATAAAGAAACCGGCCCACGTCATCCAGTCGCCCGTGCTGCCGGTTGGAATCACGTTGTACGAATAATCGTAAACCAGCGGGTGCGGCAAAACCAGCAGCCGGAGGTAGTACAGCAAAAACTTAAACATGGTCGACTTTTGCGTCCCCAGAATGGCGTAGGGATAGTTGGCCCAGTCGACCGGTGGCGTACCACTCAGGGTACCAATCATGCGCTGTTTCTGGAAGAAGAACAAGGCCGTCACAACCAGAAACGGCCACAGGCTGACGAGCGATTCCCAGACGGTCCGGCGGGCAAACCAGTACTGCATGGCCGGGATCAAGGCCAGACTAACGATGGACGATTCTTTCGATAAAAACGCTAAGTACAGCGACACGCAGGCCCCGACGATCCAGCCCGGTTCCTTCGTCTCTAAGTAGCGCCAGTATGCAAGCAGCATAACCGAAATAAACAGAAAGCTCAGCAGCTCGTCGCGCCCCTTGATGTTGGCTACGATCTCGGTGTGCACCGGGTGGGCAATAAAAACCAACCCGATGAGAAAGGCCATGATGGTTTGCTTGGGTAGCCACTTTTGCAGCAAAACGCCCGTTACCAAGCCCGTCAGGCCGTACAAGCCGGCGTTAATCATGTGGCTGATGTTCGGGTTGTCCTTGAAGTATTCCTGCTCCAAGGCAAACGTAATCAGCGACAGCGGCCGATAATACCCCAGCGAAATGTTGCTAAAGTGCCAGAATTCGGTGCGCAACAGATCGGGAATGCCCGCGATGCCCCGCTTAACGAATAGATTCTGGCTGATGGCGGCAATGTCGTCGAGGGCGTATTGGTGCCCAAAGGTGTTGATATACAGGCCGACGCCCAGCAGCGCCAGCAGCAGTGGGGGCCACCCTGCAACCGGCCGCTCCTCGATGGGCAGGTCGGGCGTACTGGGCGGTCCGGCCGGTTTGGGGGCCGTTGGGCGAACGGGCGGGCGCAGGTTTGTTTCGGCGGGTCGACCGGCGGCCGGGCGGTTCACGACCACTGTCTGGACCGGTTGGGGCGTCGTCGGTCGGGGTGTCGTTGGGCGAGGCCCGCCGGGTTGATTTTTTTTAGCCATAAGGGCTTAAAAATGGGTCAGATGGGCAGCCCACAGTAAATCGGTGGACTAAGAGGAAAACAAGTTACTGGATTTGCGGTATAATCGATATTCAACGTTCTGACAAAATTAAACCAGATGCTGCGTCAACTCCAAACAATTCTGCTGGTGGTTAGCACGGTTGTGCTGCTCAACGACTGCCGACCCGCACTAATCCCGAAGCCATCCGGCACCACCGGTTCAACGCAGCCCACGCGCGACGACAATCTGACGCTTGGCAATCCCAGTGGCGCTTCCACCAGCGATCCCAACAACTACCTAATGGTCAAGTCCGCCTACGCGCTTTCGTACAGCCGGCAGCGGGGCCTGGCTAACTGGGTAAGCTGGCACCTAAACTCCGCCTGGAAAGGCGACGCCCGCCGAACCGATGCGTTCCGTCCCGACGATAGTTTGCCCGCGGGCTGGTTTAGAGCGAAGCCTTCCGACTACACCAATTCTGGTTTTGATCGGGGCCACCTGTGCCCATCGGACGATCGCGACGCATCGACCGAGGACAACGCGGCTACATTTTTGCTAACCAACATCGTGCCACAAGCCCCGCGTCATAACCGTGAAGTTTGGAAAAATTTAGAAGACTACGAACGCCAACTCGCCACAACCGGTAACGAAGTATACGTGATTGCCGGCACGAACGGGACGGGCGGCACGGGTCAGAACGGCCCGGCCACGGCCTTAGCGAACGGCAAGCTGACCGTTCCGGCCACGCTCTACAAGATTATTGTCGTCCTGCCGACCGGCTCGAACGACGCAGCCCGCGTATCGACCAACACCCGCGTCATCGCCGTCCGTGTGCCGAATACCCAGTCGGCGGCCGACAAACCTTGGCAGGCTTACGTTACAAGCGTCGACGCCTTGGAGCGCCTGACCGGCTACGATTTTCTGTCGAACGTGCCGGCCGACGTGCAGCGCCTAATCGAAGCGCGCGTGGACGGTGGAGAAAGTTGAGATTTGGGTACAGCAGACTAAATCCCGACGCAAGTCATACCTGATTTGGTCAATCACTTGCGCCGGGATTTAGTCTGCGGTAATCGGTTTGTTAATTTTTGGCAACGGCGTGGCCGCCAAACTCGTTGCGCAGGGCCGCGACGACCTTGCCCGTGAACGTATCGTCCTGGAGTGAGCGGTAGCGCATGATGAGCGACAAGGCAATCACCGGCGTTGGAACGCCCAGGTCGAGGGCCGTTTCGAGCGTCCATTTGCCTTCACCCGACGAAAACATTTTGCCTTTGAGTCCGTCTAACTTCGCGTCTTTGCGGAACGCGTTTTCGGTCAGTTCCATCAGCCAGCCGCGAATCACCGAGCCGTTGCCCCACATCTTGGCGACGGCGGCAAAATCAAACGGGAACTGACTTTTCTGGAGCACTTCAAACCCTTCGGCAATGGATTGCATCATGCCGTATTCGATGCCGTTGTGCACCATTTTGGTGAAGTGACCGCTGCCGGCCGGTCCCGTATAGAGGTAACCGTTTTCGACCGAAATGTCCTGAAATACGCCGTGCAGCGGCTCAATCACGTCGGCGTCGCCCCCGACCATCGTGCAGGCTCCGTTCAAGGCCCCGCTGATGCCTCCGCTCGTGCCGCAGTCTAAAAAGCCAACGCCCTGCTCTTTGAGGTGGGCGTGCCGCCGGATCGAATCCTGGTAGTGCGAGTTGCCGCCGTCGATAATTACGTCGCCGGGCTGCATCAAGGGTAGCAGTTGCTCAATGACCTTATCGACCAGCGGCCCGGCCGGAATCATCAGCCACAGCACCCGCTTCTCGGGCAAGGCGTTGTAGAGGTCTTCCAACGACGTTACGCCCTGCGCCCCTTCGGTCTTAACGGCTTCTACTAAAGTTTCGTTGATGTCATAGCCGACAACCGTATGGTTGTGGCGGACTAAGTTGCTGACGAGGTTGAACCCCATCTTCCCCAAGCCAATAAATCCAATGTGCATAACGGTCAACAGTTTGAGGGGGTAAGTTGGCGAAATTTTCGCAGACCGTCCCCCGTGGAATCGACTTTTCGAGTTGGGAGCCTACAACTTCCAGTTTAACGCCCGGCCAAGGCCCCACGCCAGCGCCAGACCCACGACGGTGCCAACGAAATCGGCTACGGCGTCTTCCACATCGGCGCTGCGGTGAAGCCCCGGAAACAGCCCCTGAATGACTTCAATCAAGATGCCGTAGCCTAAGCCGGCCAGTAACGTCCAGCCCAGGCTGCGGCCCGACAAGCGCCAAAGCAGACTGAAAGGCACAAAAATGGCAACGTGCATGAGCTTGTCATTCCAGCTTAGTACCGGCGGCACGTCCGGTCCCGGCAGGGTTCAGCCGATACGCATAACTAAGGTCCAGCCAACGGCCCGCAGTTTCCCCAACCAGGTGTACTTCATGGGAGATGAAGAGAAGTTGGTCGGCGCTCGTTCGCAGCCGGGTAAGGGTCAACAGCAAAAAGAAGGCCGTTAACGTAAGCAGGTAAACCACGTTGCGCGAGTCAATTAAACCCCGGCCCAGGGCGCGGTACTGCTCATCCAAGGCAAAATACGACAGGTAGTACGAAAAGCCGCCGAGCGCCGACAGGCCGGCTACGGCATTTAGCCCGACGTACAGCAAAAAACAAAAAAATACGCCCAGCACGAACGCCACCACCTGATTGTCGTTGAGCGACGACGCCCACAGGCCAATGGCGACAAACACGCCCGCCAGCAGCAACAGCCCGGTGTACGAACCAAACACGCCCGCCGAGTCGATATTGCCCACTGGCGAACCGAGTTGGTACAGCGTGACGTAGTACAACAGCGTCGGCAGGAGCGTTACGGCGACAAGCAGCCAACTGGCCGCAAACTTCCCCAGCACTACCCCCCACCGGCTGACGGGCTTAGTCAGGAGCCATTCGAGCGTACCGGCGCGCACCTCGTCGGCAATGGACCGCATCGTAATGGCCGGCACCAGAAACAGCAGGACGTAGGGCGTTAGGGTAAAGAACGTGCCCAGGTCAGCGTAGCCGTTGTCGAGCAGACTCGTGTCGGGAAACACCCACAGCAGCAGCCCCACGGCCGTTAGGAACACACCCATGATAATGTAGGCAATGGGCGACGAAAAGAATTGATTGACTTCTTTGCGAAAAATAGCCAGCACGAAGACAGGGGATAAGTTGGTGGTTCGTGGGTTGTGATTAGCCGACGCGCCCATTCTGCTGCTCCGACGGACGGGTTAGTCAAGCACAACCCACGAACGACCAACGTTTTTAATCAAACGGATTAGCCTTGTTCCGGCGCATGAACGCGGCAATGAGTAACGAAAGCAGGAGGCCGGTAATTGCGGCCGAGATCACGCCCACCACAAATACCAAGCCCGGACTCTGGAACAGCTCCATCACGCTCATCTGCTGGTCAATTTGCTCGTCGGTCAAGCCGCTGTCTTCCGACCGTTCGCGCATCTGATCCAGCATCCGCTGCGTAACGCCGGTATCAATAACGGTCGTGTAGAACACGTAAAACAGGCTGGACAACAGACCCGATAAGGCAGCCGTTAGGGTGCCCACGCTCACGCCCTCGCCGTAGCGCATGAAGCCGCCGTTCTGGGTTCGGTAATCACGCATCGCCAATAGCAGACCGCCGATGCTGATGGCGTAGGAAACAAAACCCAAACCTGGATTGCCGCCGTTGTCGGTCAAAAACA
>CAXUEB010000053.1:13402-20353 GCA_964249775.1 uncultured Spirosoma sp.
CAGAATAAGGGCAATGCCGAGAATGCCGCCCCATCGAAGGGCAACGCGGGCGATTGAGGGTTGGTCGTTCATAAGGGTAGGTAGTAGCCCGGATGGCCACGTCCGGGGATGTTCATAGAAACAGAGTTTACGCCCAGACGTGGCCGTCCGGGCTACTGGCTATTGCAAAACACTGTAATCCTGTTTGCGGAAAAGCAACGAAATAATCAGCACGGGCAGGACGGCCAAGGCCGTTTTCTTGGTCAACTCGTCGGGCAGTAAGACACCGGGCTGCATGGTGCTCGCTTTGGTCCACTGTTCGTTGAACGTTTCCGGGCCAAACTGGTCAATAATCTGTTTTTTGCCGGCCAGTAATAGTTTTTTGGAATTGACGACGTACTCCGCAAACACGCCGGCGTCGACCTGCGTGACAAAGAAGTAAATAAGCCAACTCGTGACTAAAGCGGCCACCGTGTTCAGCACGTAGCCAATGGTTATGCCTTCCCACAGGTGCAGCCGTCCGTGGCCGATGTATTTGCGGTAATACCAGATCGTAGCGACGATCATAATGATGTGGATGCCGTAGTCCAGCACGCGCACGTTGCCCAACGCCGGAACGCCTAAGGCGTAGAGCGCCAGGAAATACAGAAAACAAAGGATACCCGTCGTCAGCCCGGCCAACAGGGGTATCTTAAGGAGCGGGTGTCCAAAGTACGCAAGAATGGCTTTCATGGGTTGTGGTTAAACTGTCCCTGGTAAACGGTTCCAATAACGCGACCCGTGAGCGCTTGCCCCAGAAACGGTGAGTTTTTCGACTTCGAGCGCGTTCGGTCGTACGTCCACCGACCGGCGGGGTCAAACAGCGTCAGGCGGGCGGGCTGCCCTTCGGCAATGGTGACGGCCGGGAGTCGCAGAATCTGCCGGGGGCGGGTGCTTAGTTTGGCAACGAGTTGAGCCAACGGGAGGTTCCGGTTGTGGGTCATCACGGCTCCGAAAACCGTTTCCAGTCCCGTTACGCCAAATTCGGCCTGATCGAACTCGGATTCTTTGCTTTCGGCATCCTGCGGCTGGTGGTCCGACACGATGGCGTCGATGGTATCGTCGGCCAGCCCGGCCCACAGAGCCGCCCGGTCGTCGGGTGATCGAAAAGGCGGGTTTACTTTCAGATTCGTATCAAAATCGGCCAAGGCCCAATCGTCAAAGACAAGCTGATGGGCCGCTACGTCGCAGCTTACCGGCAAACCCCGCGCTTTGGCCTGCCGAATCAATTCGACCGAGCGGGCCGAGGAAAGGGTAGAGAAATGGAGGATGGGAGGCAAGGAGGCAAGCCGCAAAGGCGATGGGCTTGCGTCAGCATCGCTCTTTCTTTCCGGCTTGCCTTCTGGCTCCCCGATTACGTATTCCAGCAGCCGCAAATCGCGCTCAATCATCAATTCTTCGGCCAGGGCGGGCATGCCCTTCAGACCCAGCAGGGTACTTTGAACGCCCTCGTGCATCTGCCCAAAGCGGGTTAGCATCGCTTCTTCGGGACGGTTGATAAGCAGACCGTCGATCGGTTGCAGATACTGCAACGTTTTCAGCAGCAGGTCGGGGTTTTGCAGCGGATGATGACCGTCCGAGAACGCCACGGCCCCGGCGTGGTGCAGGTCCAGCATCTCTGTAAAATCCGCACCGGCCGCTTGCTTAGTGACGGCCCCCAGGACGTGCACGCCCACCGGTTGTCCTTCGGCCATGCGCCGGACGTAGCCCAGCGTATCTTTGGTATCCACGGCGGGCTGCGTGTTGGGCAACAAAACAATATCGGTAAAGCCGCCAGCCGCGGCCGCCTGGCAAACGCTCGTCAGATCCTCTTTGTGCTCGTAGCCAGGGTCCTGCGCCGATACGCGCAGGTCAATCCAGCCCGGCGACACATGCAGGTTATCGACCTCCACGACGCGCACGTCCGCGTCGGCGGTCAGCGCCGGGCCAATCTGCCGGATTAGCCCGTTGTCAATCAGTAAATCGCTCACTTGCCCGTCGAACGGCGAAGCGGCATCCACGATGCGGGCGGAACGAATTAAGAGTTGCATAAAGGTAGGCGACGGACCCAAACAAACGGCTAAAAAAAGCTCCACGGACGGTTAGCCGCGCGACTAACCGGCCGTGGAGCCTTCTCACGAGACTTGTCTCGATCAGGCACCCACTAACGCCTGATACGCGTCGGCCGTCATCAAATCGGTTACCGCGCTGGCGTCGGCGGGTCTCAGGCGGATGATCCAGCCTTCGCCGTACGGGTCGGCGTTGAGCAGTTCCGGCGATTTTTCAATGGCTTCGTTCAGCGCCAGCACCTCGCCGGTAACGGGCAAAAACAAATCCGAAACGGTTTTTACCGCTTCCACCGACCCGAAAATCTCGCCTTGGTTGAGCGACTGCCCCAGGGCCGTAATGTCGATAAACACGATGTCGCCCAGTTCGTGTTGGGCAAAATCCGTAATGCCAACCACGGCCGTGCCGTCGTCTTCTATCAGAATCCACTCGTGGTCTTGGGTGTATCGTAGTTCTTGGGGAAAATTCATTGCGGAATTGATTAACGATCACAAAATACGACACCCTGGGTCGGATTTGCAAGCCCGAACGCCGGTCTAAAATGCTTCGCCGAGCGACAGGTAAATGCCCGTTCCTTCGCGGGTAACGCCGAGGTCGCCCCGCAGAAACACGTCTTTCTTCTGAAAAAACAGAAACCGCACGCCACCGCCCACCGCCCAACGAACGTGCTCCAGCCGGAAGGCCCCCACCGACGGGGCCACCGTACCTAAGCCACCAAAGAGCGTACCACCCCAGCGTTTGCTGAACCCGAACGGGAGCCACCGCACCTCCGATTGCACGGCCACTAAGTTTTTGTCGCGGTAACGGCCTAAGTAGTAGCCGCGCATGGTGTTTTCGCCCCCCAGCAGGGCCAAGTTATTGAATGGTATCGTGCCGGTCTGGAACGTGCCGAGTACCTGCATCGCCAGCACCCGGTGCTCATCGCCCAACGGCCGGTAAAGACGCCCGTCGACGACCAAACTGCGGTATTGATAGTTACTGCCGAACTCCGGCCGGTAGAACAGAATGCCGGTTTCTAAGAAGCCGCCCCGCCGAACATTCAAGACGTTTCGGCGGTCGTCGTAAACAAGCGCGGCTCCCAGCCCCAGCGTCGTGGAGCCGTTGGACCCTTCGGGCAAGGTAAAATTGGCGGGGTCTTCGGGCGCGAACGAAACCTGACTGATGCGTTGGTAATCGACTTCAAGCCCAGCGTACCAGTTTTCAACCGTTCGGCGTAAGGCCCGCTGCCTGATCTGAATGTAGTTAGAACTCACCAGCGCCGGCTCCTCGGCGCTGGTTTCGGGACCAATGCCGTAGTACAAAAGCGGAAACTGTTGGTAGCGAACGCGGCCCAGCAAGAAGTATTTGTTGCGGTTGGAGTACACCGCGTTTTCGAGCAATGCCCCAAACTGACCCCGTAACGTAGCAAACGTGTACAGGTTGATTTCGCTCAGGCGGTTGACGGTGGTGTCTTTCTTGGCGTAGAAAAGCGAAAACGTGCGCAGGCCAATTTCGAGGCTGGTTTCGGGCGCGTAACCCAGCGTGGGAAACACCAGAATCTTCGACGCGGCCTCCGACGAAGTGTCGTTGAAAACACGGTAAACTAACCGCCCCAAGCCGCGTTGGGCGTACCTTGGCGTTGTCGGCTGCGCCACAACGGGTAGGCTCAGAATCCAGAATAACCCAGCCACGCAAGCGGCCAATCGTATCGCTTTCACCGGATGGTTGTTGAGTGAAGAAGGCCAAAAACGCCGACCGCGGAGACGTAGCTATGGCGCAGCTACTGAATCAATAACGTTGGTCGGCTTCCTGTTCGTCTACGCTAACAACCCGGCCGTTGTTCAGCCAGTTCGGGTAAAGGATGATTTCTCGTATTCGGCGTAGTTTGTCTTTCTTTTAGGCAAAAACAAGGCGCAACCTTTACTTTTCGCCAGCGGCTAAGCGGTTAAAGGCGTCGAGGATGGCGCACCGATTCCCGCGAGTCGGAATCATCGCAGATGTAAAGGATGACGCGCTGATGAACAGTAGATAAGTTTGTGATAATAACGATTATAGTGAGCAAGACAGCCGAATCAGCCGGTACACGGTTTGGCTCAGGAGCGAAAGCAACTTCGATAACGATTTCGTAAAAATCATCGCGCCAAAATTCCGTTAATGGTACGTAATCAGCGCTCGGCTTGAAATTGTACGTATTATCCCACCCGCCGACCTATTCAAACGCACAAGCGGTTGGTCCTGCGCTCTGCATTCTTTTGTTTTAACCGTTCGGTTGAGTCTTTAAACTCCTGCGTTTTGCCGTACTCCCGGATTTCTGCCTGCGTTTCCCACTTGCGCTGTATCGCCTTCCGGTAAAACGCCAGCCACTTCTCCCGTTGCTCCGGGGTTAGGTCTTCGTCGCGGATTTCTGTTATCTCCTTTTGCCTTTCCGCTGCTGTTTACGGCACGAACGTACCGATTGTCTTTTCTGTAAACAAACCAGCGTCCGGTTTGGATTCTCGCGCTTACGCAACCCAACCGGACGCTGATTGATACCATCGAGACTACTCCGCCAGGTTGAACTTGACCTGCACCCCGCCCGCCGTCGTAGCCCGCTTGAAGGAGTTCGACACGAGCGGGTCGTTGAGTGTCCGGTCGAAGTAGACGTTGACGTTTAGTCGCCGGCTGACGATGTAGCTGACCTGCGGGCGGAACTGGAAGTTGTAGTTACCGGCCGTCAGAATTTGCTCGGCGTCTAACTTACGCTGAATGGCCCGCGTGTCGCGCAGGGTTAGGTTAATGGCCACTGTCAAGTCATTTTTCAGCTTTTTGTACGCCCCGTTGATGCGGAACGGAATGCGGACGTTCTGCCGGGTAAAGCCGATCGAACCCGTCACGTCATTGTTGGTTAACTCAGCCACCTGCGCGTTCGACAGGCTCAGGGCAATGTCGCGGCTTTTGTTGTATTCCAGACGCCCGCTGATGCGATTACGCGTCTGGAACTGTATACCCAGCACCGGCGCGAACTTCTCCGACATGGTGATCGTGCTCATGGCAAACACCGGCACAAACTGCCCCAACTGGTTAACGGCCGTCGCCATCGGGTAGCCCTGCACGGCCAGATTGACGTAAGCCGCGCCGTAGTCTAAGTTTGAGATAAAGTTGCCCACGCTGTAATTCGACGTATAGCTGTGGGTGACCGTAAAGGCGCTGAACCGCTTTTTAATAAAATCCAGCCCCGACAAACCGTTGTAATCGACCCGCCAGTTGGGCAGGGGAAAATTGTAAAACGGCGACAGTTGCGCTTTTTCCACCGACTGACCGCTGTAGGCCGCGAAAAACGCCGGAATCAAGACGTCCTGCGAGGTTGGGGTGTACGTGCCACGTGTGGGTTCGGGATTAGCCGTTGTTAATCGGTCGGTAAAGTACTTGCGGTACTCCTCAAACCGGTCAAAGATGGGCGAGGAGTTGTCCCGGCGCAGGGGCGTAAACGCCGTGCGGAACGACCAGAACGACATGCTGAACTGCCCGTTGCGCACCGGCGACAGCGTTTCAAACGGGCCACCCAGCGCGCCCGGCCGGTAAAATTCTTGGTACGCGTCGGTGCGCGTCAGCCGCCACTCGACCTGCATCCGAAAGTCGCGGAACGGCTCCAGCGTCGTGCGGGCGTTGAAGTTGCGGGACAGCGATTGCTGAAACGGCGTGTTCAACACTGTGCTCGGCGTTAGCCAGCCCCGTTCGGCGGCCCGGTACGCAATTGTCCGCTCCTGACTGCCCAGGACGAAGCCCAGCCCCGGCGCGTTCTCCTGGCTCAGGCCAAAGAACCTCGGCGTCGGCAAGAAGCCCGGCAAGACGGTCGATTCCTGAACAGTGTAGGAGAAGTTGATGCCCCGCACCGTCAGCAAGGCCCGCGTAAAGTTTTTCAACACCCGGCTTTCGCCCCGCACGATGTCTTCCACGTCGCCGGGGTTGCGGGCAAAATTCTTGCGCACCGGCGCGGGCGTGTTCACGAAACGCAGGTAGCGGAGTTTGTTGTACAACCGAATCAGGTCGACCCGACCCGTGATGCCCCGCTCGCGGTTGTTGCGCAGGATGTTGCCGAACGGCACGCCCGCCGAGTCAGCAATGCCGAACGAGTTAGCCTGAAACTGGTAGCCCACGGCGTAGATGGCGTCGGCCGCGATCCAGTCTAAAGCCGGAATCTTGTCCAACGGCAGGCGGTACGTCGCGCGGATGTCCTGCACGTAGTTCTTAATCCGGCCCAGCCGCTTGATGCTGCTCAGGATGGAATCGCGTTTGGCCTGCGTGTTGATGTCGCCGGCCGGTTCGTCGATCAGAGCGTTGGCCTGCGCTTTGTAGGTCAGAACCAGGTTGCGCGTCAGGTTCCAGGTTAGGTCGTAATAGCGGTTGAACAGAAAATACTTTTCGAACTGCGGCACGATGCCGGCCGTCGTTAGGTCCGACGAGCGCAGTTGGGTTTTGATGAAACTCCGGTCCACGTCCGCCCGGATGCTCACCAGCGACGGCAGCAAGGTCAGGTTGAAGTCTTTCAGCCAGCGCAGGTAAGGCACGTCGAAACTGGCCCGGTTGCGGAACGGCTCGAACGCCCGCGGCTGACTGCTGTAGGTGTAAGCCAGGCCGCCCCGGTACTGTTCCTGCAAATACTCGTCCGTCAGGATGTTGGTGCGCTTGGTGTCGTTGTAGGCGTAGGTAAGCGCCAGGTTTTCTACGTCCCAGAAGTGCGCTTTGGCGTTAGGATTCGTTTTTACCTTGCGCACGTTCGAGAAGTTGAAGCCCCGGCGCGTGGTGTTGTCCTGCACCAACCGCCGGTAGCGATCACGCTCTGTTTCCTGACCATCCCGGAACGTCGACAGCGAAACGTCCAAGGGCGTGTCGGGGTCGAGCGGGTTGAAGTGCGGACTGACGTTGCGG